>QIGL01000039.1 GCA_003228915.1 Acidiferrobacteraceae bacterium
TTAAATCAAATCTGTATTTTTGACAAGAAATTGTATTTAAATTTTGACTGCAACCGGCAAGTAAACCATTAAAAACAATTCTGGCGGTAAATAAGACCGGTAAAGCAATAGTCATTCTGGCAAAACCAATAAAATTTCCTCCTGCAATCACTCCAATCAAGGTAATTAGTAGGTGTAAATTTGCCGCCCGGGTCAAAATAACAAGAACCACAACAAAATTATCGTTGATCTGGGCAATTATCATCACTAAAACGACTAACATCCTGGTTTCGACTGGTACACCAATCGATAACGCCGCCAAAACTGCTGGTATCAAGGCCAGTCATGGCCCCAGCTAAAGGATTAAATTTACTACCCCGGCCGCTACGTCCAATGGTATGGCCATGAGAATGCCAAATATAAAAAAACCGGCTCCGGCAACAAGGCTCATTAACAATGATTGTGGTAATACGCCACGAACAGGTCGCTGTAAATGGCCAATCCTTGCGCAAAGATGTGATTTAACAGGGCGTCAATCAGCGTATTACGTCATGTACGATACGACGAAAATTTGTAGTCAGGGTTATTTAGTTTTGGTGACGAGCACAGCTGCTTCAGAACGCCCTTCCAGTTTCTGTACTGTGCTTTCAATCCAGTCTTCTGTTAAGCGCCTTATTTGTTCTGCCGAATTTTCCTTACTGTCAATGACGGGCCCGATAACAATTTTTACCACGCCTGGTTTAATTACAAGCCCACGTTTAGGCCAATAAGTACCGGCATTATGGGCAACCGGGACTACCGGGTACCCGGTTTCATGAGCCAGGATCGGCCCACCCAAACGATAACGGCCTTTTTTGCCAACGGGAATGCGCGTGCCTTCCGGGAAAATAACGACCCATAAGCCACTTGCCAATCGTTCCCGTCCCTGTTCTATTAATTGTCCCATTGCCTTGTGGCCAGAACTGCGATTAATTGCGATGGGGCGCAACAATGCCATGCCCCAGCCAAAAAATGGCACCCACATCAGCTCACGCTTCAAAACCCAGGTATACGGCGGAAACAAGTAATTCAGGACAAATGTTTCGTAGGTCGACTGGTGTTTGGCCAAAACAATGGCCGCACCGTCAGGCAAATTTTCCAGGCCCTGCACCTCGTATCTCAAATTGCATAACATCTTGAGCAGCCAGATATGGTACTTCGGCCAGGCAGTTACGACCCGGTAACGAATGATGTAGGGAAATGGAAAGGTCAGTAATGTCAGTGGCGCATACACCACCAGGCTGGACCACATTAACAATCTGAAGAGTATTGAGCGAAGCTGGAGCATATGTTTTTAACAATCCTGATTGTTATTTAGGGAGCCTCTGATTAATTTATCAAGTGGATGATGGCAAGGCAAAAAGGAACGAGAAAGCGGAGTTTACACGGTAGTAAAAGAGCATTTCGAGTTCCTTTTTAACACAGCCAGCGCCACTTCAGGGATTAATCAGAGGTTCCTTAGCTTATTTCTTCATTAACCAGGGCCCGGCTAAATGTCGCCAGGTCATTAAAAACAGGTATGCCTGTAACCCAGGAACTGCTCTCCTGGGTTTTTTTGCCCTTGCCAGTCAGCACCAATACCGGTCGGGCACCAACTTTGCTGGCGGCCACAATATCCCGCTCGGAATCACCGACCGCAAAAACACCGTTTAGATTCATCTTAAAACGTGCTGCTATTTGGTCAAAAAGTCCGGTTGCGGGTTTCCGGCAGTCACAACCATCATCTGGGCCGTGGGGACACAAAAATACCCCATCAATCTCGGCACCCCGTTGACGAATTGCATGAATCATTTTCAAATGAATTGTGTTGAGGGTGTCCATATCAAATAAACCACGGGCGACCCCGGACTGGTTAGTGGCAATCACAACCTGGTATTGGGCCCGTTTTAACCGGGCAATGGCTTCCAGGCTGCCAGGGATGGGCACCCATTCATGGGGTGATTTAATAAAGGCATCAGAATCTTCATTGATGACACCGTCGCGATCGAGGATGACCAGTTTCATGGCAAGCCTGGCCCGATTTGTTTTGTTCTGACCTGATTATTCCTGGTCATCGTTGACCCCCCTGAATTCGGACACCCTGATGCGGCCATTAACCATGCGACTGTCTCGCTTATCAAGAATTTTCATTTTATCCCAAAATGCCTGGTTGAGATCAAACCCTGCGGCAATGGCGGTGCCCATGATGAGGATAAACAAATCGGCACATTCCTCGGCCAGCTCCTGTTTTGATTTCCCCTTGGTGACACAGGCAGAGATTTCACCCAGCTCCTCGGCCATCAATGCCAGCCGGTAGGTCATTTCTTCGCCACCGGTATTTTTAAAATCATGCTTGTCGTGAAAGGCCTGAACAGTTGCCAGCATATCGCTATATGAGTCGCGGGAAGAATTCTTTGATGAATGGTTTGTCATGTTGTTCAACCCTGTAATTTTGATAAGTCTGCTATCTGTAAAAATAACTTATTCAGGCGGTATAACAGCGATAACCTGTTCTCCCGCACCGTTTCATCGTCAACATTGACCATCACATTATCAAAAAATGAATCGACATCTGGTCGCAGTTGCGCCAACACATGCATCGCCTTTGTATATTCCTGGCTTTCCATGAGCGGCTGGACTTCTTTTTCTACAAGAACAATGCGATCAAATAATGCGCGCTCGTTTTTATCAGTCAGTAGATCGGGTTTAACCTCATTCCATTGCGCCTTATTAGCTTTCTTTAAAATATTACTAATTCGTTTATTGGCAGCAGCCAGACTTTCTGCTTCTTTAAGCTTTAAGAACGCCTTCACTGCTTTGATCCGGCAATCAAAATCGTAAGGTCGGTTGGGACGACAGGCTAAAACAGATTCGAATACATCACCGGAAAAGCCCTTCTCCTGGTAATAAGCGCGCAATCGGCCCATTACAAAATCGTAAACGCTTAGTGCAACACTCCTGGCGTCATAACGCTCTTTGTAATATCCGGCTACATCTCGCAGCGCAGAAAATAAATTCAGGTTTATCTTTTTCTCAATGAGTATGCGCAACGCACCTAACGCTGCGCGCCGTAAACCGAATGGATCTTTTTCGCCCGTCGGTAGCTCACCAATGGCGAAGATTCCAGCCAGAGTGTCCAGCCGGTCGGCCAGTGCCAATGCCAGGCCAGTTTTAGTTGCTGGCAAGATATCACCGGCAAACCTGGGCAGATATTGTTCTTCAAGTGCCGCGGCAACTTCGGTATTTTCACCATCATGCAAGGCATAATAACGCCCCATAATGCCCTGTAAATTAGGGAATTCGTAGACCATACCTGTCATCAGGTCGGCCTTTGCTAGCTCTGATGCGCGATCGATATTTTCTGGTAATGCCCCTGTTTCTTCGGCAATATCCGCGGCTAATCTTTTTACGCGTCGGACTTTATCGGCAACCGATCCCAGCTTGTTATGAAATACCACACTTTCAAGACTCCTGGCACGATTCGCCAAGGGTGTTTTTTTGTCCTGCTGCCAGAAAAACTGGGCGTCTGCCAATCGGGCATTGAGCACACGCTCGTTACCTGCTTGTACCATGGCTTTTTTCTTGCTCTGGATGTTGCTGACCGTAATAAAAAACGGTAACAATTTGCCTCTTTTGTTAACAACCGGAAAGTACTTCTGATTGTCCTGCATGGTAGTGATCAGTGCCTCCTGGGGCACTTCCAGGTAAAGCTCATCGAATTTTCCAAGAATGGCCTGGGGCCATTCAACCAGGCTTGTCACTTCATCGAGCAGGGCCTCATTTTTTACAATCACGCCCTTATGTTTAGCCGCCAGTCCATTAATTTGCTTTTCAATTTTCTGTTTCCGTTTAGCAAAATCGGCAATGACAAATCCGTCATTTTGCAAACGCTTTTCATAACTTAATGCATCCGCCAGGCTAATGGCCTTGGGATAATGGAATCGATGACCATAGGTTTTACGGCCGGCCTTAACCGATAACAATTCGGTTTTAATAATATTTTTTCCGTGTAATAAAACCAGCCAGTGCACGGGCCGGACAAACTCCGCATCCAGGTCGCCCCAGCGCATGCGTTTTGGAATTGGTAACTGTTTTAAGGCCTGAGCAAGTATTTCAGGCACAATTTCTTTGGCCTGCCGGCCTTTGGTTTTTACCAGCAGTCCCACATGACCCTCTCGCTGCTCCAGCTTATCTGGCGTAGTTTTAAGGCCGCGTGCGAAACCCTGGGCTGCTTTTGTTGCCTTACCGTCATCATCGAATGCGGCTTTAATAGCAGGGCCTTTTTTAAAATTCTCCTGGTCGGGTTGTTTATTTAATACTTTTGGAAATAATGCTGCCAGTCGCCGCGGTGTTGCATATGAACTCGCAACATCATTTTCACTCACCAGTCCGGCTTTCATTAATTGCTCAGTTAATGAGCGAGTCAATGCATCGCTTAATTTTTTTAGCGACTTGGGCGGTAATTCTTCAGTACCAATCTCTATAAGCAAAGGCGCAATGGCTTTTTTTGCAGCAGGCTTTTTGATTTTGGACTTTATTTTAGCCCTGGATTTCTTTTTCTTTTTTCTCGCGACCATGTCTGATTAATTATTCAAAAATTAACTATGTGTTCTGAGTACTTTTAACGATTCGAGGAAATCCCAAAGACTCACGACTGTCGTAATAAGCCTGGGCAATCAAGCGGGCCAGCGCCCGCACCCGGCCAATAAACCTGGCCCGTTCGGTCACGCTAATGGCGCTGCGAGCATCCAGCAAATTAAAACTGTGTGAGGCCTTGAGCACCATTTCATAGGCCGGCAAGGGTAAATTAGCCTCGATCAGGCGTTTGCACTCACTCTCATAATCATCAAACTGCCTGAATAACAGCTCGGTATTGGCCTGTTCAAAATTGTATCCTGAAAACTCGACCTCGTTCTGGTGGTAGATTTCGCCATAACGCACCTGGTCATTCCAGGCCAGGTCAAAAACGCTATCCACCTCTTGCAAATACATGGCAATGCGCTCGAGGCCATAGGTAATCTCACCGGTGACCGGCCGACACTCGAGGCCACCAACTTGTTGGAAATAGGTAAACTGGGTGACCTCCATACCATTGAGCCACACCTCCCAGCCCAGGCCCCAGGCCCCTAATGTGGGCGATTCCCAGTTATCCTCAACAAACCGAATATCATGAATTTTAGCGTCAATACCAACCTTTTTAAGAGAATTTAGATACAATTTCTGGATGTTTTTTGGCGAAGGTTTAAGTATTACCTGGAATTGGTAATAGTGCTGGAGCCGATTCGGGTTTTCGCCATAACGGCCATCGGTGGGTCGCCGACAGGGTTGCACATACGCTGCTCGCGTGGGTTCCGGGCCAATGGCGCCGAGAAAAGTCGCCGGATGAAAAGTGCCTGCCCCCACTTCCATATCAATAGGTTGCATCAGGACACAGCCCTGATCGGCCCAGTATGTTTGTAATGTCAGGATAAGTTGTTGAAAATTCAAAATAAATGTCTTTTTTAATATTTTATATTTACAAAATTTGTCCGCTTGGAAAGTAGCGTGCGGCTGTCCCTACTATATATATGGTCGCTATCAGCCGCGAGTATCTGTCATTCTTAATCAGCTTTCCAGCCATCCGGTCTTGTTTTTGGCTCTGGCCTGACATTAATACGCTGACACTAACCCTGGATCCCACACCTATGTTATTGATTTTGAGTCAGCCAGTAGTAAACCCGCTCGGTTCTGCTTTGGAAGCTTTTAGTGGCAGTGGCCGGATTATGTTTTCTGGGACTTGGCAAGCTGGCCGCCAATTGTGCCGCCTCCAGGAGTGATAGCTCGGTCACAGATTTTCCCCAGTAATGGCGGGATGCGGCCTCGACCCCGTAAACCCCCAGGCCAAATTCGGCGATATTCAGGTAGATTTCCAGGATCCGGCGTTTCGATAATCGATCCTCCATGCCCCAGGTCATGAGTAATTCGTGCCATTTTCGTAACGGCGTACGACTGCCGCTTAAAAACAGGTTTTTCACGGTTTGCTGAGAAATTGTACTGGCACCGTAGCGCATGCGGCCTTTTTCCACATTGCGTCCCATGGCTTCCCGAAAGGCAATAAAATCAAAACCACCGTGGTCATAAAAACGACTATCTTCACCCACAATCACCGCCCGGCTGACATGGGCGGGTATTTTACTGATTGGCACCCGGACCCAGTGTCGATATGGCCAATTTTTGTGTTTTTTTCTTTCCCGGGCGTAAATATGCATAAAGTTACTTTTAGGCACTGCCCCTTTGCTTAATTTGTCCCAATCAGGCCAGATTTTGGCCACATAAAACAAATCAACAATTATAATCAGTATCAAGAGGCGCGAACCCCAAACCAGCAGCCGCCATAAAAAACGCAGGCGCCGGGGCTCGTTAGCAGCTTTCGGCCGCTTCGATTTTTTGTATCGCCAATGCGAGAATCGCCAAAACATAGTCTAGAAGGTTATGATTGCAATTATATGATTGAAAAAAGACACGACATTCCTTTGTTTAGCACAATTTTTATGGCCGCCCTAAATCAAAATCATCGGCAATACGATCAATCTGCCAGTATGACAGGCAGACGGGACCCTATATTTCCAGCTGGAGTTGCATACTAATGCAGGCGACCCGCCAACAAAAACAACTTTTTTTTGCGGCTTTAACCGTTTCCCTTATATTCTGGTCAGGCCTGTTCAGCTTTATTTTTTATGAGCTGGCCAACTTCAGGCTGCTACTGGAACAATACCAGCTGAGCTGGCAGTTGCTACTGGCGGCGGCTTTGGTGGTGCTATTAGTCACAATTATTGTAAATGTCGTAATCAGGATCCAGCGCCTGGCATATTTACGCGGTTTTGCCGTAAAACTGGGCCCGAATCAATATCCGGACTTGTTTAAAAGGGTGAAGTCTGTCTGTAAACGTCTGGGGGTAGAACATGAAATACATAGTTACCTGCTCAACCAGACCACCACCGGCAGATTTAACAGCCAGCGTGTTGGTAAAAAAATACACGTGGTTTTACCCGCCGATAGTGTCGGTATCCTGACCGATCGTCAGGGCAGTATTGATTTTATTATTGGTGCTGAAGTCGCCAGGCTATTTGTTCCGCACAGTAAATGGTCCTGGCTGCTGTGGCCAAGTACCGTTTTCCCCCTGATTAGTGCGGCCAGGAAAAGACTGGAGCTATTCCGCCGTGATGGTATTGCTTTAGCGGCCTGTAAATCACAAGTGGATGCGGCACTGGCCCTGGCTATAAGCGTGGCCGGTGATCCACGCTGGATATCACTGAATATTCCAGAATTTAACAAGCAAAACGCACCCATCTCTGGTTTTACGATGTCATTAGCAGAATTACTTTCCGATGCACCCTGGGCCTCAAAAAGAATGGCCAACTTGCGTGCCCTGGCAACAAAAAGTGATGCCTTTATTCCGCGTTATCACCCGTTGTCATACCTGGTGGCGGCCCTGTTTCCTTTTATTCAACCGCTAAAGCTGGTGTTCCTGTCACAAATACTGGCATTAGGCTTGTGGGTAGTCGTGGCTGGGTACTGGGCGCCAGTTGCAAAAAATTTTACCGCTACTCAAATCGAACTCCGCTGGCCTGACGAAAATAAACATGCCAAACAGGAGCCTGGCATTAAAACCACAGCCGCGAAAACAACCTCCCGGAATAAACGCCCCTATGCCCGTATCCATCTCGACCTGAAAAAACTTGGTAAAAAAATCAGGAGTAAAACAAGTAAAAATAATGGTAACCCCTGTGAGCTGTCAGATGTAAACAATATCAAACTAAATTATGGAGCCAGTCGTTACGCCTTTGATTGTAATAAACCTATTGTCTATACCCATATCGAACAAGGTGAATTTGAACCCGGCAGGGGCGCCCACATGCAACGCTACAATTGGAAAAAGAAACGAATTTTAAGTAAATAATGCGTGTTATTTACCAGGCTGGCAGATCAAAAACGAGAACATACAGTCAGGGATAGACAGGGCCTGAACATTGGTTTATCTTGATCTGGCCTTGGGTTAAAGACCAGAATCATCCATGATCATATATTGGCATGCACTGGATAGTTTAGGGGGATAATAAATCCTGATGAATTATCACCTAAAAGTTCATAAAGAAATGATCATAAAGGCAGGAGGAGATCTCCAAGGCACAAAAAAATAATTAGAATAGTCAAACGGGCCCCATTCATTTAAACCGGGGCCCGTTTTTTGTTATTTTGTTATTAATATTTTTTTTAAATACCAGTTTGGCACAAAAATTATGAAGCAATCCCAGGCAAACAATCTGAACCAACCCCATAAAGCCATCGCTTTAATATCTGGCGGACTGGACAGCTTGTTGGCCGCAAAAGTAATGATCGAACAGGGCATACATGTTGAAGGTATTAATTTTTACACCGGTTTTTGTGTTGAAGGTCATACCCACGCGATCCGTAACCAGGACAAAAAAAAACAAAAAAGAAATAATGCTTTGTGGGTGGCCGAACAACTGGGCATCAAGTTACATATCGTTGACGTCATTGATGAATACAAGGATGTGCTCACTAACCCGAAGCATGGTTATGGTGCCAACCTGAATCCATGCCTGGACTGCAAAGGGTTCATGGTACGCAAGGCCCATGAGTGGATTATTAAACATAATTTCGATTTTATTGTTACCGGTGAAGTCATCGGCCAAAGGCCCATGAGTCAACGCAAGGAAACCATGCCGGTAATTGCCCGCGAGTCAGGCGCAAACGACTTGTTACTCAGGCCACTTTGTGCGCAGTTTTTACCTGAAACATTACCCGAGAGAAATGGCTGGGTTGACCGTAAGCAACTACTGGCATTCAGTGGTCGTAATCGCAAGCCACAAATGGCACTGGCAAATGAATTTGGCTTTCAGGACTATGCCCAGCCGGCAGGTGGCTGCTGTTTTTTAACGGACGCCAGTTATGCCAAAAAACTTGGTGATTTGTGGCAGGCAAGGGGTAATAAAAATTATGATCTCGACGACATAATGCTGCTGAAAGTTGGCAGACATATTCGCCCCAGTGAGAATATTAAAATTATTATCGCCCGTGACGAGGGAGAAACTAATTTCCTCAGTGGTTACCGAAAACGATTTACCAGTCTCCAGGCTACCAGCCACACTGGCCCGCTTGCGCTCATAGATGGCGATGCCAGTGAAGCCAATATCAGGTTGGCGGCACAACTCACGGCCCGTTACGGTAAAGGGCGAGATGCCGAGCAAGTCACGTTTGAAATTCTTGCTGCCAGTGGTCTCAAACACGAGCTCGCTGTTTCGCCACTACCAAAAGACAACATTCCAGCAGACTGGTTTATTTAATTTAGCTGTTTGCCACTATTATGAAAAAGCTCGATGCTACTAACCTGCTCTGCCCGATGCCTGTTATCCGAACCCAGGATAAAGTAATCACCATGGCGCCAGGAGAAAAACTGGAAATAACCTGCACCGACCCCGGCGCCCTCCATGACATTCCCGCCTGGTGTCGAATTAATGGCCATCGCCTGGTCTCTACTGAGGAACGCGATAAAAAAATACTGATAATCATCCAGGTGGGTGGGCCATGACTGCAAAAAAATCACCGGACGCGACCCCCCAACCATCTCGGGGCTCAACCCCGGCATCAATCGCAACTGGCCAGGATAAAAATAATAATAAAAGCCGCTTCCAGCAAACCTTAATAGTTACGCTGGTAGGTTCTGTTGCTGACCTGCTTTTGGCGATTAGCAAGATTGCTATTGGTACCGTTAGCCATTCACAGGCATTGATTGCCGACGGGCTCCATTCTCTCTCTGACCTGGCAACTGACTTACTGGTGATTTATGCGGCCAAACACGCCAACGTGGCGGCCGATGAAGAACATCCATACGGACACGCCCGTATTGAAACTGCTGCGACAGTCGGTCTTGGCGCAATATTAATAGCCGTGGCCGGTGGCATCAGTTATGACGCCGTCAGAAGATTGTTTGAGCCTGATTTATTACTCCAGCCCGGCTGGCTTGCGCTGTCAGTTGCCCTGCTTTCAATTTTTATCAAGGAAGCCATCTACCACTACACCATGTCGGTGGCAAAAAAATTACGCTCGGATATACTTAAGGCAAATGCCTGGCACAGTCGCACCGATGCCATCTCCTCTATCGTGGTTGTGATTGGCATTCTCGGCACTATGGCTGGCCTCACCTATCTTGACGCCATTGCTGCTATCACCGTTGCCGCCATTATCGCCAAGATCGGCTGGGACCTGAGCTGGAAAAGTTTGCGCCAGCTCGTGGATACTTCCCTCGACAAAGAAACGGTCGCGGCCATTCACCAATGTATTACTGCTGCCAGCGGGGTTGATTCACTACACATGTTACGGACCCGTGGCATGGGCGGAGATGCGCTGGTAGATGTCCACGTACAAGTGAGTCCCTTGCTGAGTGTTTCTGAAGGTCATCATATTGGTGAGTCGGTCCGCAAAAAACTAATCGAGGAATTTCCCCACATTAGCGATGTCATGGTCCATGTCGATACGGAAGATGACCAGGCTGCTGCTGCCAGCCTCGCTTTGCCTGGACGCGACACAATCATTGATCATATCAATGCGGCATTCACGGGGCTGGTACTGGCAAACAGCATACGACGGACAACGCTACACTATGTTAATGGTCAGCTCCATGTAGAAATTATCCTGCCCCTGGCCTTACTTGGGGATAAAGATGCAGACCAATTGGCGCAACAATTTCAGGAAAAACTGAAAAACGATAAATATGTCTCGCATCTGACCGTCTTATTTTGCTAAAATCCATGCACCAAAAATGTGCATTAATAAGTAATCGCACTCTAATGGTGCGACTATTGGACGTTTGGCCTTAAAATTTATAATAAAAACAGTAAATTAGGAAAATAAATCAGCTGGCACGCTTAGTGCTAGTACAAGGCGCAACTTTGGTGCTTTTTTACACCTGCCAGTGGACTGGTTTGGAAAGCGCTAACTTTATCCCCGCTTAAAACAGTTTGGGAAACTAATGGAGCAGGTTCAGGTCGCGTGTTGTTGTCAGGTTTGACCTGGCGCTGATGCCCCGCTGGGTACTTATAACATTGGGGCTTTGAACAACCACAACCCAAACCAACAATCATGAATTCCGTCTTTGTAAATTTAACTGGAATAAATCAAATTGAAAAACCGAAAATTGAGGAGAAAGAAACATGTCAGCCGCTGATGTAACAAAAATGATGAAAGACAATAACGTCACTTTCGTCGATCTTCGTTTCACGGATACCAAGGGCAAGGAACAACACGTTTCCTTACCTGCCAGCCAGGTAACAGAAGAGATGATGGAAGAAGGAAAAATGTTTGACGGTTCAAGTATTGCCGGCTGGAAAGGCATTAACGAGTCTGACATGATCCTGGAGCTGGATACCAGTACTGCAGTAATGGATCCCTTCATGGAAGAACCGACCCTGATTATCACGTGTAACATTGTCGAGCCAAACACAGGCGAAGGTTATGAGCGCGACCCGCGCAGTATTGCCAAACGCGCCGAGGCTTACATGAACTCAACCGGTATTGCCGATACGGCCTATTTCGGTCCCGAACCAGAATTCTTTATTCTCGACGATGTTCGCTGGGGCTCAGACATGAGTGGTGCATTCTTTAAAGTAGATTCTGACGAAGCGGGCTGGAACTCAGAAAAAACCTTCGAAGGCGGCAACATTGGTCACCGCCCAGGGGTTAAAGGTGGTTACTTTCCCGTGCCACCGGTTGATAGTTTGCAGGATATGCGTTCATCCATGTGCCTGGCGCTGGAAGAGATGGGTGTGGAAGTAGAAGTTCATCACCATGAAGTTGCCACGGCTGGTCAATGCGAAATTGGAACCGCTTTCAACACATTGATTAAAAGAGCCGATCAAAATCAAATTCTAAAATACGTCGTCCACAATATTGCCCACTCTTATGGCAAAACCGCCACCTTCATGCCGAAACCACTGGTTGGTGATAATGGTAACGGTATGCACGTGCATCAATCATTAGCCAAGGGCGGAAAAAATCTTTTCTCCGGTGATGAGTACGGCGGCCTGTCAGAAATGGCATTGTTTTACATTGGCGGCATCATTAAACACGCCAAAGCCTTAAACGCTTTCACTAATGCCTCCACCAATAGTTATAAGAGACTGGTGCCAGGATATGAGGCCCCGGTAATGCTCGCTTATTCAGCCCGCAACCGATCGGCATCAATTCGAATTCCGTATGTTGCTAATCCCAAAGGCCGACGAATCGAGGTCCGGTTCCCGGATGCTGCTGGTAATCCTTATTTCACCTTTGCCGCTATGTTAATGGCCGGGCTTGATGGCATCCAGAATAAAATCCATCCTGGTGAAGCAATGGATAAAGATCTGTATGACCTGCCACCTGAAGAAGAAGCAGCCATTCCCCAGGTCTGTTATTCACTAGACCAGGCGCTTGAGGCGCTCAGCGAAGACAGGGAATTCCTGAAAGCAGGCAACGTTTTCACCGATGACACCATCGATGCCTACATTGAGCTAAAAATGGAAGAAGTCACACGCTTGCGTATGGCGACTCACCCTGTTGAGTTTGATATGTATTACAGCGTGTAAACAGAAGTAATAATGCTGGCCGACCAGCAGACCCTGAATTTTTGGTCTGCTGGTCACCAATATCAATCCTGGAATCAGTCCCGAAATCAATCCGGGAATTAATTCAGAAATTTGGCCTCTCGCTTTTTTAAGGGCCTGAAAATTTTTAGGGCCCGCAAGTTACGAAAATGAGAACTTGTTGTCCGCGCAAACAAAGCAATGGATCAATATAGAAGGATATTTGAAAATCTGCATACTGCCATTCTGACACTGGATAATCAGCTCAGAATAACCAGTGCCAATCCGGCATGCGAAATGTTGTTTGCCCAAAGTCGGAACCAGATAAACCTGCAACCAATTTCTTCAATAATACATACCCCGCAATTACTGGAGTCTCTAAATGAAGCCCTCAAGAGCGGTCACCCTTTTACATCACGAAGCTGCCAGTTAATTTTGCTGAATAAAAATGAATCAACCGTTGACTACACAATCACCCCCATAGATGACTCTAAAACGGAAGATATAATGCTGCTTGAGCTCAATCCGATTGACCGCCTGATGCGCCTGGCCAGGGAAGATAAAATACTTAATTACCAGGTGACAAATCGCGCGGTCATCCGCGGCCTCGCCCATGAAGTAAAAAATCCCCTCGGAGGCATTCGCGGTGCCGCCCAGCTACTGGAAAAGGAATTACCGGGTCAAAACTTGCACGAATATACCGATGTCATCATCCGGGAAGTTGACCGCCTGCGGGCCCTGGTCGACAGGATGTTTGGCCCAAACCAGCCCCTGAATCTTGAAGCCATCAGTATCCATGAAATTCTGGAGCACATGATTCGGCTATTACTGGCTGAAACTAAAGACGGGATTTCGTTTCACCGGGATTACGACCCGAGCCTGCCGGCACTAGAGGGTGATAAAGATCAGCTCATACAAGCCATACTCAACCTGGCAAGAAACTCTATTGAAGCCATGAAAAATAAAGGTGAGTTGATATTCAGGTCCCGGGTACAAAGACAGTTTGCCATTGGCAACATCCGTCATCGGCTGGTTATTCAACTGGATATTGAAGATAGCGGGCCAGGAATTTCACCAGACCTGATTGAGTCAATATTTTATCCCATGGTAACCAGCAGGCCGGAAGGCACAGGCCTTGGTCTTTCTATTGCACAGGATATTGTTGCCAAACATAATGGCCTGATTGAAGTCACAAGCCAGCCTGGACAAACAATTTTCTCGGTATTTCTGCCGCTGGAGCATACCAATGAATTCTAAAGACAGGGTTTGGATTATCGATGATGATAAATCTATCAGGTGGGTACTCGAAAAAGCACTGGACCAGGCCGGGTTAATCGTTGAATCGTTTTCTTCGGCAGAAGGTATTGCCGAGTTGCTTGATAAAAAAAGACCCCATGCCATTGTTTCCGATATTCGCATGCCGGGTACCAGCGGACTTGAATTGCTGGAAATTATTCAAAGCAAGGCACCTGAAGTACCCGTCATTATTATGACTGCCCATACTGACCTTGATAGCGCAGTGGCCTCGTACAAAGGTGGCGCCTTTGAATATCTACCCAAACCATTTGACGTGGATGATGCGATCGCACTGGTCAAGCGAGCCATTGAGCACAAACGTAACCAGTTTGAGAGCTCTCCAGCAACGGTATCACCGCAAACAGATATCATTGGTGAAGCCGCCTCTATGCAGGAGGTTTTTCGGGCAATCGGTCGCCTGTCCAAATCAAACCTAAGTGTTTTGATTAACGGCGAATCCGGAACCGGCAAGGAGTTAGTTGCACGGGCACTGCACAACAACAGTCCCAGGACGGACAAGGCCTTCATTGCTATAAATATCGCGGCCATTCCCAGTGAACTTCTGGAATCCGAACTCTTTGGTCATGAAAAAGGTGCGTTTACCGGTGCCCACAGCCAACGTTACGGGCGGTTTGAACAGGCCAACGGCGGTACGTTATTTCTGGATGAAATCGGTGATATGCCCTCTGACCTGCAAACCAGGTTGTTACGTGTTTTATCCGATGGCAAATTCTACCGGGTTGGCGGTCATCAGCAAATTACCACTGACGTACGCATTGTCGCGGCAACAAACCAGAACCTGGAACAACGTGTTGCAGAAGGTAAATTTCGCGAAGATTTATTTCATCGTTTAAATGTTATTCGCATTCACTTGCCGCCACTACGTGAACGCAGCGATGATATACCAGCCTTAACCAATTATTTTCTTGATCGAACTGCCAGGGAGCTGGGCGTTGCCCCCAAACACCTGGATAAAAAAACAGAGGATTTTTTGTGTCGCTTGCCATGGATGGGAAATGTCCGGCAACTGGAAAATACCTGTCGTTGGTTAACCGTCATGGCACCAGGAAAGTCAATTCAGCTGGAAGACCTGCCACCTGAATTACAGGCACACAATGCAAACGATAGTGGCCAGTGGCAAGACACATTAAAAACTGATATTGATCAACGGCTGGCCCGGGGTGATGCCAATATATTTCATGATCTGAATAATGAATTTGAACGTATTCTCATCCAGGTGACACTTAAACATACCGGTGGTCGCAAACAGGATGCAGCAAAAATACTGGGCTGGGGCCGAAACACCCTGACCAGAAAACTAAAAGAACTAAACCTTTAACCGATTGATACTTATAAATTTTTTCAGTATATTTTGCCTAATATAATATGGTTTTTAAATCAATTTCGATCCATAATCATAGATACATGTCGAGGAGCTGAAAATAGTGAAAAAAATTATATTTAAATCTTTTTTCCCACTGTTTATTTTAATTTTTTTCATTGAGACTGCCCATGCAGTCGAAAGTTTGAGGATTGGCTGGGTTTATGCCATGGCCAATGCCCCTATTCTTATTGCCAAAGAAAAGGGATTTTTTAATGAGCAGGGCCTGGATGTTAAAATTATTAAATTTAATAGCGGACCTCTAATCCGCCGGGCAATCACTGCCAATGAACTGGACCTGGCTTATATCGGTGCACCCCCTGTCTACCACTGGTATGCAGAGGGCCTCAAAAGCAGGATTTTAGCCAAGGTCAACTACGGCCAGGCCTCTGTCATCGCGCGTAAGGATTCAGGCATCAATAACATGAAAGATTTTAAAGGCAAACGCTTTGCTGGTGTCCGCACGGGCAGCGGCATGGATGTATTATTAAGGGGTTATGTCCTCGGTGAAATTGCTAAACTGGATTCAAAAAAAGATCTCGACATCATAACCATTTCTTCAGCTAACATGGACCCTGCCGTTGAAGAAAAAATTGTTGCCGGCGCATTCATTTGGGAACCATTTACTTCCCGGTCACTAATGCGCGGCAATACAAAAGTTATTCTCGACATGAACAAGGAAATCCCGAACTATCCCTGGTACATCATCATGGCGCCAGAAAATATAATTAGCACAAAACGCCCGGCGATTTTAAAAGTATTGATTGCCCATAAAAAAGCCGTTGATTTTTTAAACTCTTCGCCGACAGCCGGTAATGAAATTATCGCAAAATCATTTAAGCTGGGAAAAATCACTGATAACAAAGGCAAGGTGCATGATGCAAATTCAATAATCAGTGAGGCCAGGAAAAGACTGGGCTGGGAACACAAGCTAGATAAAAAAGATATTGCTTTTATTCAACAGCTAATGAATTATTCCTACGAACTGGGTGTGATGAAAACAAGGCTTAATGCAACTGATATTGTTGATACCAGCCTGATGAAAGAGGCATACAAATAGTTTCAATCACATCTTAAATTTCCATGTCCATGTAGTTCCAGCTTATGGATGGTCTTCTATTTTTCCAAACCAGCAAAAAGTCGCTTAATCGTCAGGCCCTGAACAATAATAGAAAATAAAACCACCGTATAAGTCAGGGCCAGTATTAGTGTACGCTCAGGACTTGTGGGTATCGACAATGCCAGGGCCACTGAAATACCACCGCGCAACCCGGCCCAGGTCAGGATTTTGATCACACCGGGGGTAAATTTGCGACGCCATTTCATTAATGTAATCGGTATTGCAACACTGACAAAACGGGCGAACAAAATAATCGGTATTGTCAGTAACCCCGCCAACCAGTATTGGCCGTTAAAAGTAAGCACCAGAATTTCCAGACCGATCAGGACAAATAATACTGCATTTAGAATTTCATCCATTAATTCCCAGAATGTATCCAGGTGTTCACGGGTCTTGTCAGACATCGCCAGTGTCCTGCCATGGTTACCTATCAACAGGCCGGCAATAACAATCGCAATAGGTCCGGAAACGTGTAGTGCGTGGGCCAGGGAGTAGGTGCCCATGACCAAACCAAGCGTCAGCAATACTTCCACCTGGTAATTATTAATAGTTTTGAGCATGCGGTAGACACCAAAGCCGGCCACGAAGCCCAGCAACGCACCACCGATTGCCTCGACAAGAAATAAAACAATCACAGAGCCGGCTTGTACGGCCTCTCCACCCGTGGCCAGTCTTAAAATAATTATGAAAACCACAACTGCTACACCATCATTGAAAAGTGATTCGCCGGCAATTTTTGTTTCCAGACTTTTTGGTGTGCCAACACTTTTTAACATGGCTAAAACGGCAATCGGATCAGTGGGTGATATTAATGCGCCAAATAACAGGCAGTAAATAAAAGAAATCGAAAACCCCAGTCCATTGAGCAATAACCAACTGGCAACAGCAACAATAAAAGTAGAAATAATCACACCCAGGGTAGCCAGGGTTAACACGACCCATGCCTGCTGACGCAGGTCATTAATATTAATATGCAAGGCTCCGGCAAATAATAAAAAACTCAACATGCCGTACATCAGGGTAATATTAAAATCTATACCAGCGAGTAGCTTGCTGGCATAAACCTGGGCATCAACACCAAAAAAGGATAACGAAATTAACAGCAGGGAAAAAACCAGGGCAATGAGCATCACGCCGATAGTTGTCGGCAGATGAATGAACCTGGCGTTGACCCAGCTAAACAGGGCAGCCAGTGCCAACAGTGCGGCAGAAATATCAAATAATTGCATTGGGATTAACGTGCCAGAGTAATTACCAGCGACTGCCTATAACAGGCAAAGCGGCCCTGGGTAAATTTCCTGCCACACCGGTAATTATTCCAGAGGACATGCCGGTTGCCGTTCCAGATGCTAACCCGGATGCCAGTCGCATCATTGATCGACGCACAGGCGGCAGGCCTGAAACAAAATTCATCCCCAGGCCGCGCACATTATTTAATAAAGAATGGTCCATGCCAAAAACTCTTTTAAAACAATCTGTGGCTGATAACATTAACTGGTTGTCGTGTTTGCGCCAACGTGTATAAGCCTTGAGACGAAAGGCCTTGCCAAAATCCCGGTCCTGTACTGCATGCCCCTGAATGATTTCGGCAAGCACAGCGGCATCAAGCAGTCCCATATTGACTCCCTGGCCAGCCAGCGGGTGCATTCTGTGGGCGGCATCACCAATTAATGCCAGTCGTTCATCGGTATAAACTTCTGCATGGGCAAGTGTCAGCGGGAACCCGTTCCGGGATCCGACGTTTTTTATTTCACCGAGGCGATATTCAAATTTCTGGCCCAGTGTTTCTTTAAAGTCAGTATCATTTAATTGCAAAAGTTCATTGGCATAAGCCGTGTCGGCAGACCAGACAATTGATGTTTGGTGGGAATCGGCCAATGGCAGGAACGCCAGTGGGCCGGTAGGCAAAAAACGCTGCCAGGCAGTATTGTTGTGTTGTTTTTCTGATTCTACCGTCGCAACAATGGCGGTTTGATTATATGACCAGCCATGATTTTCCAAACCGGCAATGGTTCGCACCCTTGAACAGGCGCCATCGGCGCCAATTAATAACCTGGCAGTAATCGTTTCTCCTGCTTCAGTTAAAACAGCGACCTGGTCCCGACTAATACTGTAATCTCTTAACCCATTGTCATATTTAATATTTAAATTACCACTATGTTTAAGCCGTACATGTAAACTGTCCAACACCTGTTGATTACTAGTGATATAACCCAGGCAAGGCTCGCCAATCTCGGCACTATCAAAATGAATCTGGCCACGACTGCCCGCATCCCAGATATGCATTTCCATGATGGGTGCTGGCGAGTTTTCGGCGTCACTAACAGGCCGCCAAACGTCAATGGACTCCAGAATATTTTTTGTTGCCAGGGTCAGGGCACTGACACGAATATCCTTGCTGGCTTTTTTATCACCTGGCGACAAGTTTGACTCAAGTATCACAATAGACAACCCCGAGTCGGCCAGTAAACATGCCAGGGTGCTACCAACCATCCCGCCACCGTTAATAATAATGTCGCAGTCAGTGTTCATGATTAAGTCGTGAAACCTTTTTTATTTTCCTGGAGTGGTAACCCGCGTGCCAGTCTCGGCAGCGTGCCCATCAAACCGCTGGTGCGCCGGGTAAATTCCCGTTTCAGGGGCGGACATAAATCAACAGCTATTAATCCAATATTACGCGCCAGGGCCAGGGGCGGGAAATCGTTTGAGAAAATCCGGATCAGGCCATCGGTAAACAGTGGCACCATTTTATTGTCTCGTTTGCGCCACTGGGCATAGTGCGCCAAAACTTTTTCGTCGCCAATGTCATTTCCATTATTGAGCGCGTCTTCCAGGACCTGCGCCAGGCAGGCGACATCTCGCAAGCCCATGTTGAAACCCTGGCCGGCCACGGGATGTACGGTGTGGGCAGCATTACCTGCCAGGATCACCCGCTGTTTCACCAGGTCGACTGGTTTACTCATGTGTAAAGGATAGGCCTGGCGTTTGCCGATTTTGGTAAATTTTCCCAGGCGCCAGCCAAAACGTGATTGCAGCCGAGCCAGAAATTTGTTGTCGTCCCAGGAAAGAATTTTTTCGACCTGATCCGGGGCAGTACTCCAGACAGCCGCGCAACGGGATTGTGTACCTGATTCTCCCATGGGCAACAAAGCCAGTGGCCCGGTTTTGGTAAAACGCTCGTAAGCCGTGTTGTTGTGAGGTCGCGTTGGGCTGACATTAGTAACGATTGCAGTTTGCTGGTAGTCCTGTTTAATCACCTGGAAGCCCAACTGTTCCCGCAGTCCCGAGCGACCACCATCAGCCAGGATGACAATACGGGCACGGAATTTTTTCTTGCTGTTCTTTTTACTGGCACCGTCAGCCAGTTGCCATAACACCTCGTCTTGCCCATTCTCGATCGACTGAATTTCCGCGGGACACATCAGATCTATATTTTTCTGGCCCTGAATAAAATCAAATAACACCGCGCCGATCGCCCGGGTATCGGCCACATAACCCAGGGCCTCAAGACCAGCATCCGCAGCCGCCAGGCGAGTGATGCCAAAACGACCCTGGTCGCTAATGTGGATACGATTGATTGCCGTGGTGTCTGCCTTGCTCAGGGAAGACCAGATGCCTATGCCCTCGAATATTCGTCGCGAGCTGAATGCCATGGCAATAGTGCGATCATCGTAACTGGGCTGGTCTTTGGCACCCAGAGGTTTGGCTTCAACCAAGGCCAGTTTTAATTTTTCCTGACCCCCCGATTGACCTCCTATCTGACTCAGCGCGCAAGCCAGGGTGGCGCCAACCAGGCCACCGCCAACAATTAATACATCGTGATCAAACTTGTCCACTATTTTGTATCTCGCTTAATTCCTTGCCTATTAAGATTTCATTAACGCTTCAATTTCAGCAACACTTTTTGGTATGTCTTTCGATAAAACATCACAGCCATTTTTTGTTACCAACACATCATCTTCAATACGAATGCCGATATTCCACCATTTCTCGTTGATTTTTTTATTACCACCGGCAATATAAAGACCAGGCTCAACGGTCAACACCATGCCAGGCTCCAGCTCACGCCAGTTATTTTCAATCTTGTAATCACCGACATCATGGACATCCATACCCAGCCAGTGGCCGGTACGGTGCATATAAAATTTTCGATACTCGCCTTTCTCAATTAATTCATCAGTACTGCCATTGAGTAGTTTCAAATCACGTAACCCGGCTACCAGCACCTGTACCGCCGCATCATGGGGTTCATTCCAGTGGTTGCCAGGTTTCACTTTTTTTATGGCAGCCAGTTGCGCGGCCAGTACCAGCTCATAGATTGCTTTTTGCTCGCCAGTGAACTTCCCGTTAACCGGAAAACAACGGGTAATATCAGCAGCATAACCATCTATCTCGGCGCCGGCATCAATTAACAGCATGTCGCCATCATTTAGCTGCGATTGATTTTCTACATAATGTAAAACACAGGCATTGGCGCCGCCACCGACAATCGATGAATAGGCCGGGAACGGACTACCGCCTTTTTTAAATTCGTAAAGTAGCTCCGCCTCAACCTCGTACTCCATCATGCCTGGTTTACAACTTTGCATGGCCCGCTTATGAGCCCGGGCCGAGATTTTAGCTGCTTTTTTCATTAACTTGATTTCTTCGGCACGTTTAATTAAACGCATCTCGTGCAACATATGGTCCAGGTTGACGAATTCCCCCGGTGCATGGACACCGTTGCGAGCTTTTTCACGAACTTCATTCACCCAGTTCATAAGACTCTTATCAAAGTCCGGATAACGACCCATGCTATAAAAAACCTTGTCCCGGTTTTCCAGCAGGCCCGGTAAAATATCGCCAATGTCTTCAATGGGAAATGAATCGTCAGCACCATAAAGTTTACAGGCGCCTTCCTGGCCAGCACGGTAGCCATCCCAGATTTCCTTCTCCGGATTTCGCTCACGACAAAAAAGAATAAACTCGCCATGTTCACGGCCGGGCACGAGCACGGCAACCGCCTGTGGTTCAGGAAAATGGGTCAGGTAATAAAAATCACTGTCGGCACGGTAGGGGAACAACACATCATTATTGCGAGTTTGTTCCGGTGCCGTTGGAATAATGGCGACACCTGCCTCCATGTGATCCATTAACTCCTGGCGTCGTTTTGCAAACAGGGCCATATCTATTGTTGTGTTCATAAGCATTATTATGCCCGAAAGCTGATTAGTGTGGCGACCACCCCGGTTAATGCCTGGTGCCTGGTTTTTCTCTGCGGGGCGGTTTTTTTGTCCCTGCATCAGGAGCTGGATCAGGCTGGCTTTCATCAAACACCATTTGGACACCGACCCGAACAAACTCATGTAACTCCATTAAGTCTTTTTCTGCGTCTTTCTCGTGCTCCTGCCCTGACTGGACATTGGATATTTCGATTAAGTCCTCAACAAATTCTTTTTTTTGCGCTGCCAGATTTTGCTTACCCGCCGGGCCATGGACTGACAGGCCCAGCAAATAACCCCGACACCAGTCAGACAGGGCTGTGATACGTTCTGCCACCGGCTTGTCATCATCGGGCACAATTAAATCAAACGTAAAATTACCCGATTTAAGTGCATCAAGTGTGTGTTGATGAATAACCATCAGGGAAAGGGACAGTTTTTTTGCCGCCTCTGGTTCCATTTGGGCGGCATCGGATAGAAGTATTGGCACCCATTTTGAGCCCGTCCGGTCATCACTGGAGACACACAACACGCCTGATATCACGCCATGGGCCTCACCAGCCGAGGTATCACTATCTGCTGCCTCTAAAGCACGACTCAGGGTTTCGTGGTCCACCTTTTCACGCTTGTTTTCTGTCATTGCCATCAAATACTTAATCCGTCCTTTAAAAACATGCGGTTATAATATCGCTATTCTAACACCACTGGCCCGATAGTTTGCCATGGGCATTGACCCGCGACCGGTGCGGCCCTAATATTCGGTAAGTTTTTCCATTTATTTATCAAAAAATGACCGATCCATGACTGATCAAGACCTGAAAAACCTGGAACAAAAAATTGATGCGCTGATATCAGCCGTCGAGGAACTTAAGTCTGAAAATAAGGATTTGCGTGGCCAGCAGGAAAAATTAACGACTGAGCACGAACGCCTGCTGGACAAAACCCATTCTGCCCGGGACCGAATTGAAACCATGATCACGCGCCTGAAAACATTGGAGCGAAGTTAAATGAAAAGTTCCCAGGCAGGCATTAATGTCAAAATTCTGGGAAAAGATTTCCTGGTAGCCTGTCCAGATGAACAGCGGCAATCCCTGACCCAGGCGGCCAGCCTGCTTGACCGAAAAATGCGTGAAATCCAGAATTCCGGTCGCGTAATTGGCGCTGAGCGTTGCGCCATTATGGCCGCACTAAACCTGGCCGATGAACTGATAAAACTTGAAAACACGGGTGGGGTCCCGCCGGAAACCACTAACAAAATTCGTAACTTGCAATCAAAAATTGAAGCAGTACTGCATAATTAAACCCGAAGTCCTCCTTTCTAAAAGTCTTTAGTTAAAAATTCGTTCGTAAAAATTACAAGTCTATTTCGGGGTTCTGGATATTATTGCCAGTAGTGCCATAATGGAACTGTTCTCTGCTGTGTTTGTGTTGTCCTTACAATCTTTGAACCTATAAGCTACAGACCGGGAGCCGAACGTGGATGCTGTTGTGCTAGCCCACCTTGAAGTGGGAAGCCTGATGTGTCCCCCAGGCACCCTCCTACTTCGCCTGGTTCAAGGCGGAGGGGCAACACGGCACAAGTGGAGGATTCTACTATCTTCCGCATCTTCCCCTTGTTTCGTAATCGTAAATTTACTATTTTCCCATATCAAAATATAACTACATTAGTCCGAGTATATGTGATTTATTTACGTTATACTTTTTATTCAAATTTCTAACTTTTTTATTTTCGTGAAAAAAACAACGCTTAGAAAAAAAATTCGGGCACAACGCCGTGAGCTCACCCTGGAACAACAACAACAGGCGGCAACTGGCCTCGCTTCAAACTTGGTGGCCAGTCGATTTTTGCGTAAACATAAACGTATCGCCTGTTACCTCGCCAGTGATGGCGAAATTGAAACCTGGCCCATCATAGAAACTTTGTGGTCATTAAAAAAACAAGTGTACCTGCCGGTCATTTCTCATTTGCCCTGGGCGCCATTGTGGTTTGCACCGTTTAACCCGGATTCCAATATGGCATACAACCGTTTTGGTATTGCTGAACCTGTTGTCCTGCCTGGCAAAAGAATCACTGCCCATCGACTTGACCTGGTTTTTTTGCCGCTGGTTGCTTTTGATCCCGCAGGCAATAGAATTGGCATGGGCCAGGGTTATTATGACCGCAGCCTGCAATTCATTAAACAGCGTAAATACTGGCGCGCTCCGTTACTGACAGGCCTGGCACACGATTTTCAGTGTATTGATAATATTGATAGCGAAAAATGGGATGTGCCACTTCGATACGCTATAACAGATAAACGTTTTATTGATTTTGCTAAACTGCAATAATGACGGGATATTTAAAAAATTAACAACGGTAAAAAAATGTTTGGCCAGATAATAACCAGGAAAGACAAAAAAGTTTTAGCGCGCGCAGCTGCCAGTGAAATTATTCACCTGGAAGGAAACCACTATTTTACGCCAGAATCCGGCCAAAATGATTTCATGGAAATTAGTGATAGAACCTACCATTGTCCAAAAAAAGGCATCTGCAACTGGATTGATTTAAAATCGGATAACGGTTATTTCAATGATGTAGCATGGGTATACCCCACAACAAAACCAGAATTTACGAACATCGCCGGCCGTTACGGATTTTATGGAGACCACAAACTGTACGAATATAGTGAAAGCGAATAAGGTATGAATTACTGGTTATTCAAAACTGAGCCAATGGAATTTTCCATTGATGACCTGGCAAAAAAACCAGCCAAAACTGAACATTGGGATGGCGTTAGAAATTACCAGGCCAGGAATTTCATGCGCGATGAAATGAAAGTTGGCGACAAGGCTTTTTTTTACCACTCAAATTGTGAGGAACCAGGCATTGTCGGAATAGTGACAGTCGCCAGTAAGGCCTATCCTGATCACACGGCATTCGATAAAAAAGACAAACATTTCGATCCCAAGAGCGATCCCGATAAACCGCGCTGGATGATGGTGGATGTTAAAATGGCAAGAAAACTAAAGCGCACCATAAGCCTGAAAGAATTAAAAGAAAGATCTGCGCTTACGGGCATGCGCCTGGTACAAAGAGGAAACCGGTTATCCGTTATGCCGGTTGAGAAAAAACACTGGGATATAATCCTGAAAATTGAATAAAACTTTTGGAAAAAATATGAACTATAAAACGATTAAAAGAACCCCCGGTCTCAGACTTGCTAGTCCATTAATGATAGCCAGTGTAATTTTTGGTCTCCTGGCTTTCCCGGCTTATTCATTTGCTGACAAAAATAATGCAACGAAAAATAATCCTGTTGTTCGTTTGCAAACAACAGCGGGTAATATTGATATTGAATTGTACCCGGCCAAATCACCGGTGACAGTGAAAAATTTTCTTGCTTACATTGACAGCGGATTTTACAAAGGCACTATTTTTCATCGTGTCATTAAGGGCTTCATGGTACAGGGCGGCGGATTTACCAGTGGCATTAAAAATAAAAAGGAAAATCTTAAAGCAAATATAAATAATGAAGCGGACAACGGTCTAAAAAACAAAACCGGGACTATCGCAATGGCGCGTCTGCCCCAACCCCACACCGCCTCATCACAGTTCTTTATCAATACTAATGATAATTCGAATCTTGACCACAAGGGCAAAAGCATGACGGGCTGGGGTTACGCGGTATTTGGCAAAGTAATCAAGGGTATGGAAGTCGTCCGTAAAATAGAAAACACGGCCACGACCACAATTGGTTATTATCAAAATGTACCGAAGACAGAAATTATTATCACAAAAGCCTGGGTATTAAATAAACAAAAAAAGAAATAACCGTGTCCTGATCTTTAATAATCTTAACTTAAAAATAACTTGTAGGCAGGATTATCGCTCTCTTCGAGAAACTCGTAACCCAGGTTATCAAGAAATTTATTAAACGCTTTCTTGTCATCGGGCGGCACCTGCATACCAACCAGTACGCGACCAAAATCTGCCCCGTGGTTTCGGTAATGAAACAGGCTAATATTCCAGCCTGCGCCCATTTGTTTTAAAAAATTTGTTAAAGCGCCAGGTCGCTCAGGAAACTCAAACCGGTACAGAATTTCATTTTCTGCAGACGCTGCCCGGCCTCCGACAAGATGCCTGATATGTAATTTTGCCATTTCGTTATCAGTCAGATCGACGACCTTGTAACCCCGCTTGCGCAGGCTGCTTACCAGCATCTTTAGCTCTTTGTCATCACTAATCTGAATGCCTGCAAAAACATGAGCGTTACCTGAATCAGAATACCGGTAATTAAATTCAGTAATGCCGCGCTTGCCGATTGCAGAACAAAATTTACGAAAACTGCCCGGTTTTTCCGGGATAGTAACCGCCAATAATGCCTCTTTTCGTTCGCCCAGATCAGCACGCTCCGCAACATGGCGCAAACGATCAAAATTTACATTAGCGCCAGAGGCAATTGCCACCAGTGACTTGTTGCGAATCTTCTTTTTCTGGACATATTTTTTCAACCCGGCTACAGACAAGGCGCCGGCAGGTTCGAGAATAGCGCGGGTATCTTCAAACACGTCCTTAATGGCTGCACAAATTTCATCATTACTGACAACCACCATGTCATCGACATATTTTTTGGCCAGATCATAGGTTTCCTTGCCCACCTGGCGGACAGCCACGCCATCGGCAAATATACCCACGTGATCAAGCTTGATGCGACGTTTTGCTGCCAGGGAGCGGGTCATGGCATCGGCATCTTCTGGTTCAACACCAATAATTTTGGTCTTGGGATTAAAAGATTTAACTGCCAGGGCTATCCCTGATATCAACCCGCCGCCGCCGACAGGGACAAATATGGCGTAAATCTCACCCTGGTGTTGTTTCAGAATCTCCAGGCCAATTGTACCTTGGCCGGCAATCACGTCCGGGTCGTCATAAGGATGGACAAAGGTGAGGCCACGCGCTTTTGCCAGGGCCATGGCATGATCATAAGCTGCATCATAATTCTCACCATGCAAGACCACCTTGCCACCCAGGCGGCGGATTGCATCAACCTTTATATGTGGTGTGGTTTTGGGTACGACAATGACCGCCCTGGCTTTCAGTCGATTGGCTGCCAGGGCCACGCCCTGGGCATGATTGCCGGCAGACGAGGTAATCACCCCTTTTTTAAGCAAGCTCGGGGATAAGCTGGCCATTTTGTTATAGGCACCGCGTAATTTGAAAGAAAATACCGATTGCTCGTCTTCACGCTTTAACCAAACGGTATTATCCAGCCTCCGCGACAACCCTGGTCCGCGCTGCAGGGGCGTCTCCCGGGCAACGTCGTAAACCTGCGCATCCAGTATTTTCTTTAAGTAATCCTTTGACATGGCCGTAATCTAACAGAGCTCAAGGCGATGGGCGACCCGAAAGACTTCTTTCGACACTTGAGACGGGGTATGCTCACGCCCCCCGTAAAGAAATATTATGGATTTGTCACAACTGGAAATAGTATGAATCAGGACGAAATGAAAAAAGCAGCCGCACTGGCCGCGATTGATTATATTGAGGCAGGTTCCGTGGTCGGTGTCGGTACCGGGTCTACCGCCAATCATTTCATTGATGCGCTGGCCCAGATCAAAGGCAAGATTGAGGGTACAGTTGCCAGCTCCGAGGCCAGTGCTGACAGGATTCGGAGTCACGGGATCGAAGTCCTGGATTTGAATTCTGTTGGCTCAATTCCGGTTTATGTGGATGGTGCCGATGAATCCACCAAACACCTGCACCTGATCAAAGGTGGCGGTGGCGCCCTCACCCGGGAAAAAATTGTTGCGGCTGCCAGTGAAAAATTTATCTGTGTCGCTGACGGCTCCAAGCTCGTGGATGTACTGGGCGAGTTTCCGTTACCGGTAGAGGTTATTCCCATGGCCCGCAGCTACGTGGCCCGGGAAATTGTAAAATTGGGCGGTGAGCCGGCATTACGAGAGAGATTCACCACTGATAATGGTAACCTGATCCTGGATATCCATAATATGAAGATTATCAACCCGGTCGAAATGGAAACTACGCTTAACCAGATAACTGGCGTAGTGACCAATGGTTTATTTGCCCGACGAGGTGCAGATATCCTGATTTTGGGAACTGAATCGGGGGTAAAAACAATTAGTTAAGATTGCACTTACCCGGAAAAATAGATAGCGTTACCCCCAGATGAAAATTACCTTAACCAGAACCGTAAAACGATCATTGCAGGTCTTCATTACTGTTGGCTCAGTCCTGATAGTTACCGGCTGTGCCAGCCTGATTTCATCCCAGGTGATGGGCCTTGCTGATAATCTCAGCCTGGCAATCATGAACCAGGATGACCCCGAGACTGTAAGAGATGGTGCGCCCGCCTATTTATTATTGATGGACTCTCTGGTTGAAGGCGATCCGGAAAATCCAAAAATTCTACTAGCCGCTGCCAAGCTCTATACCGCTTATGCCGCAGTTTTTGTTGAAGACAACGAACGAGCAAAACGCCTCAGCACGCGGGCATGGACTTATGCTCGTAAAGCTATATGTATCGACAAACCGAAGGTGTGCCAATCTATCAACAAACCTTTGGCCGAATTTGAAAAAAGCATGCACGAGTTCAGCAAGGATGAGGTTGGCTTGTTGTATGCGCTGGCCACTACCTGGGCTGGCTGGATCCAGGCCCACCGAGACGACTGGAGTGCGGTCGCTGATTTGCCCAAAGTCAACGCCAGTATGAAGCAGGTAGTGCAAATGGATGTAAATTTTGATAACGGTGGCCCCCATTTATATCTTGGTTTGATGAATTCTCTGGTGCCCAAAACTCTCGGCGGCAAACCAGAACTTGGGAAAAAGCACTTCGAAAATGCGATCGTCATTTCCAAGGGTAAAAATCTTATGATTAAAGTGCAATATGCCGAGACCTACGCCAAGCTGGTTTTTGACAGGAAGCTGCACGACCAGCTGTTGAACGAGGTGATTAAAGCAGATGCCAATCACCCCGGATTTATATTATTTAATACCCTGGCTAAACGAAAAGCCAAACAGCTTTTAAGTGAAGCTGACGAATATTTCTGATATGGAATAATTTAACAATGAAGCAATTACTATTAGTCATTTTTCTGGTTGCAGCCATTACGCCAGTACAGGCCAGAACACTCAAGTTGGCGACACTGGCGCCGGATGGCACGACCTGGATGAAAGAATTTCGCAAGAGTGCCGCCTTGATCGCCAAACAGACAAATAACAGGGTCAAGCTCAAGTTTTACCCTGGCGGCATCATGGGTAATGAAAAAAGTGTCCTGCGAAAAATCCGTCTTGGCCAACTCCAGGGCGGTGCCATGACAAGTGGTGGCCTCAGTAAAATATCATCCAAAAACCAGATATACGGCTTACCCTTCAAGTTTAAAACCTATGATGAGGTCGATTACATACGTGCCAGAATGGACCACGTAATCACTGACGCTGTTGAGAAAAAAGGTTTCGTGACATTCGGTCTGGCTGAAGGTGGTTTTGCTTACATAATGTCAAAAGTCCCCGTTGAGCGTTTTATGGCACTCAAGGGCAAAAAAATATGGACCCCTGAAGGAGATGCAATATCACGTACCTTGATGGAGACATACGATTTATCGCCTACTGCCCTGCCATTAACAGACGTGTTAACCGGGCTGCAAACAGGGCTAATCAACGTGGTTGCGGCCACCCCTTCATTTGCAATCGCCTTGCAATGGCATTCCAAGGTTAATTACCTGACCCACTACCCTGTATTTTATTCAATCGGTGCCTTTATTATTAGTAAAAAAGTATTCAATAAAATTAGCCCTGCTGATCAAAAAATTGTCCGCAAGGAACTCAGCGCTGTAGTTAAAAAACTAAACAAGATAAATCGTGAAGACAATAAAAAAGCCTTACTGGCATTAAAAAAATATGGTATTAAATTTATCGTGCCTGATGCCGAAGCTGAAAAAGCACTGAAAGAGATTACAGCTACTTTGGCAAGAAAATTATTAGCTCAGGGCGCCTATACACCTTCGGTCCTGAAGCAACTGGATGAAAACCTGGCACAATTCAGAAAAAATAAAAAATTGGCTGCAAAAAGATAACAAGTGTCTGAGCAACAGACTTCCTTTTTTAACAAAATAAATCATACTCTCGATAAACTTGAGAGTTTCGTTTTATCCTTACTCCTGTTTTCCATGATAGGCCTGGCCAGCCTGCAAATTATTCTGCGCAATTTTTTTTCAGGGGGGTTTATCGATGCCGAACCCCTGCTCAGGCTCATGGTCTTGTGGATTGGTCTAATAGGTGCAGTGGCAGCCAGCCGCGTTTATAAACATATTGCGATCGATGTAATCACGCGTTTTTTATCACAACGAAACAAACTAATCGCGCTCGCATTTAACCATCTGTTCGTGGCTAGTGTTTGCGCCATTATTGCCTGGCATGCGGGACGTTTTGTATTAATGGATTACGAGGCCGACTCTCCCGCTTTTGGCGCTATCCCTTCATGGGTAATGGAATTAATTTTGCCTTTTGCTTTCGGTGCCATGGCCTTACGCTATGGCATTTCTTTTATAGAAAGCATATCGCAACTACTCAATAAGTCATCGCAAGGAACGCAGGAATCGTGAGCCTGGTTTTTATAATTCTCCTGGCATTACTTGGCGTACCGTTGTTTGTGGTTATTGTCACGGGTGCCATGATCGGCTTTAACGATTCAGAAATAGATTTGTCAGTGATCGCAGTAGAGATTTATCGCATTGCCGAAATGCCGGCACTACTGACCTTGCCCTTGTTTACTTTTGCTGGTTATTTATTAGGCGAAAGCCAGGCGCCGACACGGTTACTAAACCTTACCAATGCCTTACTGGGCTGGATCCCTGGTGGCATGGCTTTTGTGGCTTTAGCCGCCTGTGCATTTTTTACCGCCTTTACCGGCGCCACGGGTATCACGATCGTTGCCCTCGGCGCCTTGTTATATCCCGCCCTCAAACAGGCGGGTTACCCGGACAACTTTAACCTGGGGCTGATCACCACCTCGGGCAGCCTGGGCCTGCTGTTCGCGCCCTCACTGCCACTGATCCTCTACGCTGTTATCGCCCAGCAAATGAACCTGCCGCAACCCCTGACCATAGACCAAATGTTTCTTGCCGGTATTTTGCCAGGCATCCTGATGATTATTATGCTCACTGCGTGGAGCCTCTGGGTAAATCGTGGAACGCGGGTACCACTGACATCCTTTTCTTTTCAGGAATTAGCCAGTGCGATCAAGGCCGCGGCCTGGGAGTTACCCATACCCTTCATTATTCTGGGTGGTATTTATGGCGGCGTATTTGCCATCTCGGAAGCAGCGGCTGTGACAGCGCTTTACGTCTTGATAGTTGAGGTTTTTATTTTAAAAGATGTCACCCTAAAAAATCTACCTGGAATCGTCCGCGAGTCCATGATCCTGGTGGGTGCCATTTTGATTATTCTGGGTGTTTCACTGGCTTCCACCAATTACATGATTGACTCAGATGTGCCAACCATCGTTTTTGATGCAGTTAAGGAATTTATAACCAGTAAGCTGACTTTCCTGCTGGTGCTTAATGTTTTCCTGCTAATACTCGGCGCCTTCCTGGATATATTTTCGGCCCTTGTCATTATGGTGCCATTATTAATTCCGCTGGCACTGGCTTATGGCATAGATCCCGTGCACCTGGGGATTATTTTTCTGGCAAATATGCAGATTGGGTATATTACCCCCCCTGTCGGCATGAACCTGTTTATCGCCAGTTACAGATTTAATAAACCGGTACTACAATTATATGTGGCGACCCTGCCCTTTTTCTTCCTGTTACTGGCTGCGGTTCTAATTATCACTTATGTACCGGCCCTTTCGTTAATATTAATCCAGTAACCCTGCTGGGCGAGACAACTCTGTTATCCCCGGTAATTCAAAACCCTTGAAAACAAGGTATAATGCACCAATATATAAAGTAGAATGATTGATATTTTAAGGGGCGGGCTGGCAATGGTTATTTACGATTTAAGTTGTGCAGGTGGACACAAATTTGAGGGCTGGTTCAAGCAACCCGATAATTTTACCGACCAGCTTGAAAACAGCATGCTCAGTTGTCCCGTGTGTGGTTCTGTTAATATCAGGAAACTGCCAACAGCCAGCCACATCAAAACTGGCCCTGCCCGGGAATCAGTAAACAAGTCACAAGAAATGCATAATGACGCTTCGTTGGTTGAAGCTATGCAAAGCCTGCGCGCCCATATTGACGAAAATTTTGTTAACGTAGGCGCACAATTTCCCGAAGAAGCCAGGAAAATGCATTATGGCGAAAGCGAGGAAAAACAAATTCGTGGCACGGCAACCCAGGACGAAGTGCACTCACTTGCCGAGGAAGGAATAGATGCCTTTCCATTACCCGGGATCAGCGTTGATAAAAACAAGTTAAACTAATATTGATTGGGGCTTCTATAAAAATTAATCATACATCTACAATGCACGTGCTGGTAACAACCGCCACGGAAATATTATGTTCTTAATTTCTAAATAAATCATATGCTGAAATTTAGCATCGAGAAATACCAGTAAACGGGCCAGTAAACAATATGCAGCCATGAATGGAACAGTCATCGCCTTCAATAAAATAAAAGGTTTTGCGGCAATAAAAACCGGGGGCGGGATTACCGTGGCCGAATTATTCAGCTGTGAAGCCGATATTGGTGATGTGATCACTGGTGACCTGGAAAATCTGGGTGACGAGACATTCTATAATAGTACCCAGTCAGAAGAATTTGATGTTTACGTCCATGGCGTCAGATGCAGTGAGTCCGATTCAGAAAAACTTATGGACTAGCACTTGCAAGTGACCGTTCTAATAAGACAGGTCTTTATAATATATAAGATGCCATTCCCAATTTCTCCATTTGATCGGCCTGGGTACTATTGGTAATCACGGCAACACTGGCATTTTCTGTCTGTAAATATTTTTTTCCCACCCGTAACAAGTCATCCAGCTTTACCGCCAGCACCTGGTTACGGTAGGTACGTCTTTGCTCAGGAGTTCGGCCAAACAAGTTACTGTAAAAAGCCTTACGCGCTTCACCTGAAGGTGATGCAGGTTTATCGATAGCACCTATGACACCGAGAATCGCCTCTTCGACCTGGCGCCATTGATGTTTTTCGTTAAGCAGCCAGTTGATGGAGGCATCAAAATCATCCAGCGTCTCGCCGAGCCTCGGGTCTCGGTACGAATAAAAACGAAAACATGCATTGTCCGTGTCATGGCCGGCACCGCCACCATAAGCACCGCCCTGCTCTCGAATGACACGGTGCAAAAAACCATTCCGGAGAAAGCCGGACAAGACAGACAAGGGCGCAGCATCGGGATGATTCACGGGCACGGTCGGGTAGGCCTTGGCGCAGAAATTTACCTGGGTGCTGGTAATCCAGCCTTGCTTAACCTGGTCGCGCACTTTAGCCGTTGCAAAGGCAGATGGTTTTTTGCTGCCCGGTTTTTTGTCGCGCCACGTATTTCCCAGCGTTTTGATAACCTCACTGGCTCTGGTGGCTTCGCTTATGATCAGGAATTGACGTGGTGACTGCAAAATTTTCTGATGGATTAGCTGGAATTTTTCCAGCAATTCAGCCAGTTTATTTTTATCGTCCAGGGAATCATCAAGCGCCTTCAGGGAATGAATGCCTTGCAGGCCCCTGAGGCGATGGGATAGCGCCGCCGCTGGACTCATTTTACTGCTGGCAGCTGACATGGCTAGCATATGACCACTACCGGTAACGCTCTGCTCTGACCGTGCCCGCATTTGGGCAATGACTTCACGGATACGGGCCGACTCATCAAAACGTACAGTCTCGAGCATTTGTTGCATTAAGTCAGCGAGCTTATCCTGGTTGCGAACCAGGGCCCGTCCAGACAAGGTAAAAAAAGCGCTGATTTTTTGCTCATCATTGATTGCGCCGCGCATGGACGTTGATGCCGAGATACCACCACTGACTGCGTCCTGCCAATCCTGGGTAAATAAATAATCTTTCTCGCCAATACCTAATTCTGCCAGGCAATTTGTGTAAATAGGCAACAATTGCACCAGCTCATCTTCCAGTTGCGGCAGATCAATAATAATTTGCTCATAGACCAAACCGTTAGTTCCCTGGGCATAACAGGCAGCCGGGAAATGTTCAATGGTTTTTTCTTCGGCAGCAGGAATAAGCAGGTCGTTTGGCACATCATCCAGACCTACCTTGGGTAAAATTTCCGGATCATCATCTTGCTTCTGGCGTTTTGCCAATGCGGCGGCCAGATTTATGACGTTTTGTTTATCGTTATCACTCATGGCTGCTTTCATTCGTGCCAGTTTCGCCGCTTCAGCCGCATTCTCCTTGTCACTCAAATCGGTATCGGGTACCAGTGTGACACATAAACGATGGGGATTTTCGAGTAGCCAGTCACGAACAAGATTTTTTATAAACTCGGGGTCAGTTATATCTGCTTGTAATGTTGCCAGTACTTTATCAAGGTCCAGTAAATTAACGGGATCGCCTTCATGGATGGCAGCGGGTAGCGCCTCAAGAATTAGTTGCAAACCATAGGGATACCCATCACCACTGACTTCCCGTTGCTGTAATTCCAGTTGATGCAAAACCGACGCCAGTTTTTCGTGGCTAATGCCATTAGCTACCACGTCTTTTAAAACATTCAGCACCAGCTTTTCAACTGCTTTGGTATTTTCTGCAGTCGTGCCTTCCAAACCACACATCAAAGCCATTTCACGGTTAGAATCCTCAAGCCCGCACAATGGTGAAGGAGCGCTGCCAAGGTCAGTGGTTTCCAGTGCATAACGAAGGGGAGAGGCGCCATTATCCAGTAATACCGATGACAGCAAATGTGCCCGCATCAACTCCAGTGGGTCTGTGCATTTTCCCAGCAACCAGCCAACGACAATATGGGTCTTGTTGCCTTCGGCATCTGCTTTATCAAGGGCATAGGGCTTCGTTACCGATAACGCTTTGCTGAATCGTTTTTCATCATTAACTTTAATATCGTTATCAAGCTTCTCAAAACTGGATAAGGCGTTGTCCTGAAAGCGGGTTTGTAGCTCAAACGCCGGTATGTCACCGTAGGTCATAAAAATAGCATTGGAGGGATGATAATGGCTTTTATAAAAATCCTTTAACTGTTGGTAGCCAAGATCAGGAATGTCGCTGGGCTCACCGCCACTATTATAGTGATAGGTGGTTGTGGGAAATAAATGTTCTGTAAACACCTGCCATAATTTACTTGTAGTCGCGCTCATGGCCCCTTTCATTTCATTAAAAACGACCCCTTTAAAAACCAGGTTTGTATCAGCATCATCCGGTTTTTCGAATTCAACCCTGTGCCCTTCCTGGGAAAAATCCAGCTCATGCAAACGTGAGAAAAATGTCGCATCCAGGTAAACATCCAGTAGATTATAGAAATCTTTTCGATTCTGACTGGCAAAAGGATAAGCGGTCCAGTCGCTGGAAGTAAATGCGTTCATAAATGTATTGAGTGACCGTCGGATCATCATAAAAAATGGATCACGGACGGGAAACTTTTCACTGCCACAAAGTGCAGTATGCTCGAGGATATGGGCAACGCCGGTGGAATCCATTGGCACAGTTCGGAAGGCAACCAGGAAAACATTTTCGACATTGTCAGATGCAAGGTGAAAATGGCTGGCGCCAGTAACTTTATGGCGATATTCCTCGACACGAATATTTAATGAGTTTATCTGGCGTGTTTGGATTAACTCAAATGCGGGGTGCACTTTGTTAACAGACTGTTTATTGCTGGAAGGCTCTTCACCCAAAGATTTCTTTTTAGCGGCTGCCGTTGTCATAAAATATTCCGGTTAAGTATGATAGTGTAATCGTTTAGACGTTTTAGAGCATATTTCCAGAAACGGCAAGTCTTGCCATATTAGTCACGAATATAGCAGGGGAATTGATGAAAAATCTCCCTGTTTCGAATCACTTTTTTTATCCTAATTTTCCGAAAATCACTTTTTTGACCTGGAACTGGATACGTTTTTTTAATTTCAATTTCAATTTAAAATAATTATGGGTAGATATCGGCCCCCGGCACCAAAAAAAACTGCTGTCATAACACAACAAGGCCATGAGCGCCTGACCGAGGAACTGCGTTTTTTGTGGCGTGAGGAACGCCCAAAAATTACCCAAACCGTTTCTGAAGCAGCGGCCCAGGGTGACCGTTCTGAAAATGCTGACTACATTTATGGCAAAAGACGTCTGGCTGAAATCGATCGTCGTGTACGTTACTTAAAAAAACGACTGGAAGAGATGGTAATCGTAAACCAGCCCCCGGACGACTTAAGTAAAATATATTTTGGTGCCTGGGTCACAGTAAAAGATGAACAAGGGCTGGGGAAAAAATACCGGATAGTGGGCCCCGATGAGTTTGATGATAAAGATGAGTATATTAGTGTTGATTCTCCGGTGGCCCGGGCAATCATGGGCAAGTCGGTAAATGACGAGGTATCTGTTTTAACGCCTGATGGCCAGATAAATTTAACAATAATCGCAATTGAATATGATCAGTAGATACACCGAAAACAAGTTAATAAAATACAATGCCGGGATTTTATCTGGATTCCTGCGACACAAAAATGATGCAGATAATAAGCTAAGCCATCATTTTGCTGGTCGTTATGAAAATATTTACATTGATCAGGATAAAATACCCGAACTAGCCCCGGTATTTGATGTTGTTAGCAGGCATGCTTCAGAAATTCTTGGTTTAGGCAGCAATAAATTACAGTCGGGATACTGGTTCAACTACATGCTAACCGGTCAGCGGACACTGCCACATAGTCATGATGAGGACAATGAGCTACTGTCCTGTATTTATTATGTTTCCGTACCAGACCAGTCAGGCCAGCTTTTTCTTGGTGAAGGAAATAATCAGGAAATTATAATCCCTGAAGAATCATTAATAGTTTTCTTTCCAACTGACCTGATCCATAGCGTAGGTGAAAATAAAAGCGCCCAGCCAAGGCTATCAATTGCCATTAATATAGGAGAAATTATATGAGATGTTTATCTAGGGAAACTCAGATCAATATACGTTAGTCATCCCGACCTATGTTTGTCATTCCGACCGAAGCGGAGGAATCTTGTCACTTCCTGATACTATTGAAGTTCCTTGGAGTGAGATCTCTCGGCAACTGCTCCATGCGTTGCTCTAGCTCCTCCATCTGACCGCCATGGAAGGCGGGAATGCAATAGGATTGTCTGGAACACGGTCGAGATGACAATTGATCAGAGTTTCCCTGGTATATAAAACTATATACTAGACAACATAGCATCTGCCTTGGCTAGCCTACTTGCCATTATTTTCATAAACATACGATTGAATTGTAATTGTAAATTATCAGATGACTGGTTCAGGGACTCTGATTTAATTTTTATCACCACTACTTTTGATGTTGTCAGGACTGTTGCAGTCCTGGGCATAGCTACACCATTGATATAGGCCATTTCTCCAAAACAATCACCTGCATTGAGCACACCCAGTAATTTACCCGCCTTCATTACCTTCATGGTGCCAGTAGCAATGACAAAAAAAGAGCTGCCCATTTTCCCTTCCGTGAGAATTTCTTCTTTGGGCTGGAATTTCCCCCAGCGGCTAATTCTTAAAGTTTCCCAAATTTCAGTTTCTGTGAAATCATCAAAAAAATTAAGACTCTTAAGGGTGTTATATTTTTTAGTATCAGAGATGTCTTCTTCGGGCGCATCCAGGGAAATAAATATGTCTGATAAATCTGTCGCAAAATCATTCCAGTTATGATATCTCTTGTTGCGATCCCGCTCCATGGCACGTTTAACTATGCCTTCAAGCGCGCCGGGAACCTCGGTACGTAAATTTCGTATGCTTTCAGGCGTATCTTTCAGGATTTTATTAATTAGCAGCCCCTGGTTCTTTGCCTTGAACGGCAACTGGCCCGTTAACAGTTGATACAAGACAACGCCCATAGAATAGATATCAGTTTGATGAGTAAGCTCTGCATCATTTAATTGTTCCGGTGACATATAGAAAAGCGAACCAACCACGCCCATTATCTGTGTCTGGTCGGCACCAGTCGAAAGCGCGGCGCCAAAATCTGCAATTTTAATGTCGCCCTCATCAAACATAATATTGGCAGGCTTAATGTCCCGGTGGATAATGCCCAGCTTACTGGCGTAATCAAGCGCCCGACCACATTTAAAAATGATCTCAACTGCGCGATCGATCGGCAACAAATTTTTCACGTCACAGTAAGGTTCTAGTGTGCCACCGTTGACATACTCCATGACAATATAATGAATATCGTTATCAATAGCCGCATCGTAAACTTTTATGATGTGCGGGTGTTCAAGTTTGCCAGCCAGGCTAGCCTCATTGATGAAAAATTTGCGGTATTGACTGCCAAACTGGGGATCATCCATGACTGCACTTGACGCCACTTTGATCGCTACCTCGCAATCCTGAAACGGGTCACTGGCCAGGAAAACACTGGCTGTCGTTCCCTCACCAAGTAGTTTTTTTACCCGGTACTTGCCAATTTTATTTGGTATCCCAGTATTCATGCCAAACTTAGCCCAATAAGTTAAAACCAAAAATTAGGGGATTATAATAATTCAAAAGCTCAACACCGGTCTCTGACAACCAGGGCGCCTGTGAATAACGAGTTAAACACGTCATTTTCAGCTAAAAACCAAAAAATCACTACTTTTCTTCAGATATATGCAGTCGCACTTAACTATATAATTAATCATCTGTTTCATATATACCCGAGCTGCAAAACATAAACCTGGCATCCATAGATCCGTAATGTGCCTATATGCATGTATTTACAGTCAGAAGTTGCAGGAGTCGCTTTCAGGAGCTATTTTTTAGTATGTGAGGAAACCCTCAATACCACCCTATATTACTTATTTCTAATATTCGCAAACATGGAAACTGCCAGAAAAAAAATTGCCCCTAACCCCGACGGTTCTTTACCGGTTAATTACCGCCTCGGCGAATACAGAATAAAATCTGTACTGGGCGTTGGCGGTTTTGGCATTACTTATCTTGCCAGGGATACCAAACTGGGCGCACTGGTCGCAATCAAGGAGTATTTTCCCCAGAACATGGCGTTCAGGGGCGACCGCTACACGATTGTCCCCCGTGGCCGAGGCAATGCCACCGTTGCCCAGAATTATTCCTGGGGACTGAAAGAGTTTTTGAAAGAAGCCCGGGTGCTGGCAAAATTTAAACATCAAAATATTGTGCGAGTATTGCGTTTTATAGAGGGTAACGGTTCAGCCTACATGGTCATGGAGTATGAGAAAGGCCAGAGCCTGGCAGAATTTCTTAAAAAAAGGGGTGGCTTTTTAAATGAAAAAGATTTGCTCAATGTATTTCTGCCAATACTGAGTGGTTTGCAGGCAGTACACAAGGCGGGGATCCTGCACCTGGATATCAAACCCGACAATATTTACCTGAGATCCGATGGCCAGCCAATGCTTATAGATTTTGGCTCAGCAGGACGAGTGGCGAAAGAAAGTGATGACAAAAAAACAATTGCACTGACGCCCGCCTATTCTGCCATCGAAAATTATCCGGACATGGGCGAAAAAGGACCATGGTCTGATATTTATTCAATTGGCGCTACTTTCTATCGCTGCATTACGGGAAAACATCCCAAGAATGCAATAGACAGATATGAAGCAAGAACTGCAAGCAAAGGTGATCCCCTGAAAGCCGCAACCAGTTTCGAGCGACCACGTTATGCCGGTTATATCAGGGAAAGCATAGATTGGGCCCTAGAGATTAACCAGGAAGATCGCCCCCAAAATGCGCTTACTTTACAACAAGGCATTATGGGTCGAGGACGATTCAGGGAAACCAGCGACGAGAATAATTTTAATAAATTCAGATCAGGGTTTATTGGTGTGGTTAATGTCCGGGAAGAAACAAAAAAAACCGGCAGAAGTTTATTGGAAATCACAATCTTCAGCTTTCTGGTACTTGCGATTGTTGGATTTTATTTAACGACAACGGGCGCAATCAACAAAGATTCGATTCTGGCTTCAGTGAGTGATGTAAAAAAACTCATTACAGGTTCTAGTGACGATAAAGAAGTAGAAGAAATAAAAAATAAATTTACTACGGCGATTGAAACTGCCCAGTATAATATATTAGGGATAGAACCACCGAAGAAAGATGTACCTGCCAGGAAAGTAAAGGCAGTATCAAAAGATATTTCTGTAAAAATCATTCCTGTTTTTAATCCAGATTTAAAACTAGTCAGTAAAATTAAAAACCGATATGGAAATATTCGTCATTTAAAAATCGCGGGGGAAAATAATCTGCTCCTGGCAAGTAGTGATGGTGGCAGAATAAGAATATGGAACCTCGACAGTGGAAAACGGATGAAATCATTTTCGTACGCACGCAAGGATGCCCCGGAAATAGCAGTATCTAGTGATGGCCACCTGATTGCCATCGCTGATAATAAAAATGTACTACTGATCGATGCAATGAATTTAAAAACAATGGCAATGCTTGTCGGCCATACTGATCTGGTCACAAATATTTCCTTTTCACCGACCAATGATATGATTGCTACATCCGGTAAAGACAAGAAATTGATTATATGGAATATACATAAACAAAAAATTATAAAAAAAATATCTCTGGATAAAATAGTCATTAGCAGTCTCGATTTTTCACCAAATGGAAAAAGACTTGCTTCGGCTGATGAGAGCGGCGGAATACGGTACTGGGAATCAAAAACAGGAAAATTACTGGCAAGTTTTCCAGTCCACAAAGGCAGGGTTACTTCAATCCTCTATTCGGGTGATGGCCGCTGGTTAGTCACTGCTGGCGACAATAAATTTTTAAAATTATTGAGTACTGGCGCAACAGTAAAAGACCAGGTGCCGGAGCGAGTACCGACTGATATTCAGAATATAATCATAACGCCTGATGGGAAATGGCTACTGGCCGCTGGCACAAGCGCAAACATCTACATGTGGAATCTTGCTGAAAACAAGCGTATGCCGGACTTGCCAGGCCATCGTGGCGAAATTTTCTCAACTGCACTCTCTCCCGATACCAGGTTATTTGCTGCTGCCGGGTTATCCAGTGAGATTTCAATCTGGCGGTCAAATTCTACCAATGAGAAAAATCCAAAAATGACGTTGCCAGAAAAGAAAGTTGCGAATAACAAAAAACCCGCCAAACCGGTAACTGTCAAATAAAACTCAATACCTTGCCCCTGTGTGCTGTGCCTAAAATCCTGCTTCGTTCAGGACGTAGCCAACTTGTACTTTAATCGCGGTCTGCAAATCAAAATCATCTCCATTTACGTAATTTCCCTCGACAGTTTTGACGATTATTTTCCCGGTATCACAATTGAAGTAAGTAATAGATATTTCCTGTGAAACAGAACTACTGTTTGTGTCGGTATTATCAATATCAATTCCAATAGTAATGACGCCTTGTGCTTCATTGGCATCACATGCCAATTTGTTTTTGCTCACATTGTATCCGCTTTTTACGAGTTTTTGAGTCTCGCTGCTCCAGTCAAGACCGGAATATACATGTTTTGTGCCATATTTTTCATTTAGTGCATCAACTAAAGATCTGGAGATCTGCGCTGACCATATAGGTGTATTTCGCCTGCGGTTAATATCTGGCACTGCTCGAATTGCAATAACAACCAGGCCTTTACCGGCAGCTATACCCTTTAAGATTTCACGGTTCTTGGCGCTGACAAGTTTTAGTTTATACCTGGACTGCGCTGATTTTTTTAATTCCTTACGAAGTGACTTAACCCACTTGTTATACATATCCCGAATATACTTTTTGTTCTGTCTTTCACGGAAGCGCATCCTCTCGCTGTCGACGTAGCTAATTTTAAGACCTTCCCTGCCCATATAAATATCAACAACTGCATACAACCTGCCCTGTTCGGCTTCAACACGGATGACTCCTCTTTTGCTACTTCTCTTTTTCCATACAGGTTTTTTAGTTTTTGCTAACGCATCTAAAACCATCTTTTTAGCTTGTGTGCCAGTAATTTTTCCAGGGGTTGCATAATAGAGTTCTACCGGGTCTTTCATTACCTCCATCCCACGCGCATGGGCATCAGCAAACGAAGACAGCACTATTATTGGCAATATAAATATTATATTTTTTGTCAGTTTTGTTTGTAATTTCATTCGGTATTACTCCCTATATTTCTCAATCATAAGCTTGCAATTAATGTTGCTCAAGAAATAATTAATGCGAAGATAAATAAATATCACCATAGTACGAAACAGCATGGCCGCCAGAATTATCAGTATCTGTCATAATTGCTATAGCATCGGCCGAATCAATATCTTCACCATACAATAGTTTGTAGTCTTCCCGGATATTTCGCTTCTCATTTATCCACTGACCAGCCCGGGCATCTCCGGTACGGATCGCAATCATTTGTGCATTGCCTGTATAGGCATTTGGCCAGGTAGTTCCGATTTTTTGATTGTTAGACCAAACATAGTTAATTGCCCGGGTTTTCCAGAAAAAAATACCGCCAGAGAAAACGACATAAACACGAGCCGGGTAATCGTCACCTTTTTTGGTTGTTTCTTGAAGACCTTTTAAAACCTTGTCCACTTTCCAGCTCCAGTTGATAACTGGTGTTTTCTTTAAGTTGATTTCTTTTTCATAAAAAAGCCCGGAGGCAGACCCATTGCTCTCGGCACGCAAAACTGATTTATTCTTAACCGTAACAAATTGATAATCTGTAGAACCACTGAACGACTTTTCCTGCCATCCTTCAAGAGAAGATTCTGAAAACTTTCCTATAGCAATATTAGTTGAATCATTTGCTTCAACAAACGAAAATAATACTAGTCCGGGCATTATTGCAAATATCTTTAAGATTCTACTCATCACAGTAACAACTACAAAATAATTTATTGAAATTCCGATTGATTCACAGGCCCACCAAGGCGCATGATTTTATTGCCTACTGACCCCTGGCGCGTGACATAATCATACCCTTTGCGATCAAGTCGGTTCATGTTTGGCTTTTAAAGTTGTCTGCCATTATTTGCAATTGCTGGTTCAGCTGGTACATGTGGCTTGTGTGTTTCATAATTCTCCTTAACCTATTGATTATAATGATAACATTATATGCTGGAACGTTTTCGCCATGTTAATGCTAAAGTTCATCCAGTAAATCTCTTATGATTTATCTTACCATTCTAAACATGTGGCTTTATTGACATTCGACCAAACAACATTCATATTTTGTATTGATAACAATATCTTATAATTCATCCAGGCACTAGCACCAGATGTCGGCAAATAAAAATATCATCTTCATTAACCCGCCTTACGAGCGAATAGCGCCTGGTTATGAATTTGTAAAACACATAACGAACAAATCACCTTCTCTTGGTTTGCTACACCTCGCTGCTGAAGTGCGCAATCATGGTTACCAGCCAAGCATCATTGAGAGCGACATATTTAACATGTCGATTCTCGACGTGGCCAATAAAGTTATCCGGGGAAACCCGGTATATGTCGGTATCACGCTATTCACCGTTGGCGTATGGGGGGCAGCCTCGATTGCCCGTGAAATTAAAAAGAAACTGCCTGGCGTAATAATCATTGTCGGGGGACCACATATATCGTCCATGGGGCCGGAAACACTGGCACGCTTCCCTGAGTTTGATTTCGCTGTGAACGGCGAGGGTGAAAAAACCCTGATAGATTTACTCAGCGCAATAGAAACGGGCAGCAAAATTAGCGAAGTCCCGGGAATATTGTACCGGGATAAATCTCTTGTCCAGCAAACTGCTGGCAAAGCAATTAACAGGAATCTAGATGAGCTGCCTTTTCCAGCCTGGGATTTACTGGAAAATTTTCCCAATGCCTACAAGCCTGCAATCTATGATTTTCCGCGCGGGCCTGTGGCTACAATAGCGGCTTCCCGTGGCTGTCCCTTTCATTGCAAATTTTGTGACACTTCTACCTTTGGCGCCAGGGTACGACACTATTCTCCAGCCAAAGTTTTTGAAATGATGAAACATCTCCATGATACATACGGCGTACGCCACATCATGTTTGTAGACGATCTGTTCCTGGCAAGCAAAATCAGGGTCACTGAACTCTGCAATATGATTCTTGAGGACGGACTCAAAATGACCTGGACCTGTACTGCCCGTGTCGACACTGTTAAACCAGGTGTGCTGGATTTAATGCAAAAAGCGGGTTGTTGGGAAATTTCGTTTGGGCTGGAAACAGGATCAAACGACTTATTGAAAAAAATGGACAAGGCCGCCGAAGTTGAAAAATCTGAACAGGCCATTAACTGGACTTCAAGTGCCGGCATCCGCACCAAAGGCCTGTTTATGCTGGGCTTCCCCGGAGAAGACGAGGGCACAATTGATCAAACCAAAGATTTTATCAAGCGCATCCCGATGACCATAATGAACCTGACAAAATTCACGCCCTATCCTGGCTCACCAATTTACCGGGATATTTATGGCACCAACATTCGCGATGATCACTGGGAAAAAATGAACGGCATGAACTTTGTCTGGGCCCCGGAAGGTATTACAGTTGAAGAACTGGATCGCCACTACCAGGAAATTCTAACTGCTTTTTATAAACGGCCTGGCATTGGATTTTATTACCTGAAATTAACACTAAGATATCCCAATCATTTTCTGCGTCTTTTACGCTTTGGTCTGGGATTCCTGGCGGCCAAGGCACGTAGTTTTCTTTCCGGTCGCGGTGGTTTGCTGGTTCAGCCATATGAAACCCACCTGGATTAGTTAATCCAAATAAATATTTATCCTAATACAATCACCAAATACTCCCCTGGAAATCTTTTGTCACTATTATTGAAAATATTTATTTGGATATTTTCTCTGTTACCATTACCCATTGTTCATTTAATCGGTGTAATACTGGCCTGGGGATTTATCCTGGTACCCAACAAAAGGCGCAGTACGATAAAAACAAACCTGGCCATTTGTTTCCCCGATCTATCCAACAAACAACGATCCAGGCTTTTAAGAAACAATTTGCTGGAAACGGGTAAGGGCGCGATTGAAACTGGCGTGCTCTGGTATTGGCCCAGGAAACGCGTAATTAAACTGATTAAAAAAGTAGAAGGACTGGAATTAATCACTACCGCCATGAAGTCAGGGAAAGGCTGCATCGTTGCCGCACCTCATCTAGGCGTTTGGGAGATAATTGGCCTGTATCTTTCTACACAACACCCCATGACATTATTATATCGCCCACCACCAATGGCTGGCATGGATAGTCTCATTCGTTCAGCACGCGAGCGGGCAGGTGCAAATCTGGTGCCTACTAACCGAGCAGGCGTCAAATCACTTTATACAGCCCTGGGGAAAGGAGAAATGGTCGGCATCCTGCCTGATCAGGACCCTGGACATGGCGCTGGCGTCTTTGTGCCTTATTTTGGAATCCAGGCCAATACCATGACGCTGCTGTCAAGATTAGCCGCCAAAACCGGTGCTACTGTAGTTTTTAGTTATGTTGAAAGGTTGCCGCTGGGACGAGGTTACAAGGTTAATTTTATAAATGGATCAGAAGAGATCAACCAGAAAGATATTGTTACATCTTGTACAGCAATTAATGCCGGTGTTGAAAAATGTGTTCGTGTTTTACCAGATCAGTATTTGTGGTGTTATAAACGATTTCGGTGTCGACCTGAAGGAGAGCCCAGTTTTTACAGTCGTTAGCTCTGAAAAATTTCTTGATAATTATTATTATTTACTTTTTCCTAGTCTGGAACCCAGCTCTCCGCTTAATTTTGTTAGTGACATCACTACTTCTGCATCATCACCGGACTTATAGGTAATACGAACTGGTAAATATTCCAGTTTCGGGACACTCCAGAAAATAGTCTGCCGTTTTGGCTTATTCCGCTTTTTACTTTTCTGAACCGTCTCGACAAGCACAGCATCGAATCTCCCAAGTTTAGTATCAACCTGGTCCTGACCAATAATTTTAAATTTATATTTTTTTATTCGTCGCCTGTCTACATAACGATACTCATCCCTCAATTTTTTTCTTTTCAAATCCTGCATTACGGCCAGTGGCACCAGGGATTGATCAAGGTCTCCATCCTCCAACGGAACTTTTCTAACTTTCTTATTATGGGTAACCGTAGCAACATGACTGGACCAGTCATATACACTGAACATTCTCTTGTTTACCAGAACAATACTGGCTTTATACTTATACCAAACGGGCTGGATATGCCCATTAATATATTTCCATCTGCTCTTTATACTTGCACTAACATTAGGGATCAACCCAAGTACTCCTGACGTGGATGCAGTTCCTTCTGATGTATAATTATTATTACCCACATGTTTAAATGAAAAGATGAGCTCTCCAATTTTACTGTCACCATTGTAAACTTCGTAACTGGCGCTAAATGGTATTGGTTTAGCAAGCTTCGATTTAGTAACATCTGGCTGGGCCAGAACTACCTCTGTACCAAGCAATAATGCCAAACTGAATGAAACTATTTTTATGTAGTTTGATAAAGTAGCGAGTTTCATCTGAATTATTTACCGGCCGCGTGTATTTTTACCTGATTACCATAACACAAACAGGAATTTAGGCTTACATTCTATTTATGGCAACTGTAACATTGAGCGGTTAGTAAAATATAAAAATTATATAAGCACAAACTATGGATCTTATCCAAATACTGGTACTGGCACTTGTGCAGGGATTAACTGAATTCCTGCCCATATCCAGCTCAGCACATTTAATTCTGGTACCAAAATTACTTGGCTGGCAGGACCAGGGACTGGCATTTGATGTGGCCGTTCACCTGGGCACATTACTGGCAGTGGTGATTTATATGCGCGGTGAAATTCGTCCCCTTTTTGCCGACTGGGTTAAATCTATTGCAACAAGATCACACTCTGGTGACAGCCGCCTGGCATGGGGAATCATCGTAGGAACTATACCTGCGGGCATTGCCGGTATTTTATTAAAGGACTATGTCGAATTATATTTGCGCTCACCTTTGGTTATTGCCACCACGACCATTCTTTTTGGCCTGTTACTTTGGTGGTACGACCGTTCCAGGAAACTTAAAAAAAACGAACACCAGCTGGGTATTGGTGGTTTCCTGATAATAGGCTGTGCCCAGGCCCTGGCCCTGATACCAGGCACCTCTCGTTCTGGTATTACCATCACTGCTGCTTTGGCACTGGGCCTGACTCGATCTGCTGCCGCTCGCACATCCTTTCTCTTGTCTATTCCAATCATACTGGCTGCCGGCGGCCTCAAGACCGTGGATTTATTACGACAGGCTACACCGGTTGACTGGTCTGCAATCACAATTGGGGCAATTGTTTCATTTGCCAGTGCTTATTTTTGTATTCATTTTTTCCTGAAATTACTGGATAAAATCAGTATGCTTCCCTTTGTTATATACCGTTTAGTGTTAGGTAGTTTTCTTTTTTTGGTTTTCTTGCCAATATAGAAAATAATGGCTTACGCATTGTGCAATGATACTACCGTGACGGTTTTATCAACTAGCAAGATCAAAAAATAATTCTTCCTGTCCGGATATATTTACCGGTTCCAGAAAACTTAATTCAATTGCCAAAATAGTATTCGAAAATAGTTTTTCAGGCAGCTGACGAGCCAGGTCTTTAAATAAAAGTTTACCATCTAATGGATTTTCGACTTCGATTAAAATATTTTTTTTCTGTTTTCTGATATAAATGTTTAACTGAATTTTATTACAAATCTTGTTTTCTAAACGCGCCAGATTAGCCAGCCTGGCTGATAATTGCTTCAAGTATCTTAAAATTAAACGTCTGCCTTTTGTGTTTGGTGGTAGCACCTGGTGTTGGCTAATTTGTCTTGAATAGTTATACCCGGTGAGTGTGTCTACAAAACGATCCTGGCCACGGAATACATCCAGCAACATAAGCCCTTGCTGGCCAAACATTTTGGCTATTTCTAATCTGTTTAATTCCAAAAACTGATATACCTTGATGATTCCATGTAACTTCAACCTTTGCCGTAAATGATTCGGAATAAATTGTAATTTATTTAATTGAACCCGGCCTATTTCAGTATTGATTCTCCATGGAGCAATAACATGAGACTTGCCCGGAAAACACAAGCTGGCGGCATATTTTGCTAAAGGTTTATTCATGGCGAGACCTAATCGTGCGCGACTGCCAAGTGTTTTTTGGACTTGCCGGCAAATCATTTCCGGTGAACCGGTCCTGATCTGAGCATGGGTAATATCGAGATAGTATTCTCTTCCAGAACTGGAGAGCCCTGAGTTTTTGACCCTGGTAAAAATATCCGCTGCCAATTCCTGCACAAGCAAACTAACATCCCTGGGCCCGGTCATTAATTCAACATTGTTGGCAGAACCAATACACAATATCGCCCTGGGCCAGATGCATTCCTGTTGCAACAAATTAACTGCCAAAATTAATCCAGAATTAATTTAGTAAGCCCGGAACTGGCCAACAACCTGGCCCTGAATACTGACACGCTCAGCGGGATACCGCATTGGTTGCATATTTATGTTAGCTGGTATCAAGGAAATACTGCCATCGAGATTGTTCTTAATGCGTTTTAAGGTGGCCTCCTGGGAGTCTATCAAGGCAACGACAATAAGCCCGTCCCTGGCAGTCTGGCATTTTTCAACCACGACCATATCGCCATCAAGAATACCGGCCTCAATCATAGAATCACCCTGCACCCGCAAAACGAATCTATTGTCACTGACAAAAAACTCGCTCAAGTCAATATGATCAAGATCGGGAATGGCTTCAATTGGTTTGCCAGCGGCAATCGTGCCGGCCAGCGGCAGAATAGCGGACAAGCTCCCGGTTAAACCGTGTTGGCCACTTTCTGTATTAAATTCTGGGGGCACAGGGTCTACTAAACCCGGACGACTCAGCCGAATTCCTCGTGATTTATTAGCGAGTACTTCTACCAGGCCCTGGTTTACCAGGGCTGTCAAATAGCGGTGAACAGTGCCGCGTGAGCGAATACCAAGAGCAGTGGCTATTTCGACCAGTTTTGGCCCATACCCATACTCCCGGATGTGGGATTTGATAAACTCGTAAGTCTGGCGCTGACGGTCAGTGAGCTGGTTTAATGGCATAGACCATATGTTCTCATTATGTTCTCACTTTGTCTACATGTCCGACTGGATGAACCGGATAAGAGAACAACTCACAGATGCAATTTATATGCGACTTTCAGGAAAAGCTTGATTTGCAGCACATGAAAAATTATCGACTTCGGTTGTTACTGCCGGGGCTCCTGATACTACTAATAACCAGCTGTCAGGGCCTGCAGTCAAATCAAGCGCCGCTCAATCTGGTTCCGGCGGTCACAGAGTGTCGACAATACCTGGACAAACTAAATCGAGTTACAGGGCAAGCAGGCCTGCGCGATGCCCAGGCGACAATGCTGCCAGATTACCCCCACCTGCGGGTCGATAGATTTTTGGTCAGTCTCTTGCCCCCTATAAACAGTACGATTAAATATCATTTCTGGCTTGATCAGTCCGCGGCCCTGGCCCGGGAAGGATTTAATGTCGAGCTGGATAACCTTGGCTTGTCTGCTTTTCGCAACCAGGTCCGCAGTCAGTCTAAAACAATTGCAGATGCCAGGCGCCAGACGATGACGTGCATTCAAACCCTGCTGGCAAATGAAAAAAAGGCTGGCCTGCCGGATTTGAAATTACAGGCACAAGCCGTAGTCAAGGATGACTATAATATCTGGTTAAGAGCCCTGGGTATTTACCCGCTGGCGGTATTACCGGCCGCCTTCGGCATTCAATCGCATTACGAGGGATCATTGGCTGCCCACCAGAAAACTGGTTTCCCGGAACAAGGGTCTTATACAACTACCATTTATCAACCGCCGCCCGATACATTGCTGAACCGTCATGAGCTGAAGACAATATTTGCCGAGGCCAGTAACAATGCCCTGTCCCTGCCTTTGTTTTCGCCACGAAATCAACAACGGCTATTTCAACATTACGCGCCTGTCTGGGTTGTCCACAGAAAAGGGGCCGCAGACGACATCGGCACCATATCCTGGTCACCAGATGGTTTGCTGCCGCTGGTAAAAACAGATCGAGCAACAGTTTACACCCAGGTTTCCTATACCCGCTTCAAGGGGGAAAACCTGCTGCAATTAAATTATATTACCTGGTTTCCTGAACGGCCCCTGAAATCAAGTTTTGATTTATTAGGTGGTTACCTTGACGGTATTACCTGGCGCGTAACATTAGACAGTCGTGGTCAAATCCTGATGCAGGACACCATGCACAATTGCGGTTGTTACCACATGTTTTATCCCGGTACTCAGTTGCTAGCTAAAACACCACCTGACAGTTTGGCGGAAATTGCCTTTGTCCCCCAATTTAGTCCCGACCTCAAGCATGGTGAGCGACATCACATCCATGTCGCGCATTCCAGTCATTATATTATTGGCCTCGACGCAAAAATGATGCCCCCGGTCACGGCCAAAAACCATGCCAGGCTGGTTGGTAACAATTATCATTTCGCCTCTTACAAAACCCTGCGCATGCTGCCCCACCCGAAGCTAGGCAAGAGGAGCATGTTTAATGACGATGGACTTGTTCCCAGCAGCCGTCGTCGGGAAAGATATTTTTTCTGGCCATTTGGTATCAGCTCACCCGGGGCAATGCACCAATGGGGCAATCACGCCACAGCTTTTATTGGCAGGCGTCACTTCGATGATCCCGACCTGATTGAGAAAGGGTTTTTCCTGAAAAAAATAACGAAATAATCAATAAGAAATCAAGAAAACTCTGATCAATTGCCATCTCGACCGTAGCCGAGAGATCTCAACCCACGGAAATTTAGCAGTATCAGGAAGTTACAAGATTCCTCCACTACGGTCGGAATGACAACCATATATTAATCAGTGGCTCCTTAAATAAAACATCGGCTTTACACTGGCCAAGGGCTGGCTAGACTTGGGATATGATACTTACACAGTCAGTCCGCTGCCCTTATTGCGGAGAATTTTTCGATAGCTCGCTTGATGTATCCGCTGGCAGCCAGGAATACTTTGAAGACTGTTACGTCTGCTGCCGACCAATAATTTTTTTTACCCGTGTCGACCATGAGGGCGGTTTATTGAGTGTAGAAATTCGCCGCGACGATGATTGACCGTCCAGAGAGAGAATTTAGGGCTAATAATCTCACCTAAAAATTTCATTTAATCACGACTACAAATTCACACGTACCTGCATTGGGTACCGTGGAATACAGGCGACCGCCAGGGATGGCGGAAGTTAGAATAATGCAGGGAACGTTGCCAAGATATGCAAGAACGGCTTCTTTATTTGCAACCGACAGATTACAATCACAAAATGAAAATAAATTTGAGAATGAGAATCAATTTCATTTTACTCCTGCTGGCGCTCAACCTGCCTGCAGCATTCGGAGCCCAGTGCCCGGATCAAGGCCTGCAGTTACAAGTGCTCGGTTCCGGTGGATCGAGTCTGAGCCCGGGTCGTGCCGGGCCTGGTTACATTATCTGGTACCAGGGCCATGCCCGGATCCTGGTAGATATCGGTCCAGGCACAGCCATGCGATTCCGGAAAACCGGTGCCAGATTTAATGATCTGGAAACAGTTCTGCTAACTCAAGTTAACTCAGCACATACGACTGATCTGGCGGCATTTATGTCAGCGGCGGCTAATGGAGGCAGGCTCCAGCCCTTGCCAATATATGGCCCGGTTGCGAGCAAAACAACGCCTTCAACCGTTTCGTTTGTTCGCAGTCTGTTTGACCAAAAACGTGGTGCCTTTCGTGATCTTGGTTCGTTAGTCAGTCCGTTGGGCACACAAACATTCAAACTTAAACCCCACAACACACCAGTTGTCTCCAAAAAAATAGTAACAGGGGAAAATAAAAATACCAATATACCGATTTTCAGTAATGCAATATTTAAAATTTACAACTTTAATGCATCTGATAAAAAGGGTGAAAAACTTGGCTGGCTTATCAAGGCCGGAACAAAAAAAATTGTTTTTACCGGTGATATTCAGCCCAATACTAAAAACCTGAAAGATTTTACAAGCAATGCAGATATTCTCGTGGTCCACCATGCCATTCCGGAAAGTGGCCCGAATTCCACAGAAAAGATATTTTTATCACCTTCTGCTATTGGCTCAATAGCCTATAAAGCCCAGGCCAGGCAACTGGTGCTTGGTCATCGCAGGTTTGTAACACTTGGCAAAGAAAAAGAAACCACTGCGGCAATAAAAAGTAAATTTTCCGGATTGCTACAATTCGCCAATGACCTGGATTGTTTTACCCCGTGATTAATATATTAAAAACTAATTAATATTATATTAATCTGTCATTTTCTCCAGGCTGTTTAATTCTTGCTCGCTAAATCCTGCCTGTTTCCGTGCCACACGATTTACTGGTTTTCTAATCTGGCTGCCTGCATTTTTTTTGAGTAAATCAAAAAATGTGTTATGGGGATCAAAGCCGCGCTGCTTGCATACATACGAAAACCACTGGCTACCGATTTTTACATGACCAATTTCATCTTCGAGAATCTTTTTTAGTATGTCCGCAGTCTGATGGTCGTTAATTTCCAGTAAGCGATTTATCATATCTGGGGTCACATCCAGTCCCCGGGCTTCCAGCATTCGCGGCACCAGCGCCAACCGATCCAATACATCATGGGCTGTTTTTGTTGCCATGGTCCAGAGACCATTGTGCACGGGTAAATCGCCATACCTGGATCCCAGGCTTAACAACCTTGTGTTTAATAATTCGAAATGACTGGCTTCTTCTGCGGCAACCTGAACCCAGTCCTGGTAAAACTGTCGTGGCATATCCTGAAACCTGGCAATGATATCCAGCGCCAGGTTGATGGCAGTAAATTCAATATGGGTCAGGGCATGGATAAAGGCAATTTGTCCCGATGCTGAATGCAGGGTCCGGCGAGGTAATTTTGATGGTACTACAAATACCAGGTTAACCGGTTGTCCGGGTTCACTACATTTGAATTTTGATTCAGGAATTAATGCCAGCTTCCCGGCTAGCCAGTCTTGCTGCAATTCCCTGGTCAGCCTGAGTTTTTCAGGCACACTATTTTGCAAGAGCACATTATTTGCCCGGGAAAAAACTGAATCAGTCAAAACAACCTCGCGGTGTCACTAGTAAAATTATACGGAAAAAATTTAAGGTGACTGTGACAGGAATTTACGCAATCCGATGAACCAAAACCTGGCACCGGAATTTCTCCTTCACATGCCTGGTTAAGATTACATTCTGCCTTCGAGTTAAACCGTACGTTTACAATCCTGACAAATTTATTTGCCAGGAAATAATCGATATGCCAATGAAGTTTCTGGTGTGGCGAACTTAAATGTCTGGTCACACGAGAAATCATATTACGCCTGGCACTGCCAGTGTAAACATAATGGCCTGCCTGAAATTTATAACATCCCAGCTTGCCTACCTGTATTTTCGCCGGTTGCTCGACAAAAATGGTCAGCTGGTAGGTCTGGACAGAAAACTTATACACGTTTAAATACCAGATCCCGCACCTTATGGCCAAGCTTCAGACCACGCCGTTCAAATTTTGTCTCGGGTCGATAACCAGGTTTTTCTGAATATTCATTGTCACCGGCGGTGTTTTGAAATAACTCATGCCGGCCCAGCTCCTGCATCATGTACGCGGCATAATCCTGCCAGTCCGTCGCCATATGCAATAAGCCTGCTGGCTTGAGCACCCTGGCGATTTCTGACAAAAAGGCCTGGCTGACAATTCGTCTTTTGTGGTGTCGTTTTTTTGGCCACGGATCTGGGAAAAAAAGGTGTACCGCATCCAGGCTATTATCGTTTATCTGGTTTTTGATCACGACAATCGCATCCCTGTTACTAATGCGAACATTTTTTAAGCCGGCGACTTCGAGGGCCTGTAACAAACTACCAATACCTGGTCGATGCACTTCGATACCCAGGAAATTTGTTTCTGGTTGAGCCTGGGCCATGGCTGCCAGGGATTTACCATCGCCAAAACCGATTTCAAGTACGGTGCGACCACAGCAGTTGAACAATACATCAAAATCAAGCTTTTGGTTATTTTCGGGAATAAAGTAACGTGCTGCCAGCTTATCCAGTGCCCGCTTCTGGGCAGTGGTGAGTCGACTCTCACGACGAACAAAACTTCGAATTGGCCTGATCGGCTTCAAACCATGAGACATTCTGGAATCACTATATTAAGCCCTAGGCGCTAATGTTTAAGGAGCCTCTAATTAATTCATCAAGTGGATGATGGCAAAGCTACCGCGTCCTGCTCTCGCTCCTCGCCTACGTCCATGTAGGCGAGGCAAAAAGGAATGAGAAAGCGGAGTTTAAGGTCAGGATGACCTTATGTCGCATAGTCCATGGAGGGACGGGAGCGACTAACACATCATTTCTCAACATCTCGAGTTCCTTTTTAACGCAGCCAGCGCCACTTCTCGGCTTTGTCTCCTGAGTCGCTCTACCTCCTGCATCCATGCAGTCGAGGGATTAATCAGGGAGTTTTAAGTGAACGTGTCCTCAATCGGCGAAGAAGCAGATGCATAACGCCGGGCCTGCATGCGCCCTGCCAGGAATGCCTCGCGGCCTGCTGCCACACCTTTTTTCATGGCCGACGCCATTAACACCGGATCCCTGGCAGCGGCAATGGCCGTGTTCATTAAAATACCGTCACAACCAAGCTCCATGGCAATAGCAGCATCTGATGCCGTGCCGACGCCGGCATCCACAAGAATGGGCACCTTTGCATCTTCAAGAATGAACCTGATGTTATGGGGATTTCTTATGCCGAGACCGGAACCGATGGGCGCTGCCAGTGGCATCACTGCCACACAACCCATTTCCTCAAGCCGTTTCGCTACCAGCGGATCGTCATTAGTGTAAACCATGACCTTGAACCCGTCTTTGATCAGGATTTCTGCTGCTTGTAAAGTCTGAATGACATCGGGAAATAGTGTTTTTTCATCACCCAATACTTCGAGTTTCACCAGGTCATGGCCATCAAGTAGTTCCCGGGCCAGGCGACAGGTACGCACGGCGTCATCGGCGGTGTAACAACCGGCGGTGTTAGGTAGCAGCGTGTAACGTTCCGGGGAAATGACATCCAGTAAATTTGGCTCGTCTGGATTTTGACCAATGTTGGTACGACGGATGGCCACGGTGACAATTTCGGCACCACTGGCCTCAATCGCTTTTTGTGTTTGCGCCATGTCTTTGTACTTGCCGGTGCCAACCAGCAATCGTGAATCATAGGATTTGCCAGCAATAATTAATTTATCCTGAATTGCCGGGCCAGCCTGATTATCCTGTTTCGCCTGTTTGGTTTTTTTAGTTTCTGCTGCTACTGTGCTCATTAGCCACCACCTATTGCATGGACGACCTCGACCCGGTCATCACTTTTTAATCGATGCGTATTATGTTCGCTACGCGGAATTATTTCCTGGTTAATCTCAATGGCGATACGCTTGCCCGAATAATCCATCTCGAGCAACAGTTCTGTCAATGTCATTGCATCTGCGACATGAATAACCTTGCCGTTTAGATAAATATTCATCAGAGAATCAGGGGGTAATTTAGTCAATAACATCGCCATTGTAGCGCGTCTTTTGGGCCGGTGGCCATAGATAGCCACGGTATCAGCGAGGGTCGTCCCGGTTAAACCTGCGGTGACTAGAACAGCTCTATATCGCCTGAACGGGCGCTCACATCCGGTAGTTTATTCTCTGCCAGCAGTGTTTCGTAGGCCTGGACCTGGTTGCGGCCATTTTCCTTGGCGAAATACAATGCCTTATCGGCCTTATCTATAATATTCGTCAATAATTCTTTTTTTGTTACCTGGACAACACCAATGCTCATGGTGACAGAACCTACCTGTGGCACCCGATAGGCCTGGACCGCCTTTACGAACCGTTCCAGAATCTGGACTGCTGGTTTTATACCGACACCGTTAATGGCAATGGCAAATTCTTCACCGCCGTAACGACAAATCAGATCCTGGTCTCTAAAGCTACGATTCATTAACTGGGACAAATGGACAAGCACTTCATCGCCAAACAAGTGTCCAAACTCATCATTAACTTTTTTGAAATAATCTATATCGGCAATGGCGATACAAAGGTCGTCCGGTGTGCCAGCACGCCTTTCTTTGCCAAAATTATGGTTAATAATTCTATGTATTCTATTTTCAAAATCAAGACGGTGCAGCAGGCCCGTCAGGCCATCGCGTTCTTTTTTATATATCAAGATAAACAAGTTTCCGAACAACCTGGTCAGGAACCCAAGTTGCTCCATTACCTTGTTTTCATGGACAGGTATTTTGAAATCAATTAATCCAAATACTTGCAAGCCAACTACAACCGGGTATATGCAGCGCCGGTGACCTGTCTCGGAGGTGTCACCCATAAACATTTCCCGGGACTTATAAACATCAAGCAACTGGCTATCAAATTCCTGGACTATGTTTATATTTGTCAGGGGGTTAAACAGCTTGGGAAATTCTTGCTTTTCATTGTTGTTCTTTTCATTATTCTTCAGGTCATGGCTGTGTATTTCATAATAAAAAGCATCCTGGGCACTAAATTCTTTTGTCAAAAAATCCAGGAAACAACGAACCATAGACAACTGATCATGTTGTTTTGTTAGCGTATCAATAAAACTATATAAACCGGGAGTATCCACGCTTGCTGTATTCCTATATTAATGACAAAAAGTAATTAAGCACGTACGGGATATTCAGCAACCACTTCTTTGCCCAGGGCGTGGGCAATTTCACTCATTGCCTGAGATCGACCCAGCGTGCTGTGGAGGTTGAATATATTCACATATTCCTTGTCCTCGTATTTTTTCTTATATTCCATGGATTTAGGATAACCACAGGATACAATATACAATTGCAAATGTTATGCCAGTAACAACGGCCTGGTGCAGGCAGTTTTCATCTCTTCAAAGAATAGACAGCCCTGACAAACTGTCTACGAGTATTAGTATCAATAAATACAGTAAGTTAAATGTGCTAATCTATCCACACATCGTATCCGGCCAGTGCTAACAACAAACCACGAAACTGGTACACTGCCTACGATAATCGCCAGTAAAATGCGGGTGTCGTATAACGGCATTACCCTAGCTTCCCAAGCTAGAGACGTGGGTTCGACTCCCATCACCCGCTCCATTAGAACTTGAGGTGCTGTTTTGTCTAAGGTCGGAAAATATATTCTTGTTAGTTTTGGCGTGGTCCTGGCTGCCATTATTATTTTAATGGTGATGGCGTCAGTTTTTATTGACCCGAATACTTACCGTCAACAAGTGGTTGAGCTGGTGAAAAAACAAACGGGTCGCGACTTGCAAATTAATGGCGATGTTTCGCTTTCGTTATTTCCCTGGCTGGGTATCCAGTTTAAAGAAATGCAGCTTGATGGGCCGGCGGGTTTTGAACCAGCCAAATTTGCCCGCTTGCGCTCGGCAGATATCCGGGTCGCTGCCCTGCCACTGCTTTGGGGCCGGGTCGACATTGATCAAATCCTGATCGACGGCCTGAATCTGAACCTGGTGCGCACCAAACAGGGTCGTGATAACTGGACTTTTGCCTCGCAACAACCGGCTGAGCCGAAAACACCCAGTGAAAAAAAACCAGCACAGGAAAGCAGTGCCATGGCCGTAATTCGACTGGGCAGCCTTACTTTTAAAGACAGCAATATTCTCTGGCAAGATAACCAGTCTGGCGCCAGTTTTGCTGTCAAACATCTTGGTCTAACCCTGGACCGGCTCGCTTCTGGAGAACTGGCTGAATTTTCTTTGGTCACAGATTTAACAATTGCAAAAAACCCACCCCTACCCATCGCAATTAATAGTCAACTCATGATTGACTGGCCACAACAAATCGCTGAATTAACTGCTGCCAAAATTGAGCTCGGTGAAGTAGTGATAACAACAGAATTAAAAGCACGAAATATATTTAGCGCTATTAATGTCAACGGGGTGGTGCGTCTGAAAAAAGTCTCACCCCGGGCGTTGCTGCGCACTTTTGGTGTTAGCTATCATCCCGCCAATAAAAAAGCATTAAAGAGCCTGAAAGGGAAAATGAATTTTTCCTATGCGTCTGAAATAATCAAACTTAAAAATATTAACCTGGCCCTGGATAAGGCTGGTTTGACAGGCGACATGTCGATTGGCTTAAAAAATAATACCGGTTACAAATTCGATTTGCAGGTCAGCAACCTCAATACAGATCTTTATTTACCGGCTGCAGCAGAAAAAATACCGGCCGCGCCTCCCAAATCTGCTCATACCCGAATCCGGAAAAAAACAGATAAAGAGATTTCACTGCCAACGGCAACGCTGCGGGCATTACAGGCTAATGGAAAACTCAGGCTGGAAAATTTTCGCGGTGGCGGTGTCGGCTTTAAGTCAATCGATACAAATCTGAGTGCGAATGCCGGACTGATCAAACTGGTCCCTTTTAATGCCAGACTTTATGAAGGCCGGTCCAGGGGGCACATAATAATTGATACCCGCAAGCGCAAGCCCCGTTACGTGATTGAGCAAAAAATTAAAAATATCCAGGTGGGTGACTTGCTAAAAGACCTGGAGATTTATAAAAATTTTCAGGGTAAAGGTAATTTTGATTTTAAACTTTCTACTACCGGCAACAAGGTCAGCTCACTAAAAAAAAATCTCAATGGCTCGTTCGCCACCAAACTTAAATCCGGCAAACTTATTGGCGTTGATTTTATCCGGCAACTACGAGAAGCCCGGGAACTATTGGAAACAGTACAGGGAAAACAAAAAAAACATAACAGCAGAACAGGCAACGAAACCGTTTATGAAAAATTGACAGCCACTGGCAAAATTAATAACGGTGTCATTACCAATAATGACCTGTGGCTGACCAGCCCCAAGCTGCAAATGACCGGCAAAGGCACGATCGATTTGCCAAAAAACTGGATTTACTATCGCCTGAAAGCAACATACCAGGAAAAAAAGGGTATCGACCCAATCAAGGCGCCGATAAAAATTAAAGGCCCGCTTGATGATCCCCAAATAAAAGTCGAGTACCAAAAAATCCTGCGCAAGGAGGGTGAAAAACGCCTGCGTAAAGAAGCAGAAAAGGCGCTGGAAAAAGAACTTCGCAAAGGTCTGGAAAATTTATTTCGCAGGTAATCGTTATCTTAATTTACCTGATATTATTTATCCGATATTTTTATCCGGCATGCCTGATTTCAGCGCTAAAATTTTAACCTGGTTCGACAGTTACGGGCGTAAAAATCTACCGTGGCAACGAAACAAGGATCCCTATCGGATCTGGCTGTCGGAAATTATGTTGCAGCAAACCCAGGTCAAAACAGTCATCCCCTATTTCGAAAAATTTATTCAGGTCTTTCCGGATGTCAAATCCCTGGCCACGGCCGACCTCGACCAGGTGTTACATCTCTGGACCGGCCTGGGTTATTACGCCCGGGCACGTAACCTGCACAAGACCGCAAAAATTATTTGTGAAAATTACGGCGAACACTTCCCGCAGTCTTTTGATGAAGTGCTAACGCTTCCTGGCATTGGTCGCTCCACCGCCGGCGCGGTCCTGTCCCTGGCCCACGACCAGCACCAGGTAATACTCGATGGTAATGTCAAACGGGTGCTGGCCCGTTTTCACGGCATAACCGGCTGGCCCGGTAATAAAAAAGTAGAAAATCAACTTTGGCAACATGCGACCAAACACACACCACGAAAACGAGTAGCGCAATACAACCAGGCGATCATGGACCTGGGTGCCACTGTCTGCACCCGCAGCCAACCGGATTGCGGGCCCTGCCCCGTTACTAAAAAATGTTACGCCCGGTTAAACGGTGAACAAAAAAATTACCCCGGGTCAAAACCCCGGGTATCCCTGCCACAAAAAAATGTGGTCATGGCCATGATCCAGAATGATCAAAATGAAGTCTTGTTGTTACAACGGCCCCCAACAGGTATCTGGGGTGGTTTATGGTGTTTCCCGGAACTTGAGCAGGCTGCAACAAAAAACCCGGATCGGGACATGGACGAGACAAATAATAAAACAGACGATATTACTGGCTGGGCTAAAAGAACACTGGATATTGAAATAACCACCAACCCTGCCTGGCCAACCATGAAACACAGCTTTACCCATTTTCACCTGACCATCACGCCAGTACCCGCACGGTTACTGCGTTTGCGGCCTGGGATCATGGAGAACCCGGGGGCAGTCTGGTATAACCCCTGCAAGCCGGATCAACGGGGCCTTGCCGCCCCGGTGAAAAAACTACTTGAAAAATTAGGGGAGAAACAATGACGCGAATGGTGCAATGCGTAAAACTGGGCAAAGAAGCGCCGGGCCTGGAACGGCCGGTTTACCCCGGTGAGCTGGGCCAGAAAATATGGGACCAGGTCTCCCAGGAAGCCTGGCAATTATGGCTCAAACACCAAACCATCCTTATTAATGAAAACCGGCTTAGCCCGGTAGACCCTAAATCCCGGGCAATACTGGTGAAAGAGATGGAAAACTTCTTTTTTGGTGATGG
>QIGL01000106.1 GCA_003228915.1 Acidiferrobacteraceae bacterium
ACCGGGTCACCAAGGGCCAGCCCATCGGCAAGGTCGGCTCATCAGGCCGCTCCACCGGCCCGCACCTGCACTTCGAGGTTTATCGCCAGGGCCGAGCCGTGGATCCCAGGGCTTATTTGGCGCGGCGAAGATAACCAGGCGAGCCGGGAATTCTGTGCAGCTAAATAGGTCGAATATGTAGATTGGTAGAGTTAAACGGGCGCGTTGTTTTGGGCCAAAAAGCCTCTGAAGAGACTTCAAGTATCACACTTTTTATTCCATAATCCCCGGCCGGTAGTGTCATCGGGAATTCGGTAATTTTTACACATGATTAGCAATACACTTACAAAAATATTTGGCAGCCGCAACGCCAGGCTCATAAAACACATGCGCCTGACGGTTGCGCAAATTAATGACTTTGAGCCTGTAATAAGCAAACTGACAGACGAGGCGTTGCAGGCCAAAACCGGGGAATTCAAAAAACGAATCGAGGATGGCCAGAAGCTCGATCAGCTTTTGCCTGAAGTGTTTGCCGTTGTCAGGGAGGCCGGTAAACGCGTTTTGGGCATGCGCCATTTTGATATGCAGCTTGTTGGTGGCATGGTTTTGCACGAGGGTAAAATTGCCGAGATGCGAACCGGCGAAGGAAAAACGCTTGTGGCTACGCTGCCTGTTTATCTAAATGCATTGTCAGGAAAGGGCGTCCATGTCGTCACCGTGAATGATTACCTGGCACAACGTGACTCAGAGTGGATGGGTCAGTTATATAGTTTTCTCGGGCTAACAACAGGCGTGGTGATCTCGGATCAAAGCCCTGATAAAAAACGAGAGGCTTACCAGGCTGATATTACCTATGGCACAAACAATGAATTCGGTTTTGATTTTTTACGGGACAATATGGCCTTTCGTAAAGATGAGCGATTTCAGCGAGACAGAAATTATGCCGTTATTGATGAAGTTGACTCAATATTAATCGATGAAGCCAGAACACCCCTGATTATTTCAGGCCCGGCAGAGGAAAGCGCTAACCTCTATCAAAAAATAAATGTCATTATTCCAAAATTAAAAAAACAGGAAACCGAAGATGGCCCTGGTGATTATACAGTTGATGAAAAAACAAAGCAGGCATTTTTAACCGAAGCAGGCCATGAAAATGTAGAAGAACTGCTGGTCCAGGAAGGTTTAATAGAAGCCGGGGGCAATCTATATGACCCGCACAATATTGCCCTGTTACATCATTTAACGGCCGCGATAAAGGCACATGCTTTATTTCAAAGGGAAGTCGATTACATTATCAAAGATGGCGAGGTAGTCATCATTGATGAGTTCACCGGTAGAATGATGTCCGGTCGGCGTTGGTCAGATGGTTTGCATCAGGCGGTAGAGGCAAAGGAAAAAGTTAAGGTTCAAAGTGAAAACCAAACACTGGCATCGATCACTTTCCAGAATTATTTCAGGTTGTACAATAAGCTGTCTGGCATGACGGGAACGGCCGATACTGAAGCGTTTGAGTTTCAGCAAACATACGGCCTCGAGGTGGTTGTAGTACCGACCAATATGGATATGGTGCGAGATGATATGGGCGACCAGATCTATCGAACAGCACATGAAAAACATCTGGCAATCATTAATGATATTAAAAATTGTTATGAAAATGGCCAACCGACACTGGTCGGGACGATTTCCATTGAAAGTTCAGAAGAACTTTCAGATTTACTAAAGAAAGAAAAAATTCCCCATGAAGTGCTGAATGCCAAGCAACATGGTCGTGAGGCGCATATTGTTGCCCAGGCTGGACGTCCCGGCGCAGTAACGATTGCCACGAATATGGCGGGTCGTGGCACCGATATTGTGCTGGGCGGTAATCTTGATAACGAACTTGAGTCGGTAAGCAATAACGAGAGTAAACATGAATCGATCCGCCAGGCGTGGCAAGAACGCCATGATCAGGTAGTTGCTGCTGGCGGCCTTCATGTTATAGGTACTGAGAGGCATGAATCCAGAAGAATAGACAACCAGTTGCGCGGTCGTTCCGGTCGCCAGGGTGATCCCGGTTCATCCCGATTCTACCTGTCCCTGGAAGATAGTTTGATGAGGATATTTGGTTCCGAAAGAATCTCGAATCTAATGCTCAAACTGGGCATGGAAGAAGGTGAAGCCATTGAGCACAACCTTGTTTCGCGGGCAATTGAAAATGCACAACGTAAAGTAGAGGGGAGGAACTTCGATATTCGCAAACAACTCCTCGAATACGATAATGTCGCCAATGATCAACGTAACGTGGTTTATGACCAGCGTAACTCTCTAATGGAGGCTGAAAATATTTCAGTAAATATTGCCGCAATCAGAAAGGAGATTGTAAACGGCATAATAGATTATTCGGTACCGCCCGGCACCATGGAGGAGCAATGGGATATTAATGCCCTGGAGCAGTCACTGGAAAATGACCTGGGCGTCAGTTTGCCCATAAGTAAATGGCTGGAACAGGACAATGAGTTGCATGAAGAAAAGCTGCGGAATAAAATAATTTCCGAGCTGGAAGACCTGTACCAGCAAAAATTTACTGAGTATGGCGAAGAACTTATGCAGGAAGCAGAAAAAGTAATTATGCTGCAAGTGGTCGACCGCGAATGGAAAGAACATCTTTCGGCCATGGATTATTTGCGACAAGGTATCCATCTGCGAGGATATGCGCAGAAAAATCCGAAAGATGAGTACAAGCGCGAAGCCTTTGAGCTGTTCACCTCACTGCTAACCCGAATAAAACATGAGGTGATACATATTTTAACAAGAATCCAGTTCCAGGAAGAGGAAAAAAAAGGCTCTCTTGGGCCAGCCGAAGCAAACTACGAGGCAATGGAATATTCGCACCCCGATCTGGATGCGCCAGAGCAGGCGGCCTTGCCTGAACAGGATGCTGAAGTGCATCATCAGCCTGTGGTGCGGGAAGGCAGGAAGATTGGCCGTAACGAAGCTTGCCCTTGTGGCTCGGGTAAAAAATACAAACATTGTCATGGCAAACTTTGACAACTCAATCATATTCAGTCCAGAATAAGGGCAAGGTCAATTGGGGATAGAAATATCTCCTTTTTTTATTTATTTTATTATTTTCGGATGTAGTCATATGGCAGTAGGCCTGAAACATATTACCGTGCTTGAAAATGTTGCCGGCATTAAGCTTGGTTCAGCGGCTGCCGACATACGTTATCAAGATCGGGACGATTTACTGGTCATTCTTGCAGATGAAGGATCACGTTTTGCCGGCGTGTTTACACAAAATAAATTCAGCGCGGCACCGGTTGTAATATCGAGAAGACATTTACAGGGTTTTGAGCCGCGTGCCTGCCTTGTCAATGCCGGCAATGCCAATGCGGGAACCGGTCGCCAGGGAGAGCAGGATGCCCTTGATTGTTGTCAGGCCCTGGCACAAGACCTGGGTATTAGCGTGGAATCGGTATTACCCTTTTCAACCGGCGTTATTGGCGAAACTCTGCCTGTGGATAAAATATCAGGGGCTATTCCTGCTTGCCTGGCAAACATGAGCGCCGATGGTTGGGTTAGTGCTGCCCACACGATTATGACAACCGACACTGTTGCCAAGGGGATTACGAGCAAGGTGAAGCTGAATGGCGGCGAGGTCACGATAACTGGCATAACCAAGGGTTCGGGGATGATTTGTCCGGATATGGCGACCCTGCTGTCTTTTGTGGCTACTGATGCCTGCATAAAAAAAGCGTTACTACAGGAAGTGCTTGAAGAAGTGGTAGCGGAAAGTTTCAACAGGACGACTGTAGATGGCGACACCTCGACAAATGATTCATGTATTCTGATTGCAACAGGAAAAAGCAATCATAAAGAAATCACAAATCGGGATAATGAAAATTATGCACTTTTTTACGAGGCATTAAAGAAAGTATTTATTTATCTTGCCCAGGCAATTATTCGCGATGCCGAAGGGGTAACCAAATTTGTGACCATTAATGTTATTAATGCGGCCTCAGATAGTGATGCAACAGAAGCCGCTAAAACAATCGCCCATTCGCCTCTTGTTAAAACAGCCTTGTTTGCCAGCGATCCAAACTGGGGAAGAATTTTAGCAGCCCTGGGACGAGCACATTTATCGGATATGGATATCGAAAAAGTAAATCTCAGCATCAATGGCGTGACAGTATTGAGTATGGGCCAGGTTGATAATGCCTATAGTGAGGAGCAAGGTCAGGCGGTTATGTCGCAACAAGAAATAAATATTGAGGTTGATCTGGCACTTGCTAGTGGCAAAGCCACGGTCTGGACCAGCGATCTTTCCCACGAATATATACGCATAAATGCCGAATACCGAAGCTGAGAATTTGGTTCACGTCGCTGTTGCCATTATTCAGAACAAGTCCGGCCAGGTATTGGTTGCACGACGTGCCGCTGATGCAGACCAGGCTAATTGCTGGGAATACCCTGGCGGTAAGATTGAACCTGGAGAGTCTGTGTTTGATGCCCTGGTCCGTGAGATAAAAGAAGAGCTGGGGCTGGAGATAGGACAAGCTACACCAATTATGCGTGTACCTTACGAATATTCGGATGAGAAATCAGTCTTACTGGATATTTGGCGTGTTGAGGAATACACGGGAAGTCCGGTTGGCAGAGAAGGGCAACCAATCCAATGGTGTGGTATTAACAACCTGGGGGACTTGGCTTTTCCGCGGGCAAATAAAAAAATCACAACCATGCTGCAGTTGCCACCTATATACGGTATTACACCCAGCAAAAAGATCAATGCTAGCGAATTTATACCGAAGCTGGATTTAGCGCTGAATAACGGTCTTGAATTAATTCAGATACGACAACCAGAAATGAGTCAGCCTGAACTGGAAAGTTTTACCGACCAGGTGCTGGCAAGATGTTCAAAATTTAATACCAGGGTTCTGGTAAACACAGATATTGATAACGCACGGCACATGGGCGCTCACGGTGCCCATATAAATTCCAGCATTTTAATGCAGCTACCTGATAAAATATTTGACAAGCAGTTAATGGTTGCTGCTTCTTGCCATAATAAAGAAGAATTATCTAAAGCAGAAAAAATTGGCGTAGATTTTGTCGTTTTATCACCAGTCCAAAAAACAAAAAGCCATCCAGGCGCCATCACACTCGGTTGGAAAAAATTCGGCAAACTAGCCAGAGTGTGTAACCTGCCAGTTTTTGCCCTTGGCGGCATGAGTCAGGAGACCATCAAAGAAGCAAAACTTGCGGGGGCAGTGGGTGTGGCCATGTTAAGCGGTATATGGGGTTGAGCAAACCAGATCTGTATTGAGCAGTCTGTATTATTTATACCGAGACGCTATTTTAGTATATTTCTCGTGCAGTTCCTGAACCTGACTGGCAAGTAAATTTTTATCATAATTATTATTTATAATATCGTCAGCGACTTTCAGTTTTTCCTGGCGCGATGATTGAGACCTGATTATTTTATCAATATCCTGCTCACTCATACCGTTTCTTTCTGTAATACGTTTTATTCTCTCCGATTCATCAGCATCAATTACCAAGACCCTGTCTACGAGATCAAGAAAACCGGCTTCAACCAGCAAGGGTACAACTATAATACAGTAGCTTGTATGTAAACTAGTTACCCCGGTTACGATATTATTACGAACCTCAGGATGAATTATATGCTCAAGTTTTTTTCTATTTTCAATATCTGAAAATATTAGATCACGAAGTTTGTTTCGATTAATGGTTTTATTATCACCAAGGATATTTTCGCCAAATTTGTTCACCACATTTTTATAAACAGCATGGCCAGGCTCCAGTAATGTATGTGATATTTCATCTGCATCAATCACCGGTATACCATGATGTTCAAATAGCGCGGCAACAGTGGATTTTCCACTGCCGATACCACCCGTGAGTCCGATGCGAAGCATGTGCTTGTCAATTTACCGGAAAATTACTGGAAACCTGAAAATTGCAAGTAAGCTGCAATAATACTGCTTCCCCAGATCATGGCAATCCACCCTGCGATACACAAGTAGGGGCCAAAAGGGATGGGGTGGTCACGGGATTTATTTTTCAGGACTAATAAAGCGCCGCCAAGAATTGCGCCAGCAGCTGAGGATAAAATTATGATTAACGGCAACATTTGCCAGCCAAACCAGGCGCCAAGCATGGACAGTAGTTTAAAATCGCCAAAGCCCATGCCTTCTTTGCCTGTAAGAAGACGGAATAACTGGTAAACAATCCACAGCAAGAGATAGCCAAAAATTGCGCCGAGCACTGCGCTTTGCAAGTCTATACCAAAGAGATTATCCACGAAAATATGCGCGCCAAGTCCCAGCCACAGAAAAGTTAACGTAATATCATCTGGCAACAGGTAATGATCGATGTCTATAAAGGTTAAAGTAATAAGCGCCCAGGTCAAAAGTATTGCAAAAAAAGTTTCGTAAGATAATCCAAACTTCCAGACTGCTAACAGGGAGGTGACTGCGCTTAACAACTCAATTGCCGGGTATCTTAGAGAGATGGGGGTGCCGCAGTCTGAGCATTTTCCCCTTAGCAGCAGGTAACTGAGAATTGGGATATTCTCAAGTGCGCTAATATTATGTCCACATTTTGGACAATGGGAACCGGGCACAACAAGGTTAAAACGGGAAACTTTTTCTGTGCTGGTTTCTTCTTCAGCAGACTCTTTAATTTGTTGTTCCCAGTCACGCTTCATCATCAGGGGCAAACGGTGAATGACAACATTGAGAAAGCTACCAACCAATAAACCGAGCAGGAAAATGGTTGTATAAAGCAGCAAGGGCGTATGCTCGAAAATAAGCAGGAGGTCATCCATATGGAAAAAGCAGCCTGTTACCCAAGTTTCGTTTGTTATTTGAGCCTGACAGAGTTTTACGCTTTATTTGGTTTATTAAACTGTTGCAGCCATCTTGAATATTGGTAAATACATGGCAATTACGAGGCCACCAATAAGCACACCTAACACAGCCATGATAATTGGTTCCAGCAACGAACTTAAACCGTCCACGGCATCGTCAACTTCCGATTCATAAAAGTCGGCCACCTTGCCAAGCATGGTGTCAAGCTCACCAGATTCTTCGCCAATAGCTACCATCTGAACAACCATGTTGGGGAAAAGACCAGTCGTGTTCATGGAGCTTTGAAGTTGCATACCCGTGCTCACGTCAGCCTTGATATCCATCGTGCCCTCGTAGTACAGGCGGTTGCCACATGCGCCCGCTACAGAGTCGAGGGCTTCTACTAATGGTACGCCTGCCGCAAACATAGTTGCCAGGGTTCGACAAAAGCGGGCGATGGTTGCCTTTTTGATAATTTGTCCAATAATGGGTGCTTTTAATAATAACTTGTCCGCAGCGTGCTGCATTTTACTTGATCGTTTGTAGGTGTAAGCAAAAACGTAAATTCCACCGCCAATACCGGCAAACATCATCCACCAGGTTTCCTGAAAAAATTCCGAGAGGTCTATTACAAATTGCGTCAGCGCGGGCAAGTCGGCACCAAAGCCCTTAAATAAAGATTCGAATTGAGGAATGACATAAACCAGTAATATGGTGGTAATAACGAAGGCAACGATGACGACTGCAGCCGGGTAAAACAGGGCGGCTTTAATTTTGCTTTTAATGCCTTCAATTTTTTCTTTGTAAACAGCAATTTTGTCAAGGATAGTATCCAGGATACCGGCCTGCTCACCTGCTTGTACCAAATTACAATACAGCGCATCAAATTGAAGCGGGTGCTTGGAGAGTGCCGCTGTTAAATTTGTACCGGATTCGATGTCATTTTTTACAGTATTTATCAGTTCAGCCATGGTTGGGTTTTCATGGCCCTTACCGACGATATCAAACGCCTGGGCAATCGGGATACCGGCAGCTAACATGGTTGCCAGCTGGCGGGTAAAAATTGCGATATCTTTTGCAGTGATTTTTTTCTTAAAAACTAAAAGTGGCTTGGCAGCTTTGCGTACCTTGGTCGGCTTGATTCCCTGGCGACGCAGCGAAGCATTCACATAGGCGACACTTGCTCCCTCGAGCTCGCCCTTCATTTTCTTACCTTTACGGTCAACGCCTTCCCAGGTAAATTTATTCGGTGCCTTTTTTTTTGCTGCTTGTGCCATAGTTTCCCTACTGGTTGGTTACACGTTCGACTTCTTCAAGTGTGGTTACACCGTCCCTGATTTTTTGCAGGCCGGCACTACGTAAGTCAATTACGCCTTCTTTTTTCATTTGTGTTTCGACATCGAGTTCGTTACCGCCTCGCATAATAATTTCACCAATAGCCTCGGAAACAGGCATCACTTCATAGATGCCCACACGTCCCTTATAACCATCATTACATTGACTACAACCGTTAGCTGAAAATATCGTAAGTTTATCTACTTCGTTGGCCCTGAATCCTGCTTTTAGCAGCGCTTCTTTGGGTAGTTTCAGGGATTGTTTGCATGAGCTGCATAAACGCCTCGCCAGGCGTTGCGCGACAATGAGGTTAACAGCCGAGGCAATGTTAAATGGCGGTACACCCATGTTAACCAGGCGAGTCAGGGTCGCAGGTGCACTGTTAGTATGTAAAGTGGAGAGTACCATATGGCCGGTTTGAGCTGCCTTAATCGCAATTTCTGCAGTTTCCAGGTCACGAATTTCGCCTACAAGAATAACGTCAGGATCCTGACGCAAAAAAGCACGGAGCGCAGTGGAAAAATTCATGCCGGCCCTTTCATTTATCTGTACTTGATTAATGCCGGTCATATTGATTTCTACCGGGTCTTCGGCGGTAGAAATATTTCTGTCCTCGGTATTTAATATGTTTACTGCGGTATACAGGGAGACTGTTTTACCACTACCCGTAGGGCCCGTTACCAGTACCATGCCATACGGTCGTTTTACAGCATCAAGAAATAATTTTTTCTGTACATCTTCAAATCCAAGCTTCTCAACACCCAGTGTGGCAGAGGTTGGGTCAAGAATACGTAAAACAATCTTTTCGCCGTACATGGTGGGTAATGTGCTGACACGAAAATCAATGGAGCGATTTTTTGACAGGCGCATTTTTATGCGACCATCCTGGGGGACACGTCGTTCAGCGATATCCAGGCGGGATAATATCTTTACGCGGGCCGCGATTCGATTGGCGAGCGCCGGTGGTGGCGTAGCAACCTCTTGCAGGATACCGTCCTGGCGATAGCGCACGCGGTATGTTTTTTCGTAGGGTTCAATATGGATATCAGATGCGCCACGGGTTATCCCATCCATTAATACCTTGTTCACAAATTTAACAATTGGCGTGTCATTGATGTCATCCTCTGTCATGCCGCCACTTTTGCCATCGTCTTCATCGGCAAAGTCTAGATCTTCCAGGCCGTCCTCGCCTGTGAGATCACTCAGGGTGGAATCATTGGCATGCAATGCATCTTCAATAATTTTGCCGAGCTTGTCGGCTTCAACCAGGATAGGCTCGCAACCCAAACCGGTATTAAACTTGATTTCATCCAACGCCTGCATATTGGTTGGATCTGAAATTGCGACAAACAAGCGCGCCCCCCTCTTGAACAAGGGCAACACATTATGTCGTTCTACAATTTTGGTATCGATGGCATCAGTGGGGAGTAGATCAAGATCAAAGGCCTCAATTTCCATCAGGGGCAGGCCAAATTCCTGGGATGCAATACGCGCAACAATGGCGCCATTGAGTTTTTTACTACCGACCAGGTGACTGACAAAAGGGGTTTTTTTCTTATGCGCCTCAAGCTGCAAGGCATCCGCTTCATCGGCTGTCAGTAATTTCTCACGTACCAGCCTGAGAGCCAGTCCGCTGAGTGTATTTGCGGTTTTAGGTGTAGCCATAAGCAATTGATTGTCAGGGGATTTTCGGTCTACCCAATGTTAAAAACCTTTTAAAAACCTTATAGAACCATAGTAGTTGAGTTTGTAGTTTAATCCAAATTCTAGAAGATTTATATTCACAGGATGGTCACGAGACAGGCCAAAATATAAAGCGAAATTTACATCAAAAATTAAGACCATTATGACATTTGAGTATTGACTTCCCGGAAAATTCACTTTAGAATCATTCTAAATCCTGATCAATACAGGATATTACTTAATATTCAATAAGTTAACACACTGGAGAAAAAAATGGACCTGAAAGGGAGTAAAACCGAACAAAACTTGAAAGATGCCTTTGCTGGCGAATCCCAGGCTAACCGCAGATACCTGTATTTTGCTGCAAAAGCAGATGTCGAAGGCTATAACGATGTCGCGACCGTCTTTCGTAGCACGGCAGAAGGCGAAACTGGCCATGCCCACGGGCACCTGGAATATCTTGAGGAAACAGGTGATCCAGCAACGGGCATGCCGATTGGCAGTACCTCCGACAACTTAAAAGCGTCTGTGGCAGGCGAAACCCATGAATACACAGATATGTATCCGGGTATGGCCAAATCTGCCCGGGACGAAAGTTTTGACGAAATCGCTGACTGGTTTGAGACCCTGGCCAAGGCCGAACGATCTCATGCAAATCGATTCCAGAAAGCACTGGACAACCTGGACGACTAAGTCAAAGTACCGGCAAGTCAGGAAGCAGGCCGGGTAGTTGTCCGGCCTGTTTTTTTTGTTTAAAACATATACAGAGGCTTAGTAATGTCAACAAGTAACCGTGAAGGATCTCTGGAAGCGCCAACCCGGCATGCGCTCAACTGGCGGGATGCCGAATTTTATAATGAAGCTTCCCTTTTCCAGGAACTGGAACGGGTGTTCGATATTTGTCATGGCTGTCGCCGTTGTGTCAGTTTATGTCATTCTTTCCCGACATTATTCGACCTTGTTGATGACTCCAAAACCATGGAAGTAGACGGGGTGGCCAAAGCTGATTACTGGCAAGTGGTTGACCACTGTTATTTGTGCGATTTGTGTTTTTTAACCAAATGCCCCTATGTCCCGCCTCATGAATGGAATCTGGACTTCCCTCACGTCATGTTACGTGCCAAGGCAATTAAATATAAACAGGGTAAAATAAGTATCCGCGATAAAATTCTCAGCAGTACTGATGCTGTCGGCAAACTGGCAGGCATACCAGTCGTGGTGCAGACAGTTAACGCGGTCAATCAGAATAAACTTGGTCGTAAGTTACTGGAAAAAACATTGGGCGTGCATGCCGACGCGATCCTGCCAAAATACCACAGCAAAACCTTGCGCAAGAAACTAAAGAACCACAGGTCAGAATTAGTGGCCGACCCGACCGGTAAAACACAAGGAAAAGTTGCCCTGTTCGCTACTTGTTATGGTAATTATAACGAACCCCATCTGGGTGAGGATCTGGTGGCGGTGTTTGAGCACAACGGCATTCCCGTTGCCCTGGCAAATAAAGAAACCTGTTGTGGCATGCCCAAACTTGAGCTCGGCGATCTGGAAGCCGTTGAAAAAGCCAAAAATATAAACATTCCCGAACTTGTCCGGCTGGTCGACGAAGGTTGGGACATTATTGCACCGGTCCCTTCATGCGCCTTGATGTTCAAGCAGGAATTACCGTTGATGTTCCCGGACGATGGTGATGTTCAGAAGGTTGCTGCTGCTATATTTGATCCATTCCAGTATTTAGCTTTGCGCCACAAGGCCGGTAAGCTCAACACTGAGTTCCCAAATTCCCTGGGTAAAGTCGCCTACCATGTGGCATGTCATCAGCGGGTCCAGAAAATTGGTCTCAAGACGCGGGACATTTTAGCTCTGATTCCCGACACCGAAATAGAGGTGATTGAACGTTGTTCTGGCCATGACGGCACTTATGCGGTGAAGACCGAGTTTCATAAAATATCAATGAAAATCGCCCGTCCCGTGGTCAATAAGGTGAAAAAATTCGAACCCGATCATTATGGCAGTGATTGCCCCATGGCGGGCCATCAAATTGAAAATGGTCTTGCAAATGGTAAAAAAACTGAACACCCAATCAGCCTGGTACGCCAAGCCTACGGTATTTAAATTAAGGGATAGTGATATGAGTAAAAAATTAACACATGATGATTTAATGAGTCTTGAAGACTATGCCAAGGCGCGCGACAATTTTCGTGCAGAGGTTATAATGCACAAAAAAAATCGCCAGGTAAGGCTGGGCGATAATGCGACGTTGTATTTTGAAGACAGGCTTACCATGCAATACCAGATCCAGGAAATGTTGCGTATTGAAAAAATTTTTGAGGCCGACGCGATCCAGGAAGAGCTGGACGCCTATAACCCGCTTGTTCCCGATGGCGATAATCTGAAGGCCACTTTTATGATTGAGTATTCGGAAGTAGCAGGCCGCAAAGAGGCGCTGGCCATGCTGGTGGGCATTGAGGACAAGGTTTGGGTAAGCGCTGAAGGTTGTGGCAAGGTATACGCCATTGCTGATGAGGATATGGACAGAGAGACGGAAGAAAAAACCTCGGCCGTACATTTCATGCGCTTTCAGTTAACGGATGAAGTCATTAACGCCATCAATAATGGCGCCATGATTGCTATGGGCATTGATCATGATAATTATTATGTTGAACTAAAGGCAATCCCGGCAGCCACAAGAGAGGCATTGGCAGGCGACCTGAATTAACGCGATCTAAATTAAACTATTCGTCTGGTTATTTTATCCTGGCATTGACAACCCTTTTTTTTGCAGTTTTCTCCTGCCAGGGGTAGTTTTTGCTATCAAACTGACCGAGCAAGAGCATTAGCTCCTGGGTATTGCTGAATGAATTCTGAATCCTGTTTTTCATATCCTCGACAATCCCGCAGGGCTCAGACGATGCCCTAGCGCCCGGGTGCCGATCAAAATGAACAATGTAGCTATCCATTACCAGATCCTCTTTTTTATATGGTCAGCAAAGTATCGCCCGGCACAACTTACACCTGCCTTACATAGCAGAAATTATTAATATAATGATTCAATACAATAGGTTATAAACCTATAAACGTGTTTTATTCGTAGTTTATTCGACTACTATCATTATTTACTGTTAAGTAGTACGCCATGAAAAAAGCCAATGGTAATTTAATTTGAGATTATCAGGTTGGTTCGGCCTGTCTGGAATCAAAAAATCAGGGCTGCGCAAGCAGGGCTTTTTATGATACAAAGCCCACGGGGATTTATATAAGCAAGTTTTATTAATAATTTAAGCATCAGATGTCATCAGCTTACGATTCATCGGCCATTGAAGTATTAACCGGACTGGAGCCGGTTCGTCGTCGTCCCGGGATGTATACCCAGACGGAGCGCCCCAACCACCTCGCCCAGGAAGTTATTGATAACAGTGTTGACGAAGCGATTGCCGGTCACGCCAGTGCCGTTGAGTTGATCTTGCATAAAGACGGTTCTGTTACGGTCACAGACGATGGTCGCGGTATGCCGGTAGACAAGCACAAGGGCGAAAAGGTATCAGGAGTAGAAGTGATTCTCACGCGCCTCCATGCTGGCGGTAAATTCTCCAATAAAAACTATACCTTTTCAGGTGGTCTCCATGGTGTCGGTGTTTCAGTTGTCAATGCGCTCTCGAAAAAACTGGAAGTCGAGATCAAGCGTGGTGGCAAGCTCCACAAAATGACCTTTGCCGATGGCCAGAAAACATCTAACTTGCGTGCTTCAGGAAAAGTTGGCGCCCGCACTACGGGCACGCGCATTCGTTTTTGGCCCGATGAAAAGTTTTTTGATTCCCCTAAATTTTCCATTCCCAGGTTGAAACATGTATTACACGCCAAGGCTGTATTGTGTCCGGGGTTATATGTTTCATTTACCAATGAGGCCAACAAAAAGGATTTTGAAGAGTGGCAGTATGAAGATGGGCTGAAAGACTATTTGTTATACGAACTGGAAGAATATGAACTGCTGCCGGAAGACCCCTTCATGGGCCACCAGAAAGGTGATGAAGAAGAAGTGCAATGGGCCATTGTCTGGATGCCCGAGGGTGGTGAGCCGGTCAGCGAGAGTTACGTAAATTTAATCCCGACGCCACAAGATGGCACCCATGTCGCCGGTTTTCGCCAGGGCATGACGGAAGCTATGCGGGAATTTTGTGAGTATCGAAACCTGTTGCCTCGCGGCGTTAAACTGACTGCCGATGATATCTGGAATAAGGTTAGTTTTGTACTGGCAGTTAAAATGAAAGATCCGCAGTTTTCCGGCCAGACCAAAGATCGTTTATCTTCCCGTGAGGCGCAGACAATTACCTCCACTGCTGCCAAAGACGGGTTCAGTCTCTGGTTAAACCAGCACATAAGCGATGGTGAAGCCGTGGCCCAACTGGCGATTGATAATGCCCAGGCCAGGTTGCGTGCTGGCAAAGCCGTGGCCCGCAAGAAAATTGGTGCCGGCCCGGCCTTGCCAGGCAAGTTGGCGGATTGTTCCGGTGCCGACCTTGATAAGGCTGAGTTATTTTTAGTGGAAGGGGATTCAGCTGGGGGTTCTGCCAAGCAAGCTCGCGACCGTACCTTTCAGGCCATTATGCCTTTGCGCGGAAAAATTCTGAATACCTGGGAAGTGGATTCGCAACAGGTACTGGCCTCCCAGGAAGTACACGACATTGCCGTGGCCCTGGGTGTTGATCCTGGTTCACCTAATTTGTCTGGCCTGCGTTATGGCAAGGTCTGCATACTTGCTGACGCCGATTCTGATGGACTCCATATTGCCACATTGCTGTGTGCATTATTTATGAAACACTTTCGCGAACTGGTGTCGGCCGGCCATGTTCATGTGGCCATGCCGCCGTTGTTTCGTATTGATGTGGGCAAACATGTGTATTACGCGCTGGATGATAGCGAGCGCAAACAAATATTGAAAACTATTGAAGACGAAAAAATTCGTGGCAAGGTGAATGTGCAACGTTTTAAAGGTTTGGGAGAAATGAACCCGTCGCAGTTACGGGAAACTACCATGAACCCGGAAAGCAGGCGACTGGTACAGTTGACGCTTAATGCCCATCGTGACCCGGCTGACAAATCCATGGATATGTTACTGGCCAAGAAACGTTCGGCTGACCGCAAGAAATGGCTGGAATCAAAGGGCGACAAGGCCAGGGTGTATTAATATAGTATGGCGAAAAAAACCAAAAAAAAATCTGCTAAAAAAACTGGCAAACGTTCGCCCGCCAAAAAAACCCAAAAAGGCGGGAACAGCAAAAAAGCCGGCAGGACTAAAAAATCTACGAGTACTAAAAAGAAGCCTGATCTCAAGCTGGTTAAAAGCAGCAAAATAGAAAAAATACCCCTGGGCCAGTTTACCGAGCAGGCCTACCTGGACTATTCCATGTACGTGATTCTGGACCGGGCATTGCCTAATATTGGCGATGGCCTGAAACCCGTGCAACGTCGTATTGTCTATGCCATGTCCGAGCTGGGCCTGAATGCGGCCGCCAAGTTTAAAAAATCTGCCCGCACCGTGGGTGATGTGCTGGGCAAGTTTCATCCCCATGGCGATACCGCCTGTTACGAAGCCATGGTCCTGATGGCGCAACCATTCAGTTATCGTTACCCGCTGGTTGATGGTCAGGGCAACTGGGGGTCGCCTGATGATCCCAAATCATTTGCCGCCATGCGTTATACCGAGTCGCGCCTGACCCGTTACGCGCAATCGCTTTTATCGGAATTAGGACAGGGTACGGTCGACTGGGTGCCGAATTTTGATGGCACTTTGCACGAACCTAAAATCATGCCAGCTCGGTTACCGAATATTTTATTGAATGGCACCACCGGCATTGCCGTCGGCATGGCGACCGATATTCCGCCCCATAATATTCGCGAAGTAGTCGATGCCTGCGTCTATTTGCTTGATCAGCCCAACGCCACTTTCCCCAAGCTCATGAAGTTCATCAAAGGGCCGGATTACCCCACGGAAGCGGAAATTATTACGCCCAAGGAAGATATTAAAAAGATTTACGAAACCGGTATCGGCGGCATCCGCATGCGCGCCAAATGGGCCATGGAAGATGGCGAGATTATTATTTCGGCGTTACCACACCAGACCTCAGTGGCAAAAATACTGGAGCAAATCGCCGGCCAAATGAACAAGAAAAAATTACCCATGGTTGAGGACTTGCGTGATGAATCTGATCACGAAAATCCCATGCGCCTGGTGATTGCACCCCGTTCCAACCGGGTTAATGCTGATGAGTTAATGATGCATTTGTTCGCCACCACTGATCTTGAGCGCACTTATCGTGTAAATATGAACATGATTAACCTGAAAGGGCGACCCCAGGTTTTTAATATCAAAGAATTACTCAACCAGTGGCTGGTGTATCGTTTAATGACCGTGCGCCGACGCTTGCAACATCGCCTCGATCGGGTTGAGAAACGACTGCATGTTTTAAAAGGCCTGTTAATTGTTTACCTGAACCTGGATGAAGTGATTCGCATTATCCGTCGGGAAGATCAGCCCAAGCCAAAACTAATGAAACGCTTCAAGCTCACTGATATGCAGGCCGAGGCAATTCTGGAAACCAAGTTACGGCATTTAGCGAAACTGGAAGAAATGAAAATCCGGGCCGAACAGGAAGAACTGGCCAATGAGCGGGCTGAGCTTAGCAAAATACTCAAATCAAAAACCCGCCTGAAAAAATTGGTAAGGGAAGAATTAATCGAAGATGCTCACGAATTTGGTGACGAACGGCGCAGCCCGATTGTGGCAAGAGACGTGGCCGCGGCTATTGACCCGACCCAGCTGTTACCCACCGAGCCCATTACCGCTATTATTTCCGAGAAGGGCTGGGTTCGTGCGGCCAAGGGCCACGAAGTCGATCCTGAAACACTTAACTACAAAGGCAATGATAAATTCCTTGATAGTTCAAAAGGTCGCAGTAACCAGCAAGTGGTCGTGATCGATTCTACTGGGCGGACTTATTCCATGGCTTCCCATAAACTACCGTCAGCCAGGAGCCTCGGTGAACCGCTAACTGGCACCTTTACGCCGCCGGTGGGCGCCACTTTTTGCGGTGTCATGCTTGGCATGCCCGACGATCTTTATTTGCTAGCCACCAGTTTTGGTTACGGTTTTGTGGCCAAGCTTTCTGATTTGTATGCGAAAAACAAGGCCGGTAAAGCTTTGTTAAAAGTCCCGCCCGGTGCCACGGTATTACCGCCGCAGCGGGTAGAGAATTTTGACGAAGACTGGATCGCCGCTGTTACCAGTGCCGGTCATTTGCTGACCTTCATGATTGGTGAGCTACCACAAATGGCTAAAGGTAAAGGCAATAAAATTATTAATGTCCCTTCTGCCAAACTCAAGAAAGGTGACGAGCGCGTGGTCAAGATGTGTGTATTTAATGAAAACAAGGGACTAACCACCTTTGCCGGCTCCAAGAAACGTAATCTCACGGTTGATGATCTCAATCATCATATTGGTGAACGAGCTCAAAGGGGATCGAAATTGCCTCGTGGTTATCAAAAAGTGGATGGCATGGAGATATCATAAATATCCAATGACTCATATAACTATTGTATTAATTAAAAAACAGGCCTGGTAATTTAGGAAAAAGAAAATTTTATGTCAGACAATAGAGATAATAAAATAAATTATATTGAAATTCCGGTTAACGATATTGCTGCGACCAAGGAATTTTTTAGTCAATTATTTGGCTGGAAATTTACAGATTATGGCCCAGAATATTGCAGCATCAATAATGCCGGTATCGATGGTGGTTTCTACAAATCAGGTGATGCGGGATTTTCCGCGGCGACCGGCCCATTAGTCGTTTTTTATTATCACGAACTTGAAGAGATTAAGGAAAAAATTATTTCCTTATCAGGCGTTATCGTAAAAGATAGTTTCCCATTTCCCGGTGGTCAACGGTTTCATTTTACCGATATAAACAAGAATGAATTTGCTGTCTGGAGTGACAAGTCTGAGTAACACGAATGGTTTATTAATATTAGCAACAATCAGCAAGAAAAAAGACAGGCCCAGGGTCCTGTCTTTTTTTGCTAATTGTTTGTGTAAATTAAGTGGTGATTATTTTAACTCACCAATCTTGGCATTTAAGGTTGGCTTTACGGCCCACTCAGTAATATCCCTGCCTAATCGTTTGACTGATCGACCCAGCAAACTACAGGTCCCCCTGTAACCAAAACCAAAACCCCCACCGGAACTACGGAAGGCCTCGAACGAACCAATCAGTTCACCATTTTTCTTTACCGTGCCTTTAATTGTGGCCCCTTTTCTGCCAGACATGGCACCACCAGGGCCGCCAATAGTACCGATTATTTTCGCAGAAATATTATAGGCGCCTGCCACGGCTTTTTTATTTGACGTCACTGACGAAAAATTTTTCTTGCCAAAGTACACTAAGTACTTGTTGGTTTTTTCAAGTAATTTACATTCTGCCCTGACCTTGTAATTAACTGCCTCTTTGTCTTTTGTGAATGTGACGCTTTGAATATTAAGGGCTTGTTCAGCGGATGCACTAAAAGGCAAAAAAGATAAAAATAGGGTGGATGCGGCAATAATTATTAATTTACTAAAATAGAAAGTATTTTTATCAATGGAAATCATGGGATTTTACCTCGCCATATAGATAAGGATATTGAGCATGTTCTGAGACTTTAAAGTATATCGCCAATTCTGTTTGCGTCAATTTAACTGCAGGTCCAGTTTTGACTAATATCACAGAGTTTTTTTTGAGCTAATGTTTTCCCGGTAGCGCGGCAGCCGAATGACCCTAATTCCTGCCGGTTTTGCTGTTATAATTCTTTCATTATTCGAGATTATCGGGATTACAGGCACAATGAGCAGACTCTGACAGTGTTTTATTGGGCTATTCTTAATTTAACTTTTTCCTGAAACTTGGCCAAATATCAGTACTGTTATATCGTTTATCAAGGAATAGCTGGTCAGGCACCTGGATAATGGGTCAAAATGAAAATATGTTATCTCTGAAAAACAATATATTTATCTGTAACTTTAGCCAGTGGCCCCGATACTTACTGCTAATAACAGTCCTGTCCTTAACGGCTTGCGGCAGTGACAGTAGTGACAATACAAGCAACCCTGACAGCCCGGACAACCCTGGTCGGGGAGATTTAATCCAGGCCACGATTGTTTATAATGCTGGCGGCCCGACACTCGATACTATTCTTAATGCGGTAAAGACATTTTACGGTTTGGATTCAGGAATAACTCGACGATATAACGCCACATTCTACAAAATTATTTACGCAACCGTAGACACCAATGGTAATATTGTAAACGCATCGGGTCTTGTTTCTTACCCCACTAAAACAGTCGCTAATCCTGCCAGTCCTTTACTAAGTTACCAGCATGGCACCATTATAGGCGATGATGAAGCTCCATCAAACATGGCTGCCAAGCCGGAGCTGGGCGCATTAAATGCACTTTTTTCATCCCAGGGTTATGTGGTTGCAGCGCCAGACTATCTTGGTTATGGAGAATCTACCCGGTTATTGCATCCATATATTATCGCCGATGCTTCAGCTTCGGCCACGGTTGATCTTTTGCGAGCCGTACGAACACATGCAGCATCTATTTCCCATAACCTGGACAATAAATTATTTATTACCGGTTATTCCGAGGGTGGTTACGTAACACTTGCGACACAAAAAGAAATGGAAACAAATTTGAGTGCCGAGTTTACAATCACAAAATCCATCCCGGCAGCTGGACCTTACCATGTATCATGGACTGCGAATTATTTAATCAATCTTGTCACCTTGCCTTCGGCAGAGTTGTTATCTTTTGTTTTGAAAGCTTATGACACGGTTTATGGCAGCAACCGCATAAGCGAAATTTACCAGTCACCCTATGATGCCGAAGTTAACGGCGGTTATTTTTATGGGGATGCTCCCGGTATCACGTTGACAGATGTAACTATCAATTTATTGACGCCGATTTTTTTATATGGACCAGATGGGCTGCCAGGTGGTGATGGCCTGGGTTACCGGGAAGCAGGTGAGATGGTCTTAAAATCAGATTTTACGGCTAATAATCTGCACACTGCCTGGACTGTTACTACACCTACTATTTTATTTCACGGTGCCGATGATTTGATTGTGCCTTATCAAAATAGTGTAGATGCCGTTGCTGGCCTGGGTGCCAATGTCAGCTTGAACACTTGCACCACAATACCCGCAGATCATGCCACTTGTGTCGCACCTTATATTAATTTGGTACTCAGCGAATTCGGTTGGCCGTACTAGGTATGAATAGACTTGTTTAAAATTATTTAATGACAAAATCGCATAACTTGATTGCTGTCGGGTTATTTATTCTACCCGCATTTTTTGTGTTCTCTGTAGAAGGTTATCTTAATCCATTTGCCTACTGGAATACTGCACCAATCCTGCTTGCCTGGTTTATTTTACGGGATACCGATAAAGGGGAATTTGAAATTCCACTGGCGGGCACCCTGACCTTCAGCGTGTTAACAGTTGGTTTTATTGTATTGATCCATATGGCCTGGTTTTTTAACTGGGGGGACACGGCCACTGGCTCCTCGACATCCGGGTTGATTTTTATTTTTATCCCAATTTATGCACTAGCTGTGGGCGTGCTAGGGCTTTTATTGGGTTGGGGCGGCCAGAAGCTTGTCGAGACCATAAGAAAAAGATAAACCACCGGGGTTCTGACCTAAAAGGGACTATAATAATTAAAAATTTCATTCTCTGAACGCACGATATCCGAGAGCCTGACCTCGTCAATCAGGCCATTGATTACACCTGCTGGTGCGCCAATGTTGTAATTTGTTGGGTTAGGCAGGGTAAGGGCGATGCTGGTATCCTGATTTTCCTGGCTTCCGTCTACGTACAGTGTGCCAGTTGCAGTGGATCCATCAAACACACCAGCGATGTAGTGCCAGTTGCCATCTGCAATATTGGATGTACCAATCACCTGGTATAGTGTGATGCCATCAGATAAACTAAAAACAGTTGCGTTGCTACTATTTATCTGAAAACTAAAAATAGAGTTATTCGTAGATAATATATCCTGATCAATACCAGACTGGCTGGTTTTTATCCAGAATTCAACAGTTAGCTGGTTGCCTGAAAGAGCATTTAAAATAGACTGGCGTGTAGCATATTGGCCGGCAGCATTAAATGAAAGTGCCTGGCTAAACTTCCCTGCACTGTCCCAGGTTGGGTCTGCAGCCTCTACTGCTGTGTTTATACCAAGCGTGAGGTCATAGCCATTACCGCTGGAATCACCCGCAGTTTGCCCCGTTCCTTCATCGAAATGCCATAGTGCCAGTGTGCCGGAGTCAGCATTAAACGGCATCGCATAATCCCGGTTAGGCTCACAACCACATACCGGGCAACCCGATATCAGCAGGGTCATACCGACCAGGGCCAGCAGTGCTGTAAATTTCAATCTTGATAAGTGCAGGAAATTATGCATTTTAGGTTGCCTCATGTAAGGTTTCACGAATATATTGAAACTATATCAAGACTGAGGTTACAGATGAGTTACAAATTTTTAATAAATTAAAAATGACTGGATTAAGGTCAATTTTCACTATAAATTTACAGTTGAAGAATAATTGGATTTCAGGAGTTGTTTATGCCGAAGAATATTTTAATTTTTTCAGATGGTACAGGCCAGGAAGGCGGCAAGGGTAATAATACCAATGTTTACAAGCTTTTTAACATGGTCGAGGATCGAACCTCCGACCAACTCGCATTTTATGACCGCGGCCTGGGTACGGGTTGGCGAAAAGTCAGCGGTAGTGTGAGCGGTGCAGGAATTTCTAAAAATATTCTGGAATGTTACGAGTTTATTTTTAGCAATTATAATGCTGGCGATCAAATATATTTGTTTGGGTTTAGCCGGGGCGCAACAACGGTTCGCAGCTTATCGGGATTTATACATATGTTTGGTGTCTTGCCTAAATCAAGACCAGAATTAATCAAGCAGGCTTTTAAAATATATAAAACAAAAAATAAAAAAAAGCGCAATAGAAAAGCAGCAAGCTTTGTTAGCAAGCACCATACCATGTGGACCAAGATCCAGTTTCTCGGGGTTTGGGATACGGTTGCAGCACTGGGCCTGCCGCTTAAACCGCTTGATGTGATCCTTGATAAAATTCCTGCCTTTCGCCATGATTTTCACGATTTAACATTAAGTAAGAGCGTTGTTCATGCCCGCCATGCACTGGCAATAGACGATGAACGACTTACATTTCACCCAACACTATGGGATGCAGAAATCAAACAGGGCCAGACTATCAAGCAGGTCTGGTTTTGCGGCATGCACACTGATGTTGGTGGCGGATATGCAGAGCAAGGGTTATCAGATGTTGCTTTGTTATGGATGGTAAAAGAGGCGACAGACAATGGCCTGTTAATTTTTGAGGGCAACTCGGTGGCGACTAAACCAGACCCGGACGGGTTGATGCATGATTCCCGTGGTGGATTTATTGGAAAACTATACAGAAAAAAGACCCGGTCATGGAATGTACAAACACATGGCAAGCCCGTGGTTCATGAGAGTGTGCTTGAGCGTACGCTCAATAAAAATAACCGGGAAGACCCTCCTTATGCGCCCTGGATTTTGGTTCAGACCCATGATGTTGAGTCGTAATTTCGTTAAAATAATTTAAGGAAACTCTGGTTAATATATGTTTGTTATTCCGAATATGTTTATCATTCCGACCGAAGTGGAGGAATCTTGTCACTTCCTGAGACTACTGAAGTTCCATGGGTTGAGATCTCTCGGCAACTGCTCCATGCGTTGCTCTAGCTCCTCCATCCATGGAGTCGTTCACTACGGTCGAGATGACAATTGATCAGAGCTTCCTTAGGCTAATTCAGTAGAGTTTAAAGTATGGAACACACAGAAGTTATTCATTTTTGGTTTGATGAACTTGAAACCAAACAATGGTGGATTAAAGATACCAAACTAGACCAGACTATTCGTGACAGGTTTCTGGATATCCACGACCAGGCCATGAATGATGCCTTAAGTCGCTGGTGGTCTGAGCCAGAAGGACGGCTGGCAGAGATTATTGTCCTCGACCAGTTTTCACGAAATATTTTTCGCGATAAACCCGAAGCATTTGATGCCGACGAAAAAGCACTCAACCTGGCGCAAGCGGCTATAGATATGGGTGCCGATAAAGAACTGGAAACAAGTAAAAAACCGTTTTTGTATATGCCATTTATGCATAGTGAATCACCAGCGGTACATGAGCGGGCAGTAACAATTTTCAGTGAACCTGGGCTGGAAGGCACGCTTGAGTTTGAATTAAAGCACAAAAAAATTATTGATCGATTTGGCAGGTATCCACATCGCAATAAAATACTGGGTCGTGAATCAACTGCTGAGGAACTGGAATTCCTGGAATCACCTGGGTCATCGTTCTAAACTATTAAAAAATTTATTATTTAGCTGCGAATCAGTTTTTTGAATTTTATCCTGTGCGGCTGGTCGGCAGCAGACCCAAGTCGTTTTTTTCTGTCTGCCTCGTAGTCGGCATAATTTCCCTCGTACCAGACAATGTTGCCCTCATCTTCATAAGCAAGAATGTGCGTGGCAACACGATCAAGAAACCAGCGATCATGGGAAATAATAACCGCGCAACCGGCAAAATCCAGTATTGCCTCTTCGAGGGCGCGCAGGGTTTCAATATCCAGGTCATTGGTTGGTTCGTCCAACAACAACACATTACCGCCACTGCGTAACAACTTGGCCAGGTGAACTCGATTGCGTTCACCACCTGATAGATTTTTGATAAATTTTTGTTGATCAGTTTTACGAAAATTGAAGCGACCCACATAGGCGCGCGACTGGACCTCCTGGGTGCCCAGTAAAATCATATCCTGGCCGTCTGAAATTTCTTCCCAGACAGTCTTATCGCCATCCAGGGTATCACGATCTTGATCTACGTAAGCCAGTTTTACTGAGTCGCCTATGTGTAACTCTCCCGAATCAGGCTGTTCCAGACCAGTGATCATTTTAAATAATGTTGTTTTGCCGGCGCCGTTGGCACCAATAATCCCGACAATGCCACCACGGGGTAGATTGAAATTCAGGTTTTCTATCAGGATACGATCGTCGAAACGTTTACTGATCTCGCTACCATTTACCACCAGGTCACCAAGGCGGGGCCCCGGCGGGATAAAAATCTCTTTGGTTTCATTTCTTTTTTGAAATTCTTTCGAGGCCAGTTCTTCATAGGCAGAAATTCTGGCCTTGCTCTTGGCCTGCCTGCCTTTTGGATTTGCCCGCACCCATTCCAGTTCCCGTTTCATCGCTTTTTGACGGGAAGTTTCCTGTTTTTCTTCAGTGGCCAGTCGCTTGCCTTTTTGTTCCAGCCAGCTTGAATAATTTCCTTCCCAGGGGATGCCATGGCCGCGATCCAGTTCCAGGATCCAGCCAGCCACGTTATCAAGAAAGTAGCGATCATGGGTAATAGCGACCACGGTACCCGAATAATCGTGCAGGAACCGCTCAAGCCAGGCCACTGATTCTGCATCGAGGTGATTGGTGGGCTCATCAAGCAGCAACATGTCGGGTTTGGCCAGTAATAACCGGCACAGGGCAACGCGCCTGCGCTCGCCACCGGATAAATTACTGACATCGGCGTCCCAGGGCGGCAACCGCAACGCATCTGCAGCAATATCCAGCGTTCGTTCCAGCTCCCAGGCGCCCGCGGCATCAATTTTCTCCTGCAGAGTTGCCTGTTTGGCCAGCAGGCCATTCATTTGATCATCGTCCATGGGCTCGCCAAACTTCATGCTGATCTCATTAAATTGATCCAGCAGGGCTTTGGTTTCGGCAACCCCTTCTTCTACATTGCCTCGTACGTCTTTATCGGGATTAAGTCGTGGCTCCTGGGGCAGGTAACCAATATTGATATTGGATGCTGGCCGCGCCTCGCCATCAAATTCTGTGTCGACACCGGCCATAATGCGTAACAATGAGGATTTGCCGGAACCATTAAGTCCCAAAACACCAATTTTGGCACCAGGAAAAAACGACAGGGAAATGTCCCTGAGAATTTCACGCTTGGGCGGGACAATCTTGCTCACGTCCTGCATGGTATAGATGAACTGGCCTGACATTAAATTAGGAGAATTATTTAAGGTTGTTATTAGATGATAATGAATTGCAGACGGTTATGCTAATCCTGCGGAAATAAAAGAATTAGCGACAGGTCAGTTGCTCCAGCTTGCAGAAACATCATCAGAGGAAAGTGTTGTTTCGTCCTCACCTGAAAAATCATAATTTGTTTCTGTTTCTGCGCCCTGGAAGTAATTACCCTGCACATATTCAAAACCGCGGGTCCAGAGTATTGATAAAGAAGCAGCGTCTTCCACGCATTTCGCTACTTTTGATATTTCCAGTTTTTCAATCATGGCGAGCGATGAATCCAGTTCTTCGTCTTCACTGGTTTCACCCATTTTTTCAATATCAGAACTATTCACCTTAACGTACCTGACGGTATGACGGGGCAGGTTCAGTAATACGCTAACATTCATACTGAAGTTATCGACAGAAATAGGACAACCAATATCTGACAAGTCACCAATGAGCTCGTTGGCAATTGCAAGATTTTTAGAGATGACGTCTTCGTCCAGTTCAAACACACAATGTCGTGGGTTTATCCCGGAAGCATCAATATATTGTTTTACCAGTGGTGCCAGTTTTTCATCTGCAAATGCGGTATGAGACAGGTTGATAAAAAATGTTGCTTCCCGGCCTTCTGAGTGCATTGCGCTCAGGGCTTCGATGGACCTGAGGATTACCCAACGATCAATTTCCATGAGTTGGTTGGTTTGTTCGGCCTGGGGCATAAACTCACCAGGCAGCAACAAGCGGCCGGTCTCGTCCATCATCCTTACCAGCACTTCATAATATTCTTCCGGTTCACCATGGAGATTAATCATGGGCTGGTAAGCAAGCCGGAAGCTATTATTGGTTAACGCGGTCGCGATTCGCGCCTGCCAGACGGGCTCACCTGAATGGGCGGCGACTTCCGGAGTTGGTTCGGGAGCGGTCTTGGGTGCCGGCGCTGGTTCAGGCGTTGCAACAGTTTTAGGTGCTGGAGTCGGTTTTTCTTTAGTTTGTTCAATGCTTAGATGTGCCGGTGCTTGCTCAAGCTCAATACGATCATCAGATTGCTCAGAAGTTTCGGTAAAGGGAACAACATTATTATCTTGCACAGTTGGTGCAGCTGGTTGCGTAACTGGTTTCGGCTTAGGAATTGAAACTTCAGGCATATCCTGTTCACAGGCGGTTTGAGCCTGAGTCAACAAGGCCAGTGCATTCTCGCCACCCGCAAGAGGGGTGATGCTGCTAATAAAATGACAGAAATAATTCTCGCCTTTTTCAGAAATAGGTGATTTGGTAATTACTTTTTCCAGCTCCCGGGCAATTGACGTGCCATCTGCCTGGCTCTTGTCTTTATAAATGACTGCAAAATCATCAGAACCTAGTCGGGCTAGTTCGGTATCACTGCCAAGCGTATCCCGCAACAGTTTCGTGATTTTGAGTAACATACGATCGCCCGCGGTATAACCCAGGGATTGGATAATGTTCTTCAAATCGTACAGGTTGATATAGAGCAATACACCCTTGGTCTTTTTCGCCGAGTGTATCGCCTCATCAAGCAGGCGAACAAAATGATGGCGATTGTAGAGGCCGGTTAGCGGGTCTCGCTGGCTTAAATACTGGAGACGATTTTCCGCGGCTTTACGTTTCGATACGTCCGAGACAGTAATCTGGATACACTTTTCACCTTTCAGGTCTACCGGTGCAAGTGTGGCTTCCAGATTAATAATTGAATCATCTTTTTTGCGAGCCGCCAGCTCTATCGGGCCATCCAGTTTGATATTCTTGTTTGTTTTACGCAGTGCACTTTTAAAATCTGCCTGGCTGGCCTTGTCAATCAGGTCAAGCACGGGCAGGATTTCAAGTTCGGCAAATTTTTCATAACCAAACAGGCTCAGGTAGGCGTGGTTGACTTCAACGTGTAATCCATCGAGCATGTAAGCGACGGCCTCGTGGGAACCTTCAACCATAGTGCGATGCTTTTCTTCAATTTCCTTGGTAGCACGCAAGGCGCGGAGATGTTCTTTCTTTTCTTCTAAAACGCGCAGCTCCCGGGAGATGGCGGGTACTATCCTGGCGTTCCTGGACTTGTGAATGACATCGCGGACACCACTGTTCATGAGGTCTATGGTCTCCTCATCACTAATGTCGCTGGTGTAGATAATAAACGGCAGATCCGGGTGATTGCCGCGCACAAGGTCAAAGGCATTGCGGCTTTTCAGACCGTGTAGTTTGTGTTCAGCAATGACCACGTCCCACTTGCTGTTAGTGAGGGCACCTTGCAGGCCAGCGGCATCATTAACCCGTTTTGTTTTGAGCATAAAACGGGCAATACGCAGGCTCTTGGCCAGGGCATCTGCGTCATCGGGTGAGTCGTCTATCACCAGTAAACGCAGGATTCGTTTAGTCTTGGTTACCATGTATATACTTTAGTCTTGCCTACAGTTTAGGGCAACTATTACCCTTCGGGTACTTTTGCTTAGCGGGTTTCAGCAAAGGCCACCAGGTGATCGGCCTCAATCCGAATGCCCACTTCTTCCCCCAGGCCATGATCAAGATGGCTGGGAAACAGGGATAAAACCTCGTGTCCCGTGGGCAGTCGCAAGGTGTAGAGTATTTCCGCACCTTTAAAGGCCTTTTTAATAATCTTGCCTTTTAAATCGCTACTGCTATCAGGAACAATGTCATCGGGCCTGAAAAGTACACCCACATCGGCACCTTTTCCCCAACTATAAGCCCGGTTGCCCTGGTAGGTGCCAATGGCCGTTGCTACTGTATCAGGTGCAAGGAGCGTGCCGGGTAAGAAAACCCCCTGACCGATGAAGTCGGCCACGAAACGACAGTTGGGTTCGTGGTAAAGATTGTAAGGGGTATCCCACTGTAATAACCGGCCGTCGTGCATGACCCCGATTTGCTCACCGAGGGCAAAGGCCTCGTGTTGGTCATGGGTGACCAGGATGGCCGTGGCCCCCTGGTGCTCCAGGATGTCGCGAACTTCCTCACTCAGACGTTCACGCATATCCACATCCAGGTTCGAGAAGGGTTCGTCCATTAACACCAGGTCGGGCTTGGGGGCCAGTGCCCGCGCCAGGGCGACCCGTTGCTGCTGGCCGCCAGAAATTTCATGGGGAAAACGTTTTTCCAGTCCTTGCAGGCCCACCAGTTCCAGCATTTCACCGACAATACGCTGGCTTTCGACCCGGGTTTTGCTATCCAGGCCAAAGGCAATATTGTCTTTTAGATTGAGATGGGGGAATAACGCGTAATCCTGAAAAACCATGCCCAAATGTCGTTTCTCAGGCGGTAAAAATCGGCTGGTTGATGAAACAAGCTGCTCGCGAATGCGAATTTCACCGGCATTTAAGGCATGAAAGCCGGCAATAGCCCGTAAAACCGTGGTTTTACCGCAACCACTGGGGCCCAGCAGGCACACCAGGTTGCCTTCATTAATATGCAGGGACAGGTTATCAATGACAATACGGTCATCGAACTGGCACTGGATATTTTTGAGAGAAAGTAATGTCTGCACAATGGCTTACCGGCTGAACTAAACCCAGATGATAACAAATCTCAATAAGAAATGGCTAATGATTACCACTAAGACAGGCCAAATGGGCTTAAGTTGCCTTAATTTGTACTGAGGCAGGTTGAGACCGTGCTGAACCAGTGAGTTATTTCCTGTCAGGCTTGGAGGATTATGGTTGGTCAGGTGGCTCGTAGCTCGTAAGTTGGGGTAGGCGTTTTTTGCAAAGCCCAGCACGCCAGACTCGCATCTCGTAGGGTTCATAAAAAGCTCTCACCCCAGCCTACGGGCTTATGGAAATGTCCTGGCTTGCAGTAGCTTACCGCGCGAGCAGCAATTCCAGCAGCGCTTTTTGGGCATGGAGGCGGTTTTCGGCTTCATCCCAGACCACGCTTTGCGGGCCTTCAAGGACATCGGCAGAAACTTCATAACCGCGATAAGCGGGCAGGCAATGCATGAACAGGGCATCTGTTTTTGCGCCGGCCATTAATTGTTCATCGACACAAAAACCGGAAAAGGCCTGCTCTCTCGCTTTTTTCTCATCTTCCTGGCCCATACTGGCCCAGGTATCAGTCACCACCAAATCAGCATCGGTAACCGCTTCGGCTGGTGTGGCAAATATTTTTACATTGCTTTTACATTTTTCCAATACGGTTGCATCTGGCTCATAACCGGCGGGTGTCGAAATATGTAATGTAAAATTAAAAAGTTTGGCGGCATTCATCCAGGAATGACAAACATTATTACCGTCACCAATCCAGACGGCTATTTTGTTCGTGATGTCGCCACGATGTTCTACCCAGGTCTGGATGTCTGCCAGTAATTGGCAGGGATGAAACATGTCTGTCAGGGCATTGATCACGGGCACTTGCGAATAGCTGGCAAATTTTTCTATATCCTCGTGTTTGTGGGTGCGAATAATAATCGCATCGACCATGCGCGAAATAACCCGGGCAGTATCTTCAGGCGGTTCGCCCCGCCCCAGCTGGGTATCACCGGGAGACAAGAACATGCTGTTGCCGCCCAGTTGCGTCATGCCGGTCTCAAATGAAACCCGGGTTCGCGTAGAGGACTTGTCAAACATCAAGGCCAGCATTTTATTCTGGAGCGGTGTGTGTTGTTTGCCAGCAGCGTGCATTTTTTTTAATTCGATTGCGCGCGTGATGAGTGCAGTCAACTCATCAACAGAAAGATCAAACAAGGTCAAAAAATGACGTGTCGCCATAGACAGGTACCGTTCCCGAAATCAGGAACCAACGTATTCCTTGATGAGTGAAGTGAGACGTTCAACCAGTATGTCGATATCTTCGTCACTGAGAATGAGCGGAGGTAGTAAACGAATGGTTTGGCCCGCCGTGACATTAATCAGCAGACCTTTGGCCAGGGCTTTTTCCATGAGATCGGTACATGGCCCATCCAGGTCAAAGGCAATGAGCAATCCGAGACCACGTATGTTGCTGACCTGGGGTGTGTCAGAAAATTCCGCACTGAGTTTTGCCAGTAATAATTTACCCAGGTCGCTGGCTTTTTTATCCAGCTGTTCGGATTCCATGGTATCGATTACCGCCAGGGCAGCGCGGCAGGCCAGTGGATTACCGCCGTAAGTGGAAGCATGGTTGCCCGGCTGCATCAGGTTGGCGGCTTTGCCACTGGCCAGGCAAGCACCGATGGGCACGCCATTACCCAGGGCCTTGGCCACGGTGCAGACATCGGGCAGGATATTTTCGTGCTGGTAGGCAAACCACTTGCCACTGCGACACATGCCGGTTTGAATTTCGTCGATCATTAATAACCAGCCACGCTGATCACAGATTTTCCTTAATGCCTTCAGGTAACCGGCATCTGGAATAATAATGCCACCTTCACCCTCGACCGGTTCAACCAGGATCGCAACAATTTCATTGTTGTTTTCAGCGGCATGATTGATTGCCTCGATATCATTAAAGGGTACCCGGACAAAACCGGAAACCAGGGGTTCAAAACCCGCCTGCACCTTGCGACTGCCAGTGGCGCTCAAGGTGGCCAGGGTGCGACCGTGAAAACTGCCCTCGGTCACAATAATATGGGGGTTCTTGATTTTTTGCTGGTGGCCATACAAGCGGGCAAGTTTGATCGCGGCCTCATTGGCCTCGGCACCCGAGTTACAGAAAAATACTTCGTCCATACCCGCGTGTTGACACAATTTGTCGGCCAGTTGTTCCTGGGCACCAATGCGATACCAGTTCGAGGTGTGGATGAGCTGGCCTGCCTGGTCACGCAAGGCCTCGGTCACGGCAGCATGACAATGGCCAAGACTGCAGACCGCAACCCCAGCCATGGCATCGAAATATTTATTATTTTCCGTGTCCCACAACCAGACCCCTTCACCACGGGCGAAGGTAACGGGCAGGCGTCCATAGGTATTCATTAAATGTTCTGACACGTTTTAACAATATCCTGAAAATAGAAAAGCGCCCCTTTCGGGGCGCCATGGGCTCTCCAAACAGCAATTCTAGACACTTGGGGTCAGGTTGCCAAGGGTTTTTTAGGTACAAAAGAGGTGTAAATTATAGAAACAGACGGGAATACCAGGGTTTCAGGGGCAATTTCTGACTACAGTACAGGCTTTTTGACGAAGGTTTCTGTGGCTCAAGAATATTGATGTTATTTAGATTTTAATAAAAAAAGGCCCGGCAGAACCGGGCTTTTTTATTTATTACTTATTGCTTTCAGCGCTTAGTTGAACATCTAGCCCCAGAAAGCCGCGCCATGAGCAGCCGTACCGGTGACCATGAAAAACAACATAGGAATGGACAGCATGGTATTGGTGCGTGATGCCAGCATGGCAATACGGGCGGCCTTGGCTTTTTCGTCAGCACTGGCTTCGACCATGCCCAGTACTTTTTTCTGGTTTGGCCAGATCAGTACCCAGACATTAAACAACATGATGGTGCCTAACCAGGCGCCCATGCCGATGGCGGCAGACGATCCCTGGAGCATGAAAGCCGCACCAAAGATGCCCAGTTTGCCCAGGTAATATGAGCCACTTAACCAGGTAACCAATGCAGCCCAGCGAAACCAGAGTAATGCCTTCGGTGCGATAATTTTGGGGACAATGTCGGCGGCAATGCCATCTGCCTTGGCCTTGCCCATGGCCGGGATCTGGACAAAGTTAAAGTAATAAAGCAGGCCGATCCAGGTAATACCGGCCAGGATATGAATATAACGATCCAGGATTAGTGCTAATTCCATGATTATTTACCTTAAATTATGTAGTTTAATTTTTAATTTTATTGTCAGTGATTGTTATCGTCCTGATGGGTAAAGTAGCTCACATACCAATCAGGAAATTTTTAACAATCACGTAAAGGATCACAGTCAATACTGCGCCGGAGACGAGGGTTCCAATGATGGAGTCCAGCGGATTTTTCATTTTATTCTCCCTAACTAATTGAATTTATTAATAAATAATTAAAATAATAGTTGACTGTTTTAGTCGGGCGCAAGCGTATGTCAGAATCTTCTGGAATACAAGTCAAACTCATTGAGGGTATTACGGATAGTGCTGCAATATTGGCCTGAGTATGAGCGGGGTAAATAATATTACATGTGAGAGCGTTGATTAAAACTGTAGCAATATCAATGTATTAGAGTGAAAATACGTGTAATCTGACAATACGTAATGGACAGGAAGGCAGTGGCTCATGGTTTATAGTACGCCGTCATTTTTTAATCACCGACTTGCCTTGACCTTCAGCACTAAAAAAACGATTATACCGGCGCTTTTGAGCCGGTAGAATCAATACCGACTCACTATAAATAATAACGAACCTCGATAAAGGAGATCCATGAAAGCATCAGACCAAAAGCGCTTGTTGCGCGAAATGATTTTTTATCGTCGTTTTGAGGATCGTACCTTCGAGGCTTACATGGAGCGCAAGGTTGGCGGTTTTTTGCACTTGTATTCCGGCCAGGAAGCGGTGGCCACAGGCGTTTTGGAAATGGCCCGGCCCGGTAGTGATTACGTGATTACCGGTTATCGCGATCATGTCCATGCCCTCAAGGCGGGTGCACCGGCCAAAGAAATTATGGCCGAGCTCTACGGTAAAGAAACCGGCAGCTCCAAGGGTCGCGGCGGCTCCATGCATATTTTTGATCCCACGGTTAATTTCATGGGTGGTTACGCCCTGGTGGGTCAGCCTTTTCCCCTGGCCGCAGGTCTGGCCAAGGGCATTAAAATGAAGGGCACGGACCAGATCGCCATATGTTTTCTTGGTGATGGCGCCAATAATCAGGGCACATTTCACGAAACCCTGAACATGGCATCCGTATGGAAATTACCGGTTTTGTTTGTTTGCGAAAATAACCTTTATGCCATCGGTACCGCGATAGATCGTTCCACCGCCGTGCGTGATCAGTACAAACGCGTGGCTGCCTATAATATTCCTGCAAGCCAGCATGATGGTCAGGATATTGATATTGTCATGGAAGCCGCCAAAAAAGCGGTTGATCATGTGCGCAACGGCAACGGCCCATACTTTCTTGAGTTGATGACTTATCGTAACCGCGGTCATTCCATGTCTGATGCCAAGGGTTATCGCACCAGGGAAGAAGAGGCCGAATGGGCCAAGCGCGACCCGATACTTATATATAGTGAACGCCTTAAAAAGGCAGGTACTATTTCTGATGAAGATATTAAAACCTGGGAAAAAGAAATCGATAAGGAAATCGAAGATGATATCGTCAAATTTGCGGAAGAAAGTCCAGAGCCCAAGGTAGAAGACCTCGGGAAATACGTACTGGATGACAACCCTGATCCTCGCTGGATCGGGCCGCTGCAATCATAACGAGGCAAAACATGGCAGAGACTGCATATTGGGAAGCGATTCAGCGGGCCCATGATGAAGAAATGGCGAATGATCCCATGGTGATTGCCATGGGTGAAGACATTGGCGTCGTCGGAGGCACTTATAAAGCAACCTTTGGTTTATACGAAAAATATGGCGAAGAACGTGTGATCGATACGCCTATTTCAGAAAACTCCTATACCGGTATTGGCATTGGCGCTTCCATGATTGGTGTGCGTCCCATTATTGAGATCATGTCTATCAATTTTGCTTTGTTGGCACTGGATACCCTGATAAATGCTGCCGCTAAAATCCGTTACATGTCTGGTGGCCGCGTACACTGCCCGATTGTCATGCGCACACCGGGCGGCACGGCCCACCAGCTGGCGGCACAACATTCGGCGCGTCTGGCGCGTATGTTTATGAGTACATCGGGCCTGCGCGTGGTCACGCCCCGCAGTCCACTGGATGCCTACGGTATGTTGAAATCTGCAGTCCGTTGCAATGATCCCGTTATCATTATTGAACATGAACGCATGTACAACATGAAGGAAGATATTCCTGACAAAGAATTTTTTCGTCCCCTGGAAGGTGCCGAAATAGTACGTAAAGGCACCGATATTACCTTGATCGGATATAACTATAGTGTCCACTTGTGTCTTGAGGCTGCAAAAAGACTGGAGTCCGACGGCGTCAGCGCCGAGGTCCTGGATTTGCGTTCCCTGAAACCGCTGGACCGGGAATCTATTCGTCGTTCAGTGGAAAAAACCCATCGTTTTCTTATCGCAGAAGAAGACGAGGCAGCAGTTGGCGTCGGTTCGGAAATTATGGCCGTGGTAACGGAAGATTGTTTTTATGCGCTTGATGCCCAACCGGTGCGCATTCATGCAGCTGATGTACCGGTACCCTTTAATCGAGAGCTTGAAAAGGCCGCGATTCCTGATGTAGACGATGTTTACCAGGGCGCACTTAAGGTAATGGGCAAGATTTAGACTTACAATTATTCTATTTTGGTAAAACCAGAATTTTTTAGTTGAGCTGAAATTGTAGGTAGCTCCTGAAATAGTAACCAACATTTATATTAATAAATAAAAATGGCTGAACCTTATACGATTAAAATGCCCCAGCTCTCTGACACCATGACAGAGGGCACGGTAGTGTCATGGGAAAAAAAGGTTGGTGATAAGATTGCGCGCGGCACCGTGGTCGCGACCGTCGAAACCGACAAAGCAATTATGGACGTTGAGGTTTTTCGTGATGGTTACTTATCGGGCCCGTTGACGGCAGAAGATAGTGTCGTGGCAGTGGGCGATGCCATCGCCTATCTCGTTGAAGAAAAAATCCAGGTCAATGATTCGGCAGGTGGTGCTGCCGGTACACCGGGCGAGCAACCAGGTGAAGCGGACAAACAAGTTGTTGATGAGTCAGTTATTGCCGAAGTACCTGTGACAGCTGACACCGTGCCTGAAGATTCCAGGCCCATCTCCATGCCACAATTATCAGATACCATGACCGAAGGTACGCTGGTCACCTGGGAAAAAACAATAGGCGAGAAAGTCCTGCGCGGTGAAGTCGTGGCCACGGTTGAAACCGACAAGGCGGTAATGGATGTAGAAGTTTTTCATGATGGTTATCTCTCAGGCCCGGCCGCCGAAGAAGATTCAGTCATACCCGTGGGTGAGCCTATCGCTTTTCTGGTGCAATCAGCTGACCAGGTGCTTGATAGTAAAAAATCAGCCTCTGTTGCAGCAGCAACACCAGTGCCAGCCACGCAACCCAGGGCGCAACCCTCGGGGACTGCCATGCCCAAAACCCATGTGCCCGCCATGCCCCACGGCGCAACACCGGCGCCACGGCCAAAAACCGGTAGCGCCACTCCTTATGCCCGCCAGTTGGCAGGCGCCCACGGTATTGATCTTAATAGTGTAAAGGGTAGTGGTGCCGATGGTTTGATTGTTGCCGCTGATATTCTCAACAGCGATGTCCAGAAAACGTCAACCAAACGAATTTACCAGGTGCCAGGCCAGGGCCGTCCCATGAATGGGATGGAAAAAGCCGTGGCCCACAATATGGAATATTCTCTGTCCATGCCGCTGTTTCGAGTGACGGTAAATATCCAGCCACAGCTTTTGCAAAAGACTTCCAAGTCCAAAGGTTATTCGTTAACTGTTGCCCTGGCCAAGGCCGCGGCTCTGGCGATTGAAAAACACCCTGTTGTTAATGCCGTTTATCAACATGAAGATCGTATTGTCGAGCGCGACCAGATCGATGTGGGCCTGGCAGTAGAAACCGATGGCATGGGGCTTGTGGTCCCTGTTTTGCGCGATGTGATTGGCAACAACATGGATGCCCTGAATACAACCTGGAAAGACCTGGTGAGCCGCGCCCGGGCCCGGCGCCTGAAGCCTGATGAGTATTCCAACCCTACCTTCACCATTTCCAACATGGGCATGCTGGGAGTGGCCAATTTTGACGCCATCCCGACGCCTGGTACTTCAGCAATTTTTGCCATTTCGACGACTGGCGATCAAGGTATGCCAGTGACAGTCACGGCAGATCATCGAATTGTTAATGGTGCTGATGCCGCCAAATTTTTAAATACGTTTAAAGGCCTGGTTGAGAACCCGGACTGGCTTGA
>QIGL01000028.1 GCA_003228915.1 Acidiferrobacteraceae bacterium
AGGGAAGCTTTGATCAATTGTCATCTCGACCGCAGTGGAGAGATCTTAAGCCACGGAACTTCAGTAGTATCAGGAAGTGACAAGATTCCTCCGCTTCGGTCGGAATGACAAACATGTCGGAATGACAGTCATATGCTGATTAGAGCTTCCCTAAGTTGGGGCAGAACCTGTTTGGAGTCCGCCCTATAGTTAAAGACGAATAAGTGAGCGGTTTGATTGCAGGAAGATGAGAAAATCTGAAAATCTGTTCCGGTTTATAACTAAAACCGGCGCTACTTACGCGTCATTTCTTCAACCAGCATACTCAAGCGGGCGATCTGCGGCCAGTCATGGGTCACGATATCCTGGGAATGGGCCAGGTGGTTGCGCAGGGATTCAAGTCGTTTAATAGTTTTTTTCGCCACGCTTTTTGATTCCATGCCCAGGCGATCCAGTGATACCGGGTCCTGGAGTAAAATTTTGGCCTTATCGGAGAGTTGTAAGCAATCGACTAAATCGCAATACACATTGCGCCGTTGACGTTCAGTCTGAATCTCACGTGCCTTTTCCAGGCGATCGTCGGTGAGTGCCTGTTGCCAGCTATTATCAGGAAAACGCTCCAGGACTAATTTCAGCAGTTGCTGTTCTAAAATAGTGACAATGCCAAACAACCACATACGCGCCATTGGTTTGTTCACATCATCTCGACAAATTACGCCGGTAATGTTGTTCAATACTGTCACAAAACAATAATCATGGCGGGTTAACACGTGGATGACATCGCCGAAGGTGGCCGAGCCATTGACGACCTGATCAGCAGTGAAGTGTTTAATTTTATCGGCACACAAACCCGCACTTAAATCAGACCCGCGAATATACCCCTGCACCGTACCACTAATGCGGACACTGGCGACTTCACGTCGGTGTGTTTTAAGGGCACGCTTGACCTGTTCGCAAGAGGCATCATCATCAAAGGACAACAGGCCTTCGGCAAGATCTTTGGCGGTAAAAATTTCGACGAACATTCGTCGGAAATAACGATCATCCAAACCATGCAACACTGCGCCATTAGAGTCCGGGTCCACGGACCCAGATTGATCCGCCTCTTTGGTGCTGAGTTGGCCGGTATACTTGGCATGGAGTTTACTCGCCCGCTTAAACAAGGCGGCATCACCATCACCAAGGACTTTTAACAGCGCGCCCATTTCGTTTAGATAAACCCGTGCAAAACGTTCATCATTCTTGCGAATGTCTTTACAGTTATCGATCAAATCTGCCAGCTTGACTGTCTTGGCACGTACCGACGCCTGTGAGCTATGGTTTCGATCTATCTCTTTTCGCTGTGCGCGATTCCCGTCACTGGCCATACTGACATCAGTTAATTCTTCAACCATCTCGGCCACCGCAGCGCCAAAATTCTTTTCAATATCATCGAGGGTGGCCGGGGTGTCTTCAACCGTATCGTGTAACCAGGCTGCGGCGATCATTTCAGCATCATCCGCCACTTCCTCAACCAGTTTTGCCACCGCGGCAAGGTGAGAATCGTAGGGTTGATTGGTGTACTTGCGACGTTGGCCAATGCGCTGATGGGCATTGGTGGCAAACTCACGCGCTCGATCAATTAGATTAGTCATTAGTAGTTCATCAGGGTGTCTGTGGACGCACGAGTAGGCTACCTTATTATTGGCCGAGGAAACAGCCAGGTCTTATTTTATTGGAGAACTTTCGGAAACTTAAATTAATTAAAAATAATTTAAGATTTAAACGGGTTCGCTCGTTATTTCCCTGGCTTTAATTCCAGCTTCATCACACCCGTCATGGCCTGGCCCATTTGTTTGACGGTGAGGTAATTGCCCGAGTTACCATCCCAGCTACCGCAAACGATTTGGTTAACATCTGGTACATCGGTAGACTTGAGGGTCATTGTGATTGTGTAACTTGTAGTAGCGTCATTGATCGCTTCATCATCATAGCCCACTTTGGTAATTTTAAAACTACCTTTATCAAATATTCGTCGTTCTTTATCCTTGGTATTAAAGCTCAAACGACACCAGGGCGCATACTGGTTGCCTGATATTGCAGCAACAGGCTTGCCATCCTGGAAAAAAATTGAGGCCTTGCCCTGTGACAGGTCGATGTTACCAACAATCTCCCAGCTGGATCCCCGGGTAATTTTTTCGCCTGCCCAGGCTTGTGTGCTTAGCAAAACAAGACTGATAAGTATTCCCTGAAGTAAAATTCTCGTTCGCACATAAGGCATTATATTCTTCTTTTGTAGTTATAATTTATTTGATAGAGTGAGAAGGGCCGCACTATAACTTATAGAGATAAGGGTGATTAAAATAATACAAAATCTGGTCATGCGGTTAGTTCTCCAATTTATCTAAGTGGGTATCCACAAGGCCGGGCTCTCAATTATTGCTAGTATTCTTAATATAAGGATATTCAGAAGAGTATATTGAATACAGCAGAATTGTTCAAACCAGTATATATTTTCAATATTGGTCATTTACTTAAGCCTGTATTATCCGTCATAATGCACATTGCTAGTTAATCAGTAATCAATGGAGTGAAAACAATGACCGAAAATACACTAACTGCCACTATTGCCCGACTAAAAGACATCTTAGAAGATACCCTGGAAAACAAACCAGGTACAACCAGCGATGAAAATTCCTTAGAAGAATTTTTTACGTATCTGGTGGATAGTGAAAAACATGCACTGGCGCTGATCGAATACGTTAAACACCCCAAGGGACCAAAACCCACCATACCAGCTGAGGGTAGCATTGAAGCTGGTTTCGTACTTTACTGGATTCACTGGCCACCCGATGCTTTTAAAAAGTTACTGGACAAGCATAAATATCTTAAATTTTTTTGGAAAATCCTCCAGGATGAAGCACCTGCAACACATATTATAACAAAAGACTACAATTTCATTATCGAAAAAATAAAGAAGGAATCAGTTCCCTGGGATGACGGCACACTGATTGGCACTAAAAAATATGAACAACTGGATGAAGGCTGGTTGTGGGCCGCATTAAACTATGCGATTAATATTAAGTTTCCAAAAACCATTCACCCATTTCCGAAAAATAAACCACACCAGGGTGATTTGTGCGCCAAATCAGGTAGCGGTGATCCGACCCTCGCCATTATCGGTGACTGGGGAACGGGTTTTTATAAGGACAGCAACGGGGCACATTGTCCGGCAAAAAGAGTAGTCGAAGATATAAAAACGCGTAAGTTCGATTACTTAATACATTTGGGCGATGTTTATTATGCGGGCACTGACCTGCGTCCAACGCCCGGTGAGGAATCGGACAATTTTATTAAAATCTGGCCTGACCAGGGAGCAGGGCGCAACTTTACCTTAAACTCCAATCACGAAATGTATGGCGATGCCCACGGATATTTTGATCAGGCCCTGGCCCAGGACAAACCATTCAAGGTTCAAAATGGCAGTAGTTATTTCGCACTTACCTATACGCCGTGGCTGGTATTGGGACTGGACAGTGCTTACTACTCCGATGCAAAAAATGGTCGCAAATTTTATATGAATGGTGCCATTGGTACCGCCAGGCATACCCAGCAAACAGACTGGCTCGAGGGATTTCGCGGACACAACGGCCCGGTGATGGTGATGACCCACCACAACCCGGTTGCCCTGACAACGGGTATAAGCAATGAACTGTTTGCACAGGTTGAGAACGCTTTAGGTAAAATGCCCGATCTTTGGTATTGGGGTCATGTCCATAACGGTATTGTTTATGACAAGTTACATGTGGGTAACGAAAATAATCACGTGCCCACCAAGGGCCGCTGTTGTGGCCATGCCGCAATTCCTTTTGGTAATGGCTGGGGTCTGGAGCAAAATTCAAATATCCCTTACTACGCTCACACACCTGACCCGACTTTTGCGGCGGATTCACCACGGGTCTTAAACGGTTATGCTACCGTGACCCTCCATGGCGATGGTGGTTTTACCGAAAATTTTTATGAAGTCGGGAATAAAAACGCAGTGTGGTATAAAAAATGGCCTGCGGGCGGGTGATATAATAATAGTGAAGTGGCAAATAACCTGACTCAGAATTGTTGCATGAAGTAATAATATTGCAGCTCTACAAGAATTCCTTTTTTTAGATTATTTGTCCACTTTGTTAGTTTTTTCGTCCAATTCCTGTTGCGAGCTGAGTCTACTTTAAACTTTGTGACTAACTCGATGGATTGCTCGTCAGGGAATTTTACCTCGACAAGCGCATCCTTATGGGTGGCAGTAATCACGTTATTTTCAACTGACTTTACTTGCCAATGATAATTAAGCAGTGCCCGCACAGCAGAACTTCTTAATTGCTGAGGAGTAGGGTTTAAATCTACAGTTTCTATTTTTACTATAATGGGATAAGGGTTGTTATTGCGCGAAGCTGCATGTGCTAATCCGGAGAATAATAAGATAAACATGAGAGTGGCGGTGCTTATTGATATTGGCGAACAATTTTTCATTTTATTAATTGCCTGTTAATTGTTTAAGTTATTCTTGTTCGTTTGGTGTGCCTGGTAGATTGGTGAAAATTCAGATCCTGTTTTTTCCGACAAACGCATAAAATTTTGGGGTGGTCGGATTGTGGATTTAATTCAGTCATATTCAGAGTCTGATATAGTATATTGATGTCACAATTGTCTGTCCATTTAAAACTAGTTATCGCATTCGCGATACTCGCACTGACTGCCTGTTCGCCGTCTTCTGGTGGCTCAGACGGTCCAGGTGGCAGCAATCCACCCATCACCGGTGCTGGCGGCAGTATTCAGTTTACTGGCAATGCTGCTAATATTGGTGGCATATTAAATTATGACTATGGCCGCCAGCTGGTTATTCCCCGGGGATTTGGCGCCGGGGAGTTTACGTTTGAGTTATGGATAAAACCGGACATCAGCTACCCATTTGGTCCAACTGCAGATGGTACGCCTGGCCAGTTAACCAACTGGACCAGTTTGCCACTGGATCCCAAGCCTACACTTATGAACCCTGATGACTGGTGGTATAAGGGTAACTTCCTGCTCGATGGCCATGCCAATAACGGCAATAACGAAGGCACTTTTAGTTTGCAACTCTACAGCAGTGGTCGCATGCGTTGGCATTTTGTCGATACCGCCGGATACTGGGGCGTGCAAGGTGCAGTTGTAAATTCAGCACCATCAGTAGTAGATGGTAGCTGGCACCAGGTAACTTTAGTGCGTCGTTGGTCGGGCATGACAGGCGCCGACCTTGAGTTATGGGTAGATGGCGTTTTGATCAGAAGCATCACAACCACTGCACGAACCGATATGCGAAATTACTGGGATACCTGGGCCGGTTTTGCAGCCAATAACGAGGGCTGGTTCTGGGGTGTTGAAAAAATTACTGCCATTGGTGATTTTGACCAGTACGAAGATTACAAGGGGTTAGTGGACGAAGTACGTTTCTGGAACCGTGCCAAGACCGCTACAGAAATAATGAACAACTATGCTGCTCCCGTGGTTGGCAATGAAACTGATCTGGCTGGGTTATTTCGGTTTGCCGAGGGTACGGGCATGACAAGCTGTAATATTATAAATGCCAACGCAATGGCCGAAAATGACTGCATTGCACTTGTTAATATGAAAGCGGGGTACTGGGCCACTGAAGGCGCGCCACTTATGCCATGATTTCAAACAATCACCATGCCAGAGACGCGCTTGCAGCTAATGTTTCTGAATCCAGGCCAGTTGATTCTTTGGTACGGGTCACGATGTAAGATATTTTAATACCAGAAGCATGATTAATCGGGTAGGCAAAACTGATCTTGGAGGCAACATTCTGTTCCCTGTCATTTTTATCAATACCATTTATTCTTTTTTCACCGCCATAATCATACGCCAGGCTCAAACTTGCCCAGAATCCTGGGCTAAAATTCCGAATCAGGTGGACTTGCCCAATCAACAGGGGTTTCTGCTCCAGTTTATTGCCATCAAAAAATTCATTGTTGTTGGTAAAGAAAGCAACTTCGCCAGTGGCTTCTGTTATCCATTTGCTATGCGTATATGATATGCCGAGTTGAGGCCGTATTGTGTATCGATTCTTTCCCGGGTTTATCAGTTTATCTTTTTTATAATTCCCGGTAGGCAAACGCAATTTATGTTTAAATGTACAAAATAATTACCACATAATTTCCGACAGTTAACCAGCAATCATATTATTCTGGATATTCTGTTCGGAGTGATTTAGAAATACTACACAGGACACAAAAAATAATAATGAAAATAGTAAAATTGTTTATACTGCTGGTACTGGTTACTGGCACTATATCTTGTGCTTCAACAAAATTATACATCGACCCCCAGTATAAGCTCGCCAGTCAAAACCAGATAAAACGTGTATCACAAAAATATCCCGCCAGGATCGAAGTAGAATTTCAGAGTAACGGAAAATTGGTGGCAAAAGGGTATAGCATGCTAAGAAAAGAGGTGATGCGATCAATTCGGGAAACGGGTGTCATTATATCAGATGATACTGCCTCCATGTCGCTTATGGTCGTCGCAAATAGTGTTGGTAGTGCAGATCCGAATAGTGCAAATAATTTTGGAATAAGATCTTCGTTAGGACTAACAGGGAAATCTAATGAGGGTAAATATGAATTCTCCATTACGATGATTAGGGCCAATGGCAAGGTAATCAGAAAAATTTACAGCCATGCCATTATTGTAACCGAAGAAGACGTACCAAAGTCATTAAATTTAAAACCAGTTGAACGAAGCCAGGCATTTGGCATAATTGTGAAAGATGCCATATTGAATTTTTTGAAGGATATGCAGGACAAAAATCTTCTTTCTTAACTTTTCTTTCTAAATACCAGGAGTATTCACTAATTTTTTGTTACTGGTTAAGTTGCTCAGTCAGGTTTTTATTTCTTTGGTTCATTATATTTTGAACGTCTTTTGCATCTTTAATAGCCGAAGTATAGGTATCGACTAAATCTTTATTGTTGTTATTGTTTTTGGTATTTGGTTGCCTGTTGTTTGACGCATTATCGCCCGCAGCAGTTCTGTCCTGGCCAGCAGCCTCTTTATTATCAGCAGGCGCTGGTTTGTGTCCCGGTACAACATTCAAGTCACTTTCATACTCCACCACTTTAACATTCCTGGCATTATCGGGCGGTGTATTGCTAACATGTTTACGTCCATTTTCATCCTCCCACTGATATGTCCTGGATTTTCTTAAGCCAGAAGTTGCAAAAGAAAAACTGTTCATCGCTGCGGTTGTAATTGATGAGGGAGAAAATGAAGTGATCTTGCCCCAGTTATCGTAAGTGACCCAGCCAGCCAGGAGAATCAGGATCATGATAAATTTATAGAGTATAGAGCGCATGAATAATAACAGTTATGTTAGTGAGTGTCGTTATCGTGAAATCAGATCACCATCTTAACTGACGTTGAGGTTTAATGCACAAACCCGTATAGGAATTGGGAAACAGGGGAGGGGATCACCCTTTTGCACCCGCCGCGATCAGGATTTCTGATACACGAGTAAATCCCTTGGTACGCGCATAAATGATTGCTGTTTTACCTGACTTATCCTTGCTATGGACGTTCGCACCTTTTTCTATGAGCAGCTGCACCATATCTCCGAAACCTTTTGAAGCTGCAAAAATAAGAGGTGTATAACCTTCTTTAGTCATTAAATTAGCATTTACGCCCTGATTTAATAGTGTGTTCACCGTAGACATTCTGCCTTTAGCAATGGCATTAAAAAGCGCAGATGCGCCATGAGTAGATTTTGTCTGCTTTTTTTGATCTATACCTGTAGGTATTTTGAATAACCTGTTTCCCAGCGATACCAACACCATCACAATTAGTGCCAGCACCATGATATTGGTATTGATGCCTAGCTCATCGGCCATTTTGGAGGGCAGGTTGGCGCCAATCATCATAATGGCAACAACCAGGACCAGGGTAAATTTAAGGTAACGGACGAGTGATACGGCAACAATAGCGATCAGCCCGGCCATTAAATAGCGTTTATCCAGCGCGACACTCACGGTATCAGGCAGATTCGCGCCAATGCTCATTAACGCAACCATTGTGATAACAAAGAAGTCGGTTATCCTGGAGGCTATTTGTTTTTGTTCGGCCATTTGTACCCCTTTTTTACTGGTAATATGCTGCTCTTACCGTATCTAATAGTTAAAAAACAATAGCTTGTAAAGACATGAAGTCCGATAAAACTAATATGCAATTAGTATGCCTGTAATAAGGCCACGAGTTCTCTAAGCTAACAGAATTTATGAAAATTCCAGTGTACCTCCCAGTTTTGCATCAGAGTGGATTCAAGACAACGTCTATTTTCACTGCTGCAATGTAAAACACAATCATAAGCACAATACCGATGAAGAGTACTTTTGAGATTAGTTTAATTAAATACTTAACCATAGGAACAGGGCAGATCACGCAAATAAGTGCGTATAAGCAAATATAGTCTATTTAACATAATATACATTATGCGAATTATTAATTGGGATAGGGGCTGGCATGGGTTGAGTGTGTAAAGACCCTAGAATGACATTCCACAGGCACTCATTTGATATACCCGTCTAAAGGCCCGCCTAAAAGCAAGTTCAGAACGGAACTGTTCTGTCTAGAAATCTTCCCAATCGGCATTATCAGTACCAGTACGCTTACTTTCCAGGTCTGATTTGCCAGGCATAAGGTTATCCGGACTGTCGACTGATCGTAATTGTTGTTCGGTAGCAACAACCAGTTTATTCGAATTAACATCTCGTACCTTAAAAAATGATACCACTTGCGCAAGGTAGCTTGACTGTTCTTGCAGTGAACGGCTGGTTGCCGCAGCTTCTTCAACCAGGGCTGCATTCTGCTGGGTCATGTCGTCCATTTGGGTAATGGCTGTGTTGACCTGTTCAATACCCCCGGTTTGTTCGCGAGATGCGGAAGCAATCTCAGAGACTATATTGGCTACATTAGCTATGCCTTCAACTATTTCTTTCAGGTTATGACCAGATTCATCTGCCAGGGCGGCACCAGCTTTCACCTTGCCTACGCTGTCTTCGATTAGTACTTTGATTTCTTTTGCTGCATCAGCAGACCGTTGGGCCAGGGTTCGTACCTCACTAGCGACTACCGCAAATCCCCTGCCCTGTTCACCTGCCCGGGCCGCTTCAACGGCTGCATTTAATGCCAGTAAATTTGTTTGAAAGGCGATGCCATCGATAGTCGAAATAATATCGGCAATCCTGATACTGGAAGTATTAATTTCATCCATCGCATCAATTGTTTTTTGAACCACCTCACCGCCTTTTATGGCTTGCGCCTGGGCACTGGCTGCCAGTTCATTTGCTTGCTGTGCGGAGTCGGCATTTTGTTTTACTGTACCGGTCATTTGCTCCATGCTTGATGCCGTTTCTTCCAGTGAGGAGGCCTGCTCTTCTGTACGTTGAGACAGATTGGTATTACCTGAAGAAATTTCCTGGGTTGCTGTATTGATTGAAGACACACCTGTGCGAACCTTGACAACTACTGATTCAATTTTATCAGCAAATTTATTGAAGGCATTCGCCAGGTGGGCAATCTCATCGTTACCTGTATGTCGAAGCCTTTGCGTTAAATCACCATCACCTTCTGCAATATCTTGCATGGCATCAGCAACAATGTTTAATGGTTTCGTAATGCGCATGCCTGTGATATAGACGGTTAAACCAATGACGGCGGCTATAATTAAAATAAGAATCGCAAGACTGTAAAGAGAGGCATCACCAATCTCGGTTAAAGTTTTGGTTAAATCATCAATCTTGGACTTACCAAAACTCCTGATTTCTTCAGCATTTACAGTTGCCCGTTTTTCTGTGTAACCAATTCTAACATTGCCCAGTACCACATCATCTTCTTTGATTTCAGTGTCCAGCAATAACATTTCACTATTTTCAGTGGTGCCTGCATCGATCAAGGTGGTGCCATCACTATTGCTGAATTTAACGTAGAGGACATCAGGATCTTCTACTACGACGTTCGCGTAATTTAAAAGAGAGGAAAGTTCCATTTCCGCGATTGCATTGGGTGCAATGCTTGCCAGTAATTTTACGAGCTGATCAATCTTTACCTTTAATGCTTTTTTATTAGCACTCAATTCTTTTTTGTTAATGTCATCGACAATCTTTTGCGATGAAACTACAACAGTCTCAAAAACGGAATTCTGTTGTGAATTAATCAGTGCACCCAGAATGACCATCATGGTGAATACGGCTGCCATGGTTGCGGTCGAAAACTTTGCCCCAAGACTGCCGCGCACATTCAGAAATCTGAAAATATTATTCATGCTCATTATTCAGCTCCCGCCGTTATTATTTACTAAATGGCGGTAAATTTAGTGCTTTTAATGCCGCCAGGACTTTGTCTAGCGATAACGGTTTTACAAAACCTTTAATTTTCGCTTTTTTTGCAGCTGCATTAGAAGGGCTTAGGGACAAGGCAGCGGCTGCAAGTTTTTTAGACTGGGATTTATTTGCGCTCTTTGTGGCTGACAAGAACCAGTGTGGATATAGTTCTGTGCTGTGTACTTTTTTCAGTGAATCATTTTGTTTGTCGATGATATTAAAATCACTTATTTTAATTTTCTTTTCTTTTTCCATCGCCTCAAGCAGGCCTGATTTAACAAATCCAACATCAACTAAACCCGCCTTGACTGAAAGTACAATATCATCCTGCTTTTTTCGTGTTTCAGTAAATGCAGAAAAATCTTTTGGTGTTATGCCTTTTTGTTTCAGGTGATAGACCTGGAAAGTATATGCCGCGGCCGAGGTTCCGAATTTATAAGCCATTACTTTTTTGCCTTTCAGGTCGCTGCTACTGGTAATATCGCTGCCTTTTTTTGAAAAAATGACACCAGCAAACTGGGAGCCAAATTTTTTCTTCAGGGTGGCCAGCGGAATAGTTTTGTACTTTTTATTGACAACAGCAGTGACCACTGGATTAACCAGAATATAATCAACGCGTTTCTGGCTGACTGCGGACTCAACCTGGTCTGGTGTTAATGTCACCAGTTTGACCGAGTCACCAATTTCATCACCGAAATACTTGGCCAACGGCCCCCATTTTGCTTGCGCCTTGAGCGCTCCACGTGATGAAATAACCCCTAAATTAACCGCTGCTAATGCGACATTAGTGGTGAAAAAACTGATTAATGCGAAGAATAAGGCGAGTTTTACGGATATTTTCATACATTGCTCCGGTTGTTGTGCGTCCTTTTTCTAAGACGCTAGTGACAAGAGAACATTTTGCTCGAGGAGAACATTGATGCATGTCCGTAATCCTGGAAATTCGTGCTGGATGTCCGTCCGTAGATAAATTTTGAGTACAAGAATAAACATAGCAAAGCTTGAGTATGGGTCAAGCGTACCAGGGTGATTTGGAGCCCAATAGACAAGAAATAGCGAAGCAAGCAGATTTGTCACCTTACAAGCATCAAATGTGCATCAGGATTTACTTATAAACATAACCGGGAAATAAATAGCAGATGGATAAAAATGAGTTAAACGCCCTGATTCAGTCCGAATTCCAGTTAGACAAGGATATTTATTATCTTAATCATGCCGCGGTCTCGCCACTGCCTGCACGTAGTGGACTTGCCCTGAAAGCATTTGCCGATGAAAACGTCCATCAGGGTGCGCTTGAGTATCCGAACTGGATGGTGCTCGAGTTATGCTTGCGACAACGATTAGTTAACCTGATTGGCTCGCCTTCTGTGGACGATATTGCCCTGACTAAAAATACCTCGGAGGCCTTGTCTTTTGTTGCCCACGGCTTTCCCTGGAAAAATGGTGACAACGTGGTCATTAGCGATGAAGAGTTCCCGTCAAATCGTATAGTTTGGCAGTCACTTGATGTTTATGGCGTATCAGTTCGACAAGTCAGTCTCCGGGAAACCAAAGATCCTGAGCAGACGCTTATTGATGCCTGTGACAAACAAACCCGGTTATTGTCAATAAGCAGTGTCCAGTACGCCAGTGGCCTGAAGATGGATCTTGAAAAACTTGGCGGGCTTTGTAAAAAACGAGATATCGCATTTTGTGTTGATGCCATCCAGGGTCTTGGGATAATGGCGCACCATGTTCAGGAGATGAATATTGATTTCCTGATGGCTGATGGTCACAAATGGATGTTGGGCGCCGAAGGCCTGGCTGTTTTTTATTGTAGTGAAAAATGGCGGAGTTTGATGCGATTGCATGAGTTTGGCTGGCACATGACAGACAATTATCATGATTTTGATGCGACGGACTGGCAATCTGCTGAATCTGCCCGTTGTTTTGAATGTGGCAGTCCTAATATGCTGGGCACAATTGTGCTTGATGCCAGTTTATCACTTATTGAAGAAGTAACGGTTGCAGAGATTGAGTTGCTTGTAAAAGAAAAAAGTGAATATCTTTTTGATCAAATAAATCAATCCCCTGCCCTGGAATTAATAACTAGTAATAGTAAAGATAGATATGCGGGCATTGTCGTGTTCAGACACAAACAAAAGGACAGTAACACCCTCTATGAGTCACTGATGAAACATAAAGTTGTATGTGCCCACAGGGGCGGTGGTATTCGTTTTTCGCCTCATTTTTATACCAGCAACAGCGTGCTGGATAAGGCAATTGAGCTGGTGCACAGCGTCCAGAAGTAGCGGAATTATTTGGCTAGTTTAATACTGGTTTGGCGTGTGAAAAAAGCCGGAAAAAATTATCTGTCGTCAGCTCGGCAATGTTTTCATAGGTTGTGCCCCGTAATTCAGCGATACATTCTGCCACATGCTTGACGTAGGCCGGTTCATTGGTTTTTCCACGATGGGGTGTCGGCGCCAGGTAAGGGCTATCTGTTTCTACTAACATCCGGTCTTCTGGTACCAGTTTAGCCACTTCTTTTAAATCTTTAGCGCTATTGAAAGTAACAATGCCGGAAAAGGAGATGTAAAAACCCAGCTCCAGTGCTTGCTGGGCTACTTCCCAGTTTTCTGCAAAACAATGCATGACGCCACCGCAATTTTCGGCGCCCTCCTCCTTCATTATGCGAATGGTATCGGCAGCAGCTTCCCGGGTATGGATAATCAAAGGTTTGCTGCTCTTGTTAGCGGCGCGGATATGTTGGCGAAAACGATTGTGTTGCCAGTCCAGTTCACCCGTTGAACGAAAATAGTCGAGACCGGTTTCGCCAATTGCAATGACATTTTTGTCTTTTGCCAAGTCGTATAACTCAGATTCGTCAGGATCATGGCCTTGCTGTTCATTGGGGTGGACGCCAACCGAGGCAAAAACATTTTTATATTGGCTTGCTAACGCATTAACCTCGTGGTAGTCCTCAAGATTTACAGAAACGCATAAAAAATAACCAACGTCATTATCCCGGGCACGCGTCAGGACATCTGGAACTTCGTTGCCAAGGGGGTCAAAATTAATATGACAGTGAGAATCTACGAGAAGTGGCACTTACAAAATAGCTTACATGGTATGTGTCGGTTTTTCTGACTTTAGTGCTGCTGCCAGGATACCTTCAATTTTATTGCGTGCTGCACCGGAATCTTTTGCGCTAAACTGGATACCGATACCGGCAGTACGTGCGCCTTGTGCGCCTTGCGGGGTGACCCACGAGACGTGACCTGCAACCGGGATTTTTTCCTTGCTGTCCATGAGTGTGAGCAACATGAATACTTCGTCGCCAAGCTTATAGGCCTTGCTGCTTGGGACAAAAATACCACCTCCTTTAATGAAAGGCATGTATGCCGCATACAGGGCATTCTTGTCCTTGATGGTCAGGGACAATACACCGGGTCTGACTGGAACCGGGCCTTTTCTTTTTGGTGGTATTCCCATAATTATTTCGCTATCTATCCTGATTGTCTCACTATCTAATTGTCTTTACTGCAGATCATGCCTTCATCAGGCCCTGCCATCTGACAAGAATATCCTCGAGTAACAACAGCTCATCCATTGGTGCATTGAGTAATTTTCTTGATTCTGAAAGTACATCAGAAAATTCAAACAACTGCCTCAAGTTTAACGTTTTTTTTGGCAGTTTCAAGTCTGAGCTTAACTCTATATTAGTAAGCCCTGGCAAGTTATTCGAAGTTTTAGCAGTATTTGCCATAGTTATTTTTATCAGGTCAGCCATAAAACCCTGGAACCACATCAAACACAAGTCGGCGCCTGTCTCTTTCCATCTTTTTGCACAGGCACTGAAGTCCGATTGTTGCCTGGCGATTCCAGACACATCGTCTAATAATTGCATTCTTGTTTGCGAGAAGTCTTTGGCCAATAAAGATTGTGCCAGTAGCGGTGCCCCGCCGGCGCACTTAAGCAATGAGGCTGCGTTATCAATATCAACGTTTGATTCCTGCATCTGCAACCAACTGGCTGCAAGATCATGGTTTGGCAAGTTAACAGAAATTTTGATGCACCTGCTTTTAATGGTCATCGGTAAATGAGAAATTTTACTAGTGACAAGTATAATAATATTATCAAGCGGTGGCTCTTCAAGGATTTTAAGCAAACTATTGGCTGCATTAACATTCATGCTTTCAGCAGGATAGATAATGGCTACTTTTTTCCCCGCAATATGCGATTTTAATTGCAATTGGCGACTGACTTCCCTGGTTTGATCAACAGAAATTATTTTTTTCTTCTCTTCCGGTGTTATAAAAATGTAATCTGGATGGTTGCCGGCTGCGATTAATTTGCATGATTTGCAAATTCCACAGGCTTCATTTTCTACGGGCGATTCACATAAAAGAAAAATTGCGAATCTCTCTGCCAACCGTTTCTTTCCAACGCCCGTTTGACCTGAAAATAAAATCGCGTGTGGCAATTTATTGACATCTTTGGTTAGCTTTGACCAAATTACATCATGCCAGGGTAGTGTATAATTTTTCATTGCTATAAATTATCGAGCACGTCATCAAGAATAACATCCAGCTGATCATGTACTTCTGCAGATGTATTGTCAGAATTAATGATTTTGACACGTCCTGGTTCCTGTCTCGCTATATCAAGATATTTTTTACGTACGCGCTCAAAGAAAGCCAGTGTTTCTTTCTCGAAACGATCCGGGCTGCTTCGGTTGTTCGCTCTTTCCAGGCCTAGCTCGATGGGCAAATCGAATAACAAGGTAAGGTCTGGTTCGCGACCAAGTTGTACCCATTGTTTCAGGGTGTTAATTCTGTCATCAGGTATGCCGCGGCCGCCGCCCTGGTAGGCAAAGGTGGCATCAGTAAAACGATCACATAACACTATCTTTCCCTGCAACAGTGCTGGCTCAATAATTTCGTATAAATGCTGGGTGCGGGCAGCAAACATTAAAATTAATTCGGTATTGTCAGAAATGTTCTGGTCCTTGGCGTGTAATAATAATTCGCGTATGTTTTCACCAATTTTAGTCCCGCCTGGTTCCCGGGTAACCAGTACTTCATGGCCGGCATCGATAAACTTACGCTGGATATATTCAAGATTGGTACTCTTGCCGGCACCTTCACCTCCTTCCAGTGTAATAAATAGTCCTACTTTTTTTTTACTAGTCATGTCCCGTTATATTTACAAAATTTTACAAAAAACTGTATTTATTTTTTCTTGAGCTGATATTTTCTGACTGCTTTATTATGATCTTTTAACGTTTTTGAAAATACATGACTGCCATCGCCGCGAGCAACAAAAAACAGGGCATTAGTCTTCGCCGGATGTAGTGCCGCGTATATTGCGTCGTCACCTGGCATAGCAATAGGTGTGGGAGGCAAGCCGTTTCTCGTGTAGGTATTATACGGGGTATCTTTTCTTAAATCTTTTTTTCTGATATTTCCCTTGAAGATATTGCCCATGCCATAAATGACTGTCGGGTCGGTTTGTAGTCGCATGCCGATTCTGAGGCGATTAATAAAAACACCGGCGATGACGGGACGCTCACTGGCCTGGCCCGTTTCTTTTTCAACAATTGATGCCATGATCAATGCTTCATACCTGGATTTGTAGGGCAAACCTTTCTCACGAGCTTGCCATTGCTGATCTAGCCTGGATTGCATTCTCTCAAAGGCATTTTTTAAAATTGTAAAATCTGTACTGCCAGCAGAGTAAAAATAAGTGTCAGGGTAAAAATATCCTTCAGGGTGTAAACCATTGCGACCCAGCCTGGTCATAATTTCCTGGTTCGACAAATCCGCCACGGTTTGTTTTAGATTTTTGGATTTTTTTAAAATTTCTCGAAATTGTGAAAAATTCCACCCTTCCAGTAATGTCAGTGGATAAGTAATTACGCGCCCTGAGACAAATAAAGATAAAATCTCATTCTGGCTCATGTTTTTCTTCAATGCGTACTCACCCATGTGAACATTCCTGGTGTCACCGCGGAGCTGGGCAAGTATAACAAACGTCCTGAATTGCGAAATAATTCCTTTGTTATCCAGGCTCCTGGCCAATTTCCTGAAAGAACTGCCTTGTTCAATAGTAACAACAGTGTTTTTGTTAACTTGTGGGCCAAACCAGGACCAAAATAAATAAATAATCAAAGTTAGCAAAAGAACAAACCCGATTTTCATTATTTTTTTAATTTTTTCAGGCATAATATTTTTCTTGTTTTATTGCTGTCATTAATTTACTTGTTATTTCGCCTACTTTAAACATATTATTGTTGATACGCTTAACCGGAACTATGCCAATTATACTGTTGGTTAAAAAAACTTCGTTTGCATTATTTAAACACGATTTCTCAAGTATTTTAATTTCTGTATTAATCCCCAGTCTATTGGCCTGTATCAAAACGTTTTCTCGCATGACCCCTGCGACCCCGTAATTAATAAGTTCAGGGGTTTTCAGCGTATGTTTCTCGATTACGAATATATTTGACGAAATGGCTTCGACAAGATTATTGTCTGGATCACACATTATTCCAATCCGGTTATTATATCCTGACTCTTCATTATTGACCTCAATACTTGCCATCACTTGTGTCAGTCTGTTGAGGTGTTTGATGCCCGCCAGTTGCGGGTCAGGGTAAATGACATGATTGCTGATAAAAGTCTCGATGCCCCCTGCTCTTTCTTGCCCATCTTTTTTACCCGGCCACGGACTGCTACTAAGAATGCGGGTACAGACCTGTTCGGGATCTGGCCGATAACCTCGCTTACCAATGCCTCGGGTTAATATTAATTTGATTACGCCTTTGTTGATTCTACCAGCTAGTAATTTTAGTTCCTGGTTGATGGTTTCCTGGTCGGGAATTGTTAATGATAACTGCCTGCAACCCTTGGCTAAGCGCAACCAGTGCAAATCCCAAAGCAATGTCACACCATCATGCACGGCAATTGTTTCAAAGATCCCGTCGCCATAATTTAAGCCCCTGTCGTTTATATCGACCGTGCTGCCTGGTTTGCCATTAATCAGGGTTATGTATTGTGATTGTTCAGTCATGTCGTTTAGTTAATACCTGCTTATAATCCCTTCAATTTGTGATCGCCTGGATTAAACCCCTGGCTTTGGCCCGCGTCTCATCCAGTTCTCGCTCCGGTTCGGAATCAGCGACCAGGCCACTACCGGCCCGAAAATGGAGATTACCTTTTTCGACAACCAGCGTTCGAATTAAAATATTTAAATCCATATCACCACTGGTATTGATATAACCCATGGCACCGGTATATGCCCCCCGCGAGCATTTTTCCATATCCCGTATGATTTCCATGCACCTGACTTTTGGGCAGCCGGTAATGGTCCCGCCTGGAAAAACAGCACGGATAATGTCAGCTGGAGATTTATTTTCTGCCAGTAAGCCTTCCACCTGGGATACGATGTGGTGTACGTGCTTATAAGTTTCTACGACCATCATTTCGCTAACCTCAACAGAGCCCGGGCGGCAGACTCTCCCCAGGTCATTTCGTTCCAGGTCAATCAGCATAATATGCTCTGCCCGTTCTTTCGCGTTTGCCACCAGTGCCGCAGGTAAGTCGTCATCAAGTGTTTGGTTGGAATTCCTGGGAAAAGTACCGGCAATAGGACGTGTTGTTACTTTATTGTTTTTACAGCTCACCAGTCTTTCAGGAGAAGAGCTAATGATAGCGCACTCATCGGACAACCTGGCAAGTCCTGCAAACGGGCCAGGATTAGTTTTGCACAAGTGCTGGTAAATTTCTGCGGCACTGCCCTGCTTGATGTTTGCATGCCATTTCCTGGATAAATTTACCTGGAAAATATCGCCATCATGTATGTACTGTTTTACGCGGTTTATGTTGTCCAGGTATATTTTTTCATTTTCTTCATGTAAGCGGTTTATGCGAATTTCTTTTGTTTCTTCTTCGACCCCCAGATCGGCGATATCTTTATTTAGTTTTAAAAAGTCTGATTCTGAAACAGACTGTTCGGCGACGATTGTTATTTCGCCAGAATGTTTGTTACTAATAATTGCAGCAGGACACCTGACCGCCATGGCCACGGGAATATTTTTTTTGGTTGGTAACTGGCCCAGGCTTGTTTCAATCTGGGATACCAGCTCATAAGACAGGAATATAAACCAGCCCCCAAGAAAAGGGAGCTCCTCTATATCTTGATAATTTAATTTTTTATTTTCTATATTTTCCCGGAGATTGTTTTCAGATTTTTTATGTTTCCAGATATCATCAAATGCGCTCAGGAAATCGTTTTCCGGGAGCGGTTTATTGTCCAAAGACAATTCGTAGTGACTGTTGAGTACCAAGGCCTGGCCAGGTAATGCAAATAGAATGTCATAACGGGAGTACCGGTTCTGGTCCCCTGTATTTTTTGCGGTGCTCTGCAGCAGAAAAGGAAAATGTCGCGGGTTTGACTGATGGAGCCCGAGCAAGCTCACGTTATTATCTGAGCTGACGACTCGCATTTAACTAAATATAAATTTCCTGGATAAATTCTAAAGTTGGACCTGGGCAGGCCTTTAATTAACCTTGCTCATTACCAGTGTGCCATTGGTACCGCCAAAACCAAAAGAGTTTGAGAGCGCAACATTAATGGTCATGTCTCTTTTTACGCCGGGTACAAAATCAAGATCGCACGCAGGATCCTGGTTGCTAATATTAATTGTCGGCGGTGCAACCTGATTGTATATGGATAGTGCCGTATAAATAGCTTCAACTCCACCAGCCGCGCCAAGCAAGTGACCGGTCATGGATTTTGTAGAGCTTATTGCCAGTTTGCTGGCATGGGTGCCAAAGGCAGCTTCCAGTGCCCGGGTCTCGGCCAGGTCACCCAACGGTGTTGACGTGCCGTGGGCGTTCACATAATCGACCTGTTCCGGCTTGATGCCCGCATAACCCAACGCGGATAACATGCAGCGCCTGGCGCCATCGCCATCTTCTGGCGGGCTGGTCATGTGGTGGGCGTCGCCACTCATGCCAAACCCGTCAACCGAGGCATAAATTTTTGCACCTCGATTCATAGCGTGCTCATACTCTTCCAGTACCACCACACCTGCGCCTTCACTTAATACGAAACCATCACGGTCAAGATCCCACGGGCGGCTGGCACCCTGGGGATCATCATTACGGAAACTAAGCGCCCTGGCATTACCAAATCCACTCATACTAGTTGGTGTAACAGCAGCTTCGGCACCGCCTGCTACCATGACATCGGCATCGCCATATTCAATCATACGGCTGGCGTCGCCAATACTGTGAGTCGCCGTTGTACAGGCAGTTACTATTGCCAGGTTGGGTCCTTTTAACCCCAGCATGATAGACAAGTCCCCGGATATCATATTGATGATGCTCATGGGAATATAAAACGGGGATACGCGACGTGGTCCCTTGGCGCTGATTACCGATGTTGTTTTTTCGATTGTATTGATACCGCCAATACCGGAACCAATTATCACGCCCATCCTGTGGGCATTGGCTGGTGTAACGGTTAAACCAGAATCTTTAAATGCTTCGAGACCAGCCGAGACGCCTAGCTGGATAAAACGATCCATTTTTTTTGCTTCTTTGAAAGGGATGAAATCAAGCGGGTCGAAATCATTCACTTCACCGGCAAAAGTAGATGGAAAGCCCGTAGCATCGAAGTTTTCAATCGGTGCAATACCACTTTTGCCGGCAAGAATATTGATCCAGTTTTTTTCAACCCCAATACCAATGGGAGAAAGTACCCCAAGACCAGTAATCACGACGCGTCGCTTGCTCAAGTATCCAGCCTCTCCAGGGAATTATTTATTGTTTTATTTAATCGCAGTAAAAAATTGTTACGGCTATCGCAAAAATAACAAAACAAAGTCAGCAATTTTGCTGACCTGAAAGCCATATCTGAAATACGGATTAAATTTGCAATACCAGCGCTAATAATCAACAGATCACCAGCAGGTAGATTTACTGGTTCTTGTTAACGTAATCTATTGCCTGTTGAACAGTTGTAATCTTTTCGGCATCTTCATCAGGAATTTCAGTATCAAATTCTTCTTCCAGCGCCATGACCAGCTCTACGGTGTCAAGCGAATCTGCACCAAGATCATCTACAAACGAAGCCGCATTGACTACTTCACCCTCGTTCACCCCAAGTTGTTCGATTACGATTTTTTTTACTCTTTCTTCGATACTGCTCATAGCTATAATTTCCTCCTGATTTGAGCACAAGGCCCGGCGAGGGCGCATTGTATTCTTATTTGACGACCAAGGTCTAGTTCTAGAATCAACCTGGAACTAGCCCATATAAAGGCCTCCATTGACGTGCATGGTGGTACCCGTAATATATGCGCCAGCATCTGAGACCAGATACACGACCGCAGCAGCCACGTCCTCAGCGCTACCCAGGCGAGATAGCGGGATATTATCGCAAATGGCTGCCCGTTGTTCTTCTGATAATGCCCGCGTCATATCTGTATCTATAAAACCAGGGGCAACTGAGTTTACCGTAATATTCCTGGGAGCCAGTTCTCGCGCCAGCGCTCTTGTGAAGCCATTTACGCCTGCTTTAGCTGCGCAATAGTTGGTTTGGCCAGGATTGCCGACTTCGCCCACCACAGAGGAAATACTGACTATTCTGCCCTTTCTGGCCTTGGTCATGGGTCGGCAACAGGCTTTACTCAAACGAAATAAGGATTTGAGATTGGTTTCCATAATGGCGTCCCATTCCTCGTCCTTCATGCGCATGAGCAAATTATCCCGGGTAATACCGGCATTGTTAACCAGGATACTAGGCGCTTGGCCGGTTATTTCCTTAATGCTTGTCATGAGTGCGCTGACTGAATCTTGACTGGTCACATCTAACACCAATCCACTTCCATTAATATTATTTTCTTTCAAATACTTATCTATGCTATCTACACCATTACTTGAGGTAGCAGTACCCATGACCTGGGCGCCCTCAGCGCCTAAAGCGAGGGCTATGGCCTTACCGATACCCCGTGTTGCCCCTGTAACCAGTGCTACTTCGCCCTGTAATGACATATTTTCCCCTTATTGAGCAAGTGTTTGAGTCTGAACTCTCTCAAGTGCCGAATCGAGACTGGCGCTATCATAAACCGGTAATGTTTTTGCTTCTTTAGTGATGCGTTTGTTGAGCCCTGTTAATACCCTGCCAGGCCCACACTCTATGATTGTTTTTACGCCCTGGCTGGCTATTTTTTCAACTGTCTCCACCCATCGCACTGGGTTTTCTATTTGCTGCACTAACAAGGCACGGATATCTTCAGCTTTATTTTCTGCCTTAACATTTACATTATGTAAAACCGGAATTTCTGGCGTGCTGATGGTGACGGACGTTAAACGATCTGCCATGTTATTGGCTGCGTCATGCATTAATGCGCAGTGAGAAGGCACACTAACAGGCAATATAATCGCTCTTTTAGCCCCTGCTGCACCGGCCTGGGCTACGGCGCGATCTACTGCAGCGGTATCACCAGCAATGACTACCTGGCCCGGTGAGTTGTAGTTGACGGCATCTAATACCTGCCCTGACGCCGCTGTCTCACACAGGACCCTGACTGCCGCATCCTCGAGGCCGATTATGGCCGCCATAGCGCCCTTGCCTGCAGGTACTGCAGCTTGCATAAACCTGGCGCGATCAGCCACTAAACGAACAGCATCAGAAAATGCCAGGGCACCAGCACAAACCAGCGCAGTGTATTCTCCGAGGCTATGGCCTGCCAGTACGGCAGGTAAAGGACCGCCACGTTGTTGCCAGACTCGCCAAACTGCAACGCCCGCAGTTAGCATGGCGGGCTGGGTGTTCTGTGTCTTATTTAAATCTGCTTCAGGTCCGTTGCACACCAATTGCCATAGGTCGTGCCCAAGCGCCTCACTGGCCTCGTGGTATGTTTTTGTTACAACATCAAAATTTTCTGCCAGCGCGCTGGACATGCCAACCGATTGCGAACCTTGGCCAGGAAAAACAAATGCCAATGCCATAAAAACTATCCTTACCTTTAATTATTAAATTCTTAAATTATAAAAAAACAAAATACTTTAGACAAGATTAACAAGATTTACTGGATTAAAACGTACATCTGAATCCAATCTGCAATGTTAAGTAATCATGTTCATCCCGGATGTACAAATGCCGCAGGTGCAGGACGCACAGGAGCGGCCTGTCTATGTTTTTATTACTTGGTTAATATTTCAACAAGACCGATCCCCAGGTAAAACCTCCGCCAAATGCCTCCATCATGACAGTATCGCCACGCTTAATACGGCCATCACGGACGGCTTCATCGAATGCCAGCGGGATCGACGCCGCTGACGTATTACCGTGTTTGTTCACAGTGACAACAACATGATCAGTGGATATGCCAAGTTTTTTTGCTGTTGCATTGATGATCCTGATGTTTGCCTGGTGCGGCACGAGCCAGGTGATGTCTGATTTTTTCATGTTATTTGCTGCCAGCGTTTCATCAACAATTCGACCGAGCGTATTGACCGCAACCCGGAATACTTCATTGCCCTGCATCTGGATATAGGCCTCGGTTTGTTTTAATTTTTCATGACCGCTGGAAACACCGACGGGCACGGTTAACAGTTCCTTATATTTGCCATCAGCATGTAAATGCGACGAGATAATGCCTTCTGAATCGCTCGCTTCCAGTATGACCGCACCAGCACCATCCCCAAACAGCACACATGTAGAACGATCACGCCAGTCAATTATGCGGGACAATGTTTCTGCCCCTACTATTAGCGCTCGTTTTGCACTACCGGTTCGTATGAATTTTTCGGCAATACCCATACCATAAACAAAACCCGTGCAGACGGCCTGGACATCAAAGGCGGCGCAGCCATGGATGCCGAGTCTTTCTTGCAATAAACAGGCGGTGCTGGGAAATATTCGGTCAGGCGTGGTGGTTGCAACAATTATGAGATCGATGTCTTTGGCGTTTATATTGGCCGCGCTTATGGCATTACGTGCTGCTGCTTCAGCTAAATCGCAAGTAAATTCATTGTCACCTGCTATTCGTCTCTCTTCAATCCCGGTGCGCGAGACAATCCACTCACTGGTGGTGTCGACAATTTTTTCCAGGTCGGCATTGGTGAGTATTTTTTCTGGCAGGTAACTACCGGTTCCGGTTATTTTAGAATATTTCATCTTGAGTTTTTCATCCCTGTTTCTCCTCGGCAGACATCTTGCACAAGCCCGCACTAATTTTTTCCGGAACATTTGATTGAACTTCATCGAGCGCAACTTCAATGGCATGTTCAAAAGCCAGTTTGTCAGCACCGCCATGACTTTTAATGACGGTCCCCCTGAGTCCAATCAGGGTAGCGCCATTGTGGCGGCGATGGTCAACGCGTTTTCGAAAGGCCTTTAATACTGGCATGGCCACCAGGCCAATAATTTTAGTGATCAGGTTTTTATTAAATTCCTGGCGAATCATTTGGGTAATCATTTGCGCCAGGCCTTCACTGGTTTTCAGGGCAATATTTCCCATAAACCCGTCGCAAACAATCACATCGTAATCACTCAAAAATATTTCATTACCTTCTGCAAAACCAATGTAATTTATGGCGCTCTTCTGGAGTAACTCGGCAGCTCTTTTAACGACTTCGTTGCCTTTGATTTCTTCTTCGCCGATGTTCAGCAGCGCAATGGAGGGCGCAGTTTTACCCTCAAGAGCGGTGACGAGAATTGACCCCATAATACCAAATTGCAACAAATGTTCGGGGGTGCAGTCAATATTTGCGCCCATGTCGAGTACCCGCAGGTGGCCATTCATGGTTGGCATGGCGCCAATAATTGCCGGCCTGTCGATTCCAGGTAATGTTTTCAGGACAAATCTTGCCGTGGCGACCAGGGCGCCAGTATTACCAGCACTAACACAGGCATTGGCTGTGCCGTCCTTAACGAGATTAATGGCAACCCGCATGGAAGAATCTTTTTTTCTCCTCAACGCGTGGGTGACAGACTCGCCCATTGCGACTACTTGCCCGGCATGGTGAATAACGAGACTCTCGCTCTCTTCGGCATGATGGTCTAGAAGAGACTGACGCAGAACATCCTGTTGACCAACCAGAACAAGCCTGACATCAGGAAAACGGCGCCTGAATGATAAGGCAGCGGGAATTGTGACGCTAACCCCATGGTCGCCGCCCATTGCATCAAGACTAATTACAACAGGCAAGTGAGGCTCTTCTATTGATTCAGTAAAGAATTTAATCAGGTGAGCCGGTTAAGACTCAGTCTGGGTATCGATTACTTTTTTGCCACGATAAAAACCGTTTGGGCTAACGTGATGACGACGATGTGTCTCGCCACTTGTAGGCTCAACAGAAAGCGTGGTAGCGCTAAGTGCGTCATGAGATCTTCTCATCCCGCGCTTGGACGGGGTCTTGCGATTTTTTTGTACGGCCATAACTATTCCTCATCTTTAAAATTGTTCATTCTCATTCCAGTAGAAAAAAATTGGCTTTTATTTCTTGCCAGCTTTCTTTCCCGATCTACTATCCTTCTTTTGGTTCTGACTCTTTTGGCCTGATTTCAATTTTGCTAATACTGCAAAAGGATTGTCCTCGCGGCTCGTTTTTTGTCCTTTATCACTGCCGGAACCAGAGCCAGTACCATTGGCAGCAGATTTTACCTGTTCGCGCTTAATCTTGCAGTCACCAGCCCGGTGTTTTGGAAACATTGGCATGGCCAAAAGTAGTTCATCTTCAATCAAATCTGTGACCGGCATTTTACCCTTACAGACAATACCGTCGTTATTTTCAACGCCCTCCTCCTGACTACCTAGCAGGAGAATATTGATCTCACTGTCTAATTGCAAAGACATCTGCCCGAGGCAACGCTGGCAAATCACATCAAAAGAGGCACCGGCACTGCCTGTTACCCGGTTTTGCTGGTCTTCACCGCGACTAAATTGTAAATCCACCTCAACCTTACCAACAGCAGAATTGCAGCTTAATACCGCTAATCTGGGCAAAGCCTGCAAGGCCAATTGACCATTGAGCCGTTTACCCTGCTTTGCCAGCTGCAAGGGATCAACGACAGCACTAAACCCGGCATCCATAGGGCGCGCATCATATATTTGTACTTATACTGTGTCAAAAGCTTGTTGCAGCATTTACCGCCTTAAAGTGCGTCAGGCTCGCGACGGGATTGACAGCCACAGGCCGTTTCCGTAAAACAGCAACCCTAAATACGTGTATATAGTGCACAACGCCGCAGTTCAGGCGCTAATTACCGGGATAGTAGCGAAATTGATCAAAAAAATACTTGTCGCCAATCGTGGTGAAATTGCTGTACGGATTGTCCGTGCCTGCTCGGAAATGAGCATAAAGTCTGTGGCCGTTTATTCGGATGCAGATCGCCATGCCCTGCATGTCAAAAAGGCCGATGAGGCCTTTAGTCTTGGTCCCGATCCCCTGGGCGGCTACCTGAACGCCCATAGACTGGTCAATATTGCGGTTATGTCCGGTTGTGATGCCCTGCATCCGGGTTATGGTTTTTTGTCAGAAAATCCCCAGCTTGCCGATATTTGTGAACGTCGCGGAATTACCTTCATTGGGCCCAAAGCGTCCGTTATCCGGAAAATGGGCAATAAAACCGAAGCTCGACGTGCCATGATTGCAGCCAAGGTGCCGGTCACACCTGGCACCGAAGATAATCTCAGGGATCTTGACGAGGCCATCGAGGTTGCCGGTGAAGTGGGTTACCCGGTCATGCTCAAGGCAACGTCAGGCGGCGGCGGCCGTGGTATTCGCCGGTGCGAAAATGAAAACGAATTAAAACAGAATTTCGATCGGGTCGTTTCAGAAGCGACCAAGGCCTTTGGCTCCGCCGATGTTTTCCTGGAAAAATGCATCGACAACCCGAGACACATCGAGGTCCAGATACTGGGTGATACAAGCGGTAACGTGATTCATCTTTTTGAGCGGGATTGTTCCATCCAGCGCCGCCATCAAAAATTAATCGAAATTGCACCGTCGCCACAACTGAACAGCAAGCAGCGTGATTATGTTTGTAAAATGGCGGTTCGTGCTGCCAAGGCCGTAGATTATGAAAATGCAGGCACTGTCGAATTTTTGCTGGATGAGAACGATGAATTTTATTTCATGGAAATGAATACACGCCTGCAAGTTGAACACACAATCACCGAACAAATAACAGGCATGGATATCGTGCAGGAACAAATACAAATTGCAGCTGGTAATCCGTTATCACTACAACAAAAACAAATTCACATGCGCGGTTATGCCATGCAGTTCCGTATAAATGCCGAAGATCCAAAAAATGATTTCTTGCCTAATTTTGGCCGCATTACACGTTATTACGCCGCCGGCGGGCCCGGGGTCAGAACCGATGCGGCAATTTATACCGGTTATATTTTTCCGCCCTTTTATGACTCCATGTGCGCAAAGTTAACGGTCTGGGCCCTGACCTGGGATCAATTACTGGCGCGGGCAAATCGTGCTTTGCGAGATGTTGGGCTGCACGGGGTCAAAACAACAAAACCCTTTCACCTGGAAATTTTGAAATCACCTGTGTTCAGGTCAGGTAAGTTTAATACCAGTTTTGTTGAAGAACATCCGGAACTGGTTGATTATTCGATCAGGCGGCCGCCAGCTGATTTGGCAGCAGTGGTTGCCTCGGCAATTATTGCCCATCACAAATTTTAACTTTTAAAAATGAAATTATGACAGCTTCATCAAAAGTACTTGTAACAGATGTAATTTTACGCGATGCCCATCAATCGCTGTTGGCAACTCGTATGCGAACCGAAGACATGCTGCCGATTTGTGACAAACTGGACAAGGTTGGTTATTGGTCCCTGGAGGCATGGGGTGGCGCAACTTTTGATGCTTGTGTTCGTTTCCTGAAAGAAGACCCGTGGGAAAGACTGCGTAAACTAAAGGCTGCCCTGCCCAACACGCCGATTCAAATGTTGTTACGTGGCCAGAATTTGCTGGGTTACCGTCATTATTCAGATGATGTTGTCCAGGCATTTGTCGCCAGGGCCGCTGAAAACGGTGTTGACGTATTCCGAATTTTTGATGCCATAAACGATTTGCGTAACCTGAAAGTTTCAATTGATGCGGTTGTTAAATCAGGCAAACATGCCCAGGGCGCTTTAAGTTATACGGTTAGCCCGGTCCATACGATTGAACACTTTGTCGAGCAAGCCAAAGAGCTTGAGACCATGGGCTGTCACAGTCTGTGTATAAAAGATATGGCCGGCTTGCTGACTCCGGTTAAAAGCGAAGAATTATTTGCAGCATTGTCTAAAGCAATTAAAATACCACTGCATTTTCATTCCCATACTACGGCAGGCATTGCCGATATTTCCATGTTCAAAGCCGTAGAAAATGGTTGCAGGCATGTTGATACCGCAATCAGTTCTTTATCCTGGGGCACAAGCCATGCGCCGACCGAGAGTATGGTCGTTGCATTTACAGACACACCTTATGACACGGGGCTCAATCTTGAGCTACTGCAAGAGATCGGTGGTTATTTTTATGAGGTGAGAAAAAAATATCACCAGTACGAAAGTGAGTTCACCGGTATTGATACCCGTGTCCAGTTAAACCAGGTGCCCGGTGGTATGATTTCGAATTTATCGCACCAGCTAAAAGATCAGGGCGCCCTTGACCGTATGAATGAAGTGCTGGAAGAAATACCGCGAGTCAGAAAAGACATGGGTTATCCACCACTGGTGACGCCATCTTCGCAAATAGTTGGCACCCAGGCAGTCCTGAACGTAATTACCGGGGAACGTTACAAGAGTATTACCAATGAAGTGAAGCTTTATATGCAAGGACGATACGGTAAAGCACCGGGGAAAATTGATGAAAAAATCAGGAGCATGGCCATTGGTAATGACGAAGTCATCACCTGCAGGCCCGCTGACAAGATAGCGCCCGAGCTGGACAAGCTTAAAAAAGAAATTGGTGATCTCGCTACTTCCGAAGAAGATGTGCTTACCTATGCCATGTTTCCAGAGATTGGCCGCCAATTTCTTGATGATCGTGCCAATGGTAACCTCCAGGCTGAAACCTTGTTGCCTGCGTCCAATGGCGAAATGGGGGCACAGATGGCGCCAACAGAGTTTAACGTCACCATGCATGGCGAAACTTACCACATCAAAGTAACAGGTGCGGGCCAGAAATATGACGAACAAAGACCTTTTTATCTCTCGGTTGATGGTGTGCCTGAAGAAGTCCTGATCGAGAGCCTGGAAGAAATTGAAGCAGCCAGCACTCAATCAGGAAACGGTAGCAAACAATCTGGCGTTAAATCTGGCAGGACCCGCGCCACAAAACAAGGCCATGTTACCAGTTCAATGCCTGGCACGATTGTCGAAATTATGGTTAAGGTGGGTGACACCATTAAAGATGGTGATCCGGTGCTTGTCGTTGAGGCCATGAAAATGGAAAATGAAGTCCCCGCCCCCATTAGCGGTACTGTTAAAGCAATCAATGTTAGCAAGGGTGACAGCGTAAATCCCGATGAAGCCCTGGTAGAGATTGAATAAGCCCAGGTTATATAACTTTTTTTATATTTCTGGCCAGCTATTTTATTTATGAAACTTATCCTTGCCTCTTCATCGGTATATCGCAAGGAGTTGTTGGCACGTCTGCAGCTACCATTTACAACACAAAATCCGGACGTTGATGAAAGCCCACTTGCAAATGAAGCGCCTGCTGTACTGGTAGAAAGACTTGCCATAAAAAAAGCGAAAGCGATTGCCAGTCGCGAGGAAAATGCACTTGTTATTGGTTGCGACCAGGTTGCCGTTCATGGTGGCGAAATTGTGGGCAAACCACGAGATCATGAACACGCGGTTTTACAATTAAAGGCGGCATCGGGAAAAACAATTACGCTCTACACAGGGCTGGTGCTGATTAATTCCCGTACCTCAAAAATACAGAGTGAAGTAGTTCCCTATAATGTTGTTTTCAAAAAACTCAAGCACGAGCAAATAGAAAATTATCTAAGAAAAGAAAAACCGTATAACTGTGCTGGCAGTGTTAAATCTGAAGGGTTAGGCATTGCCCTGCTTGAACGTTTTGACGGAGAAGACCCCAATACATTGATCGGGCTACCCCTGATAAGCCTGATCAAAATGCTTGAGCACGAAGGCCTTTCCGTCATCTAGGTTGTTATCTAAGTTGAATATTATTTTTCAATAGTGAAATAGATAAACTACTCGCCATCGCGGCACCAAATCTACTGGCAAACCGATCCAGCAGATTTTCCTTTTGGGTATAATCAACAATATCATCGGCTCCAATTACGTCCCGCGCCACCTGGCCGGCACTGCCCATATCATCAATAAGCCCCATTGCCAGCGCTTGCTCACCTGTCCAGAACAATCCAGAAAACATCTCCGGCGTTTCCTTGAGAGCTTTGCCTCGGCCTTCCCGGACAACGTCTATAAATTGGGCATGAATGTTGTTAAGTACGCCCTGGACATGTTTTTTGTCTTTACTTTTTATTGGTGAAAATGGATCCAGGATGCCCTTGTTTTCTCCTGCAGTCATCAATCGACGTTCAACTCCAAACTTTTTCATGGCATCAACGAATCCAAAACCATCCATCAGCACACCTATAGAACCGACGACACTTGATGGGCTGGCATAAATTTTATCGACACCGGCTACGGCAAAATAACAACCTGAGGCGCATACATCGCCAATGACTGCGTATATTTTTTTATCAGCGTATTTGGTTCGAAGTCGTTTAATTTCGTTGTAAATATAATTTGCCTGAACTGGACTTCCGCCTGGGCTGTTCGCGCGCAAAATAATACCTTTGGCCTCACTTTTAAAAGCCTCGCGCAGACCGCTTACCACCATGTCGGCACTTGCTTCGGTACCAGGCGCAATAATCCCCTGAAGATCAACCATGGCGCTGTACTCTCCAGATGGATCGGACTTGTTTGATATCCCGTCACCTGATGCCACGATCAGTAAAATGACAAAATAACCGACAAAAAATAATTTAAAAAAGATTCCCCAGCGACGGGCCTTTTTTTGTTCATTTAGGGAAGCAAATGCCAGTTTTTCAAGGAGGCTGCGCTCCCACTCAGGTTTTGAAGTTCCATTTTGGTCGTCGTGCCCAGCCATATTGTTACTCCTTAAATTATCCAGTTTGTTAAGTATCCAGATCATTAGCCAATGATATAAATTCTAACCCGTCTTCAGCGACAAAACAGATATTTTTTTCTGCTTCAACCACTGGCAGTGGTGTTAACGAACGGCCATCACAACGGCCGCTGACACACAAGCCTTTGTCGGGACTATACAGCGCGCCATGGGTTGCGCAAATAATATATTGCCCGGACCGGTCAAAAAAAAGCCCTTTTTGCAAATCCAGTTCCATTGTCTGGTGGGCACACTCATTAAGATACGCCCTGGGCTTGCCCATGAATCTGAGTACAAATGCTGGTCGGACTTCGTTATTTATTTTTACGAGAAACCTCTGGCCAGATCCTTTTTCTTTCAAGTCAGTACTTTTGCACAACACGAATTTTTTTTCAGTTACATCAGCCATTTCAGAAGATCCGGAAATGTTTTCAGGCAATCCCTCGGTTGATAGGCAAGTAATTTATCGCACTCGTGGGCACCATAACTGACCGCCATGCAGGCCACATCAGCATTGCATGCCATTTCCATATCGTAGGTAGAATCACCAATCATAATTGCCCTGTCAGGACGAACATTCGTAATGGCAAGCAATTCATTAAGCATTTGTGGGTCTGGTTTTGATGAGGTTTCGTCGGAGCATCGTGTGGCTGTAAAATATTTCTCGAAATCATGCAAATTTAACAACCGATCCAGGCCGACACGATTTTTCCCGGTAGCGACTGCAAGTTGATAACCATTGTCCTGAAGCTGCAATAATCCTGTTTCGACACCCTCAAAAAATGGCATTTCTGTTTCATCATGAATCAAAAAATGGTCGCGATACAAATCTATTACCTTAAGTTTTTCCTGATCACTGCTACCAGGCATTAAAACAGCCATTGACTCCATTAAGCCCAGGCCAATTATATTGCGGATATCAGATTCTTCTGGCGGTGGAATATTCGCATCTTCCATGGCAGCAATAAAGCAACGCACAATTTTAGCCACTGAATCCATCAAGGTGCCGTCCCAATCGAAAATCACCAAATCAAATTCCCGTTTCATTCCAGTGTCATTCAAGTTTTTTGATTACTTTTTGAAGTTCTGGCGGCAAGGGGGCCGATACTTTGATTTTTTTGTCTTCATTAATTGCAAACTCGATTGAGGCAGCATGCAAAAATAGTCTCTTTAAGCCAATACTTTTTAGTTTCTTGTTTGTCTCCGGATCACCATAACGCTGATCGCCAGCAATTGCCTGGTCTAAATGTGCGCAATGGACCCGGGCCTGGTGGGTACGTCCTGTTTTAAGCTGAATTTCTACCAGGGTATAGGCCTGGAATTGCTGCACAGGTTTGATAAAACTAATTGCTGATTTCCCCGCTTCTGAAACGCGTACCATGCGCTCACCATTGGGGCCTGAAAGTCGCTCCAGGCTGGCAGATACTTTTTTGGTTCCACCTCGCCAGTTACCCTTGATCAAAGCCAGGTAGCGTTTGTCGACTTTGTGGGTCTGCAGCTGGGCGTGTAATGCCACCAGGGCACTCCTTTTTTTGGCCAGCAGGAGACAGCCTGATGTCTCTCGATCTAGACGATGTACGAGTTCCAGGAAGCGGTTTTGGCCGCGCAAGCTGCGCATTGCCTCAATTAATCCCAGGCTAATGCCGCTGCCGCCATGGACTGCCATACCAGATGGCTTGTCCAGCACAATAATCTGCTTATCTTCATGGAGTATACGATCTTCAAGCCAGCTTAAATTAGCTGGATCCCGTATCTGCCCTACCCGCTCAGCCTGTGAAATTGGCGGAATTCTTACCCTGTCACCGATTTTTAACCGGTATTCCGGGCGTTTTCTGCCCTTATTGACCCGCACCTCTCCTTTGCGCACGAGGCGATAAATCCTGCTCTTGGGCACGCCTTTTAGGCGGGATACCAGGAAATTATCCAGCCTTTGGCCGTCATTATCTTCACTTATATCAAACCACGAGACAGCCATGGACTTTTGGGCGTTAGCTACGATCATGAGCCAATGATAACAGATTGCCCAAAACTACCAGCGCTGTTATTATTGCCAGTGATAGACGTGATTATTTAATTGAATCATTGTTTTACAAAAACACACTTATTTTAAGTGTTTTTAGGTTTGACGTTTATCTGGAATAAAGATTTTTTTGGCGACTGATATAAATAAACAATCAGCGCTATTTTTGTAACATGCCAGCGATCTCCAGAAATAAGATACGCGGCGACTAAAAGAGACAACCAAAAAAATTACGGGTTTTGTATCCTTCGCCCATGCAGAGGGATACCAGCAAGAATAGACGTTCCGGGATGATATCCTGGTAAAGTAATTAATTTAAGTCGTACTGATAAGTGCGCGTGATTTTGCAACATGGCCTGACTTAAATCAGCATTAGTCGGCGTTTGTGAATCGCTTGTGACAATCTGGATTCAGTACACAGGACAATCTCGATATATTTGGAAGTTTTTGTCCGACCCCGGGACGTCGGGGATTTATAACATGAAGAGAATTTTATTTAACGCAACTCATACCGAGGAGTTGCGCATGGTCGTTGTTGATGGACAGAAGATACTGGATCTTGACATCGAATCTGCGGCCAGCATGCTCAAAAAGGGCAATATCTACAAAGGTAAAGTAACACGCGTCGAGCCAAGTCTTGAGGCGGCTTTTGTTGATTATGGAACGGAACGTCAGGGCTTTCTGCCACTAAAAGAAATCTCAAGGCTTTACTTTCAGGGAACGGACAGTCGTACGCCCATGTCCCAGGTCAAGATTAAAGACGTGATCAAGGAAGGGCAGGAATTAATTGTCCAGGTTGACAAGGAAGAGCGCGGCAGTAAAGGCGCGGCCTTGACCACCTTTATTAGTCTCGCTGGTCGCTACCTGGTACTGATGCCAAATAATCCAAAAGGCGGCGGTATCTCCAGGCGCATAGAAGGTGAAGAACGTGCAGAACTGCGTGATGCCATGGCCGAGCTGGATGTGCCCCAGGATTTTTCGCTGATAGCCCGTACCGCTGGCATTGGCAAAAGTGCAGAAGATTTACAATGGGATCTGGATTACCTCAATCACCTCTGGGATGCCATCAGCACGGCTGCTGTTGATCGGAGTGCGCCATTTCTTGTTTACCGGGAAAGTAACCTGGTGGTTCGAACCATTCGCGATTACTTGCGCACTGATATTGGTGAGATTCTTGTTGATAATCCCGATGTTTACGAAAGAATGCACAAGTTCATGGGGCAGGTCAGTCAGCAAAACCTGTCCAAGCTCAAATTGTACGACGAAGAAACACCCTTGTTCTCACGTTACCAGGTTGAACACCAGATAGACTCGGCATTTTCACGTGAGGTACAACTTGATTCAGGCGGATCACTGGTTTTCGATCGCACCGAAGCCCTGATATCAATTGACGTGAACTCTGCCAGGGCCACTAAAGGCGCAGACATTGAAGAAACAGCGCTGAATACCAATCTTGAGGCTGCCGAAGAAGTGGCAAGACAGCTCAGGTTGCGTGATCTAGGCGGCCTGGTTGTCATCGACTTTATCGACATGACGCCTTCGCGCAATCAAAGAGCGGTCGAACAGCGCCTGAATGAGTCAATGAAACCTGATCGTGCCAGGGTCCAGATTGGACGCTTGTCGAGATTTGGATTGCTTGAATTATCTCGTCAAAGACTACGCCCGTCTCTTAGTGAAGCCAATAGTGATATATGCCCGCGCTGCAAGGGTACAGGACATGTCAGGTCGGTACTGTCGATCTCCCTGAATATCCTGCGCTTGATCCAGGACGAAGCCATGAAAGAAAATACTGCAGCAGTCCAGGTTCATTTGCCTGTTGATGTCGCTACCTATTTACTTAATGAAAAACGACATGAAATTTCCTCAATCGAGTCAAAATTGGGTACGCCAATTATTGTGGTACCGACGCCTGAGTTGCAAACGCCCCACTACACGATTCAACGACTCAAGATTGAAGAATATGAAGAGCAAATCGATACTGCCAGTCATGAATTAAATTATGCAGACTCTGAAGAAGCCAGGGAAGCTAAAGAAAAGGAGGACGCCGAGGCACGTCCTGTGACTGAAACTGCCGCAGTTGCCCAATTGACCCATGCCAGTGCCGCGCCTCAAAAAGCAAAACCAAAAGGGGATGCATTTTCGATTATTGCCTTCCTGAAAAAATTATTTGGTCTTGATGGAAATACAAAAACAAAACAATCCAGGACTGGTAACAGGCGCCCAGGTAGCGGCCAACATAGACGCGGTGGCCAGAACAGGCAGCGTGATAATCAAAGAAACAGAAATCAGCGCCGCGGCCAGCAAAAGGGTGCCAGCAACAAACGCCCGCAAGACGGTCGTAACCGGGACGGCCAAAACCAAAACAAGAACAGAAGCAGGCGGCCAGCAAATAAAAGTCGGCCACAAAATAATAACCAGGAGGCCAATCCTGTTTCTGAAAGCAATCAACAGAAACCGTCCAGCCGTAGAAGAAATGAACCCAGGCGTAACCGGTCTGGTCAACGGGCGCGTTCTGAAGCCAAGCAGGGCGATACGTCTGTCGAAAAAAATGGCAATGTAAATCCTGATTTCAAGTCAAATGCTGGCGCCAATGACAATCCTGATGTCAATGCTACTAAACCGGCCA
>QIGL01000008.1 GCA_003228915.1 Acidiferrobacteraceae bacterium
AGAACCGGGGTCGTGCCCCAAGTGCGGCATGAACCTGGAACCCCGTCAGGGCAAACCAAAACAATCACATGATCATGCCGGTATGGATCACAGCACGATGGAACACGGTGAAGCATTCATGTCCATGATTGATGTCACCAAAGACCTGCCCCTTAGTGGTGATGGTTTGGCAATGGACTGGATCGATGTGCCCTTCGGTCCTTTTTTCCCGGGGTTACCCGGTGGCCTGTTGCTGACCCTGACACTTGACGGCGACACCGTGGCAGGCTCCAGCGCCAGTACCCTCGTTGGCAACCAACCGCTGTTACTGGAAACCGGGATGGATTTCAACAGCTTTAGCAAACGGCTGGCAAGCCTGGCGCCACTAACACCGATTAGCTATCAAGTGCTTGCCTGCCTGGCGTTTGAAAATGCTATCGGTTTAGAAGTTGAAAAACAAATTGCACTGGCGCGCGTGGTTGCTTTGGAACGTGAACGTATCGTCAGTCACCTGGGCTGGCTGGTTTTGTTTGCAGAACAAACCGGCTTTGATTGGTTACAACACCGCGCCACCTTATTGCAGCAGAATTTACTGCGAGGGGATATAAAACAGAAACAGGTTTCTGAATTAAAGTCGGGAATAATTACACTGAATAAACGATTACGGCGGACACCCTTATTAAAATCTCGCACCACCGGGATTGGCAAACTTATTGGCCATGCTGATATAACCTTGCTTGGCCCGGTGGCTCGCGCTTCGGGAATTAATAAAGATGCTCGCAGTAACGACAATATTTACCTGGGCCTTGGGTTCACCCCGACCAGCGGGGAAAATGGTGATGCCCGGGCGCGCTTACAACTTCGTCTTGACGAAATTAGCCAGAGCCTGATGTTAATTGAAAAGGCGGGTTTTACTACCAGCGCCGACATTTTTAATAGTAATGGGATTAGTGAAAACAGTGGCACAGGTGAAGCAGTACTCGAAACACCCCGCGGCCTGGCGCACCTGCAGGTGAGTTTGAAAAACGGCCAGGTGATTGATGCAAAACTGGAGACGCCGTCAACCCACCATCTTGGTTTAATCGAGCAACTCACTGCCCAACAAGAACTGGGTGATGCACTAATCACAGTAGGCTCACTTGATCTGTCACCCTGGGAAATTCGGTTGTGACCACGCTGCTTATCGTACTTTTACTAATAGCTGGGGCATATTTTGTTGCAGTCCTCGAGGCCTGGATAAGCACTGGACGTTTTCAACTTTCGGCACCATTACTCGCTGGCATTGCTTTGCTCGGGCGGGAATCCAATTTACCGCGCAAACCAGACCGGATTTTCTTCGAGGTCGGCCCGGTTTTGTTATTGTTATCGGGCTTACTGGCAGCCACAGTCATACCGCTGACGCCCAATTTAATTATTGCCGATCTTGCTACCGGCGCCTTGTTCATCAATGCAGCACTGGTTTATGTGCTGGTCGCTTTATTGATGGCTGGCTGGGGGCCAGACGGTGCTTACGCGATGGTGGGTGGCTGGCGTTTCTTGGGCCAGTTGATTGCTTATGCCATGTTGATTGTAATGCCCATCACCGCAGTTGCCATGCGCGCCGAATCATTATTGTCGACACAGATTGTGATTTCCCAGGCAAGTTTGTGGAACATTGTTTACCAACCGTTGGGATTTATATTATTTTTTATCGCATCCATGGCGCTGGCCTTTTTACCGCCGTTCGACATGATGATTGCCAAAGGTGAACTGGCCGGTGGTGTCGAGGCAGAGTACACGGGCATACGACTGGCCGTGTTCCGACTTGGCAGGTTGGTATTAATAATTACCCTGGCGGCTGCCACCGTCGTTTTTTACCTGGGTGGCTGGCAAGGGCCCTGGTTACCACCCTGGGCATGGAGCGCAATAAAAATTCTGGCGGTCGCCGCAACTATGTTGCTCGCGGGGCGTTACATGCCACGCATCCGCGAGGCACACCTACTTTCCTGGTGTTGGATACTGGGCATCCCCCTGGCACTGATCAACATTCTAATCGTTGGCATACTGGTGCTGGAGTTTCCATGACCGCGCAAATGTTTTTTATCGGTTTTTTTGGGCTCGCTGGCGTCTGGTTTGGCATTGTAGTGTTTCGTACTTATTCAATGGTGCGCTCGGCACTAGCACTATTGTTTTCGCAAACGGCACTGGGTGCAATGTTCCTGAGCATGGAGGCGGAATTCCTGGGTGTCTTGCAAATTATGATGATGGCCACTGAAATGAGTATTATGGCGATTTTCATGGTGATGTTTATGATGGATCCAGGTGGTCTGGGCACCATGGACATGACCCATCAGAAACGTTTGTCATTAATAACGGGCTTTGTTTCGTTTGTGGCCGCCGTTCTTGTTGCCGTGTTCGTAGACTGGGGACCGGTCGCGACAAGTTTTCCCGATGCAGCGCAACAAACTGTCGATCTCGGACTCGAGTTATTGAATCGTTCGATGCTGATTTTTGAAATGGCGGGCGTCACTATTCTGACTTCAATGATTGCCGCCACCGCCGTCGCCATACAACCGGTAAAAAGGAAACAGAAACAATGAGTCCTGAACTTATTATTGCCCTGGTTTCGGGTGCTGCATTGTTTGGTGTCGGCATCTATGGTGCACTGTCCCAGACCAACCTGGTCATGATTATGATGGGGGTAGAATTAATTCTTGCCGGCGCCATGGTTAACATGGTGGCATTCTGGCGTTACCTGCACCCGGACAACCCCGCCGGACAAATGTTTGTATTAATTATCATGACCGTCATGGCCATCGAAATGGCAGTGGGTTTTGGTGTGGCCATTGCCCGCTTCCGTGCTAAAGGCTCGGTTGAAATGGAAGAAGCAACGGAGTTAAAGGGATGAACCTGATTGCCGTCGCTATTCTCGCACCACTTTCTGCAACACTGCTGATCATGTTATTGCGGCGCTTCCCCGCAACACTGGCGTTGTTAGGTGCCGCTATCGGTCTGGTCGGCAGCCTGGAATTATTGGCCAATGCATATAATGGCCTGAGCCAAGAAATAATTTTGCCCGGTTTGCCGGGCATGCCGCTGCGCCTTGTGGCCACGCCCTTGACCGCATTGCTCTCAACCCTGGTCGCCGTGGTCTGCACCCTGGTGATGGTTTATGCAGTGGGTTACATGAAAAAGGATCGGGAACAGGTACGTTTTTTTGCCACCCTGTTGTTATTCGCCGCTGCCATGCAGACACTGGTGCTTGCCGGTGACTGGATATTATTACTGTCGGCCTGGGAACTCATTGGCCTGAGCAGTTACCTGTTAATCGGCTTCTGGTACCGCAAGCCGGGGGTTAAATCGGCCGCCATGCGCGCATTCCTGGTTACCCGCAGTGCTGATCTGGGGCTCTATGTTGCCGTTTTTATTCTTATCACCAATGCCGGTAGTAGTGATATTGCAAGTACGTTAAATACAAGCGGCGGTCCTGCCATTGCTGCCGGGTTATTATTATTGATCGCGGCCATGGGAAAATCTGCACAAACGCCATTACATGACTGGTTACAACGCGCCATGGCAGGGCCGACACCGGTATCGGCGCTGTTACATTCGGCGACACTGGTTGCCGCAGGAGCGATTCTGCTGATTCGTACTGCACCAATGTTAGCGCCTGAAACACTATTAGTTATTGGCATTGTTGGTGGCGTCACTACTGTCGTCACTGGCCTGATTGCACTGGCTGAATCGGATCTTAAACGCATGCTGGCTGCATCAACCTCCAGTCAATATGGACTGATGTTGATTGCCGTAGGCGCTGGTGTGCCCATGGCTGCCCTGCTACACCTGATTGCCCATGCGGCAATTAAAAGCAGTTTGTTTCTTGGCGCCGGTGTATTCCAGCACAGTCGCGACAGCACCATGCTGGATAAATTACAGGGCGTTGGCCGTAATCAACCAAAAATATTTTTCGGTTTCGCACTGGCCGCACTGGCACTGGCCGGCATTCCGCCGCTGAGTGGTTTCTTTTCTAAAGATGCCATTATCGCTGCCACACTCAGCTCGGATCATATCTGGATACTGTTGCCCCTGGCCCTGGCCGGTACTTTATTAACAGGTGGCTACATGGCCAGGGCCCTGCGCATTCTTTGGCTAAAAAATGGCACAAGTCAGCCCGTAAGCGGGCTTGCCTGGATGGGTACCGGGCTGGGCGGACTGGTTTTACTAGCCGTTATTTTAGGTGCCGCGTTCCCAGGCCTGGAATTATTGCTGGAATCAGCACTGAATATTCGGCTAACCGAAAATACCATAACCCGATTCATTCCCGAGATACTAGGGTTGAGTGCAGCCCTGGGTGGCCTGCTGCTGGGCTGGTTTTTTCCTGTCCAGGTTTTACTTGGACCAATACTGCCCTGGGCAAAACGGGGTTTTGTGGTAGCGGGCGGTTTCGATAACTTGATGGTGCGTCCCGCGCTCGCCATTGCTCATGGCTGTGAAAAACTGGAGCGCCTTCTATATAAAGGGGTGCTGGCAACGGGGCGGCTCGGACTCAGGCTCGGCAAGGCCGCTCGCCGTAATGATGAGTCCGGTATCGACGGCATGATATTTTCTTTTGTACGTGGCACGGTCAATCTTGGCGGCAAAGCCCGTACCCTGCAAAACGGTTTGATTCACAAGGAACTGGCCATTAGCACCATCGCCAGTGCCGTGATTTTAGTTTTCATGTTCATTGTTTTACTAACGTACTAATAATTGATTTATAAAAATAACATTTATTAACCAGGAGACTCATTTAGTGTACCCATTAGTATCCATTACTGTCTTTTTGCCACTACTTGGGGCGCTGCTTGTTTTATCCATGCGCAAGGCACCGACACAAGTTGTGCACGGAATTGGCATAACTACCAGCGGTCTAACACTACTGGGCGCCCTGCAGATGTGGTCTCGCGGGGTTAGTGAAACCGGCTTTGCCCAGGTTGAACAAATTGACTGGATGCCCTCCATTGGCGCTGCTTATCGTGTTGGTGTTGACGGTATTAGTTTGCCCCTGGTGCTGCTTTCAGCGCTGCTGTTTTTTGTGACCTTTATTTATTCGGCCAAGGTGCGCAAACAACCCCATGCTTTTGTAGCACTGATGCTGTTACTGGAGACGGCCTCCATCGGCGCCTTCACCGCGCTGGATGGAATTTTATTCTACGTATTCTTTGAGGTGTCACTGGTTTCCATGTACTTCATGATTGCTGAATGGGGTCATGAAGATCGCCAACGTGCGGCGCTAATGTTTTTTATCTATACTTTTCTTGGCAGCCTGCCATTACTACTCGCCATTCTTGGCTTGTACCTCGGTAGTGAGACCTATACTTTTGATATGCGCGCATGGATCAGTGATCCACCCCTGGATGGGACAGCGGCGATGCTGGCACTGGTGGCCATGTTGATTACCTTTGCTGTCAAGACGCCGGTGTTCCCGTTTCATACATGGTTGCCGGCAGCCCATGTCCAGGCACCGGCCGCGGGCAGTGTGATTCTCGCCGGGGTGATGTTGAAATTCGGTACTTACGGAATAATAAGGTTTGCTTATCAAATGACACCAGATGCCTTTCGTGATGCCGGTTTGGTTATCCTGGCATTCGGTGTGGTGGCCGCGCTTTATGGCGCTTTCGCAGCACTGGCACAAAGCGATCTCAAACGCCTGGTGGCTTATACCTCGATCAACCACATGGGTTACATAATTGTCGGGGTGGCGATCGCGGCATTGGCAACCGAGCCTGCAATTCGGGCAACCGCACTCGACGGCTCGGTATTGCAAATGGTCAGTCACGGGTTGGTTACCGGCGCACTATTCATGCTGGTGGGTATGTTGCAGGATCGTGCCAATACCCGGGAGATGGATCAATTTGGTGGATTACTCAAAGTGGTACCGATACTGGGCTGGTCCTTCGTGCTTGCCGCATTCGCCTCATTAGGTTTGCCGGGGCTAGCGCATTTTCCAGCAGAGTTCCAGATTTTCCTGGCAACACTACAAGTCGAGCCGATCGCCATTATTGTTATTCTTGGCATCGTGGTCACGGCGGGCCTGTACCTGCGCGCCATCGCCCAGGTTTTTCTGGGTGAGGTTGGCGAAAAGTGGACAACAAAAACCATGCCTGATTTAAGTGTCCGCGAATTGCTGGCACTGGGCCCGCTTTTATTGCTCACCATTGCACTGGGTGTCGCACCGGCATGGGTGCTGGATGTTATTCATAAAACCACAGCGAACTGGCAATTCTGATGGAGCGTGATCTCGCTTTACTGATCCCGGAGATCATTATCCTGCTAACCGTGGTTTTTGCCCTGGTGGCCGAAATGTTGCGCCTGCCTCGAATTGCACTGGCTATTATTATTGCCGGTCTGCTGCTCGCGACTGTTCAAACCCTGCCATTACTCGATGTAAACACGACAGTCTTCGGCGGCACCTTTCGTATAGATACGCTAAGTGTTTGGGCCAAACTTATTTTACTGCCCGCTACCGTATTATCACTGTTACTGGCGCGCGCCGAACTCGCAGGCACTGATCGTGAAGGTACAGTTTATGTGCTTGTATGCCTGGTGAGCCTGGCTTCGGTGCTGTTGGCAGGTGTGGGCGACACCATGGTGCTGGTATTGGGTATTTTGTTATCCAGTCTCGGTTCCTTTGCATTGGTTGCTTATCCACGCGATGATTTCGCAACCGAGGCCGCCATGAAGTTTTTTGTGTTCGCATCAGTCACCACCAGCGTGATGATTTTTGGTCTCAGTTACTGGTTCGGCGGGACCGGTTCAACCTTGCTTAGCGAGCTTTCACGTCTGGATTCATCCCCGGTTGTTGCTGTGATTGGTTTGTTTGCTGTTATTATTGGGCTCGGTTACAAAGCCTCGTTAGTACCGTTCCACTTCTGGGCACCGGACGCTTACGAGGGTGCGCCCGTTTCAATTGCCGCTTACCTGTCGGTGGTGCCCAAGATCGGCGCCATCCTGGCTTTTGCCCAGATCGTACGAGACTTGCCCATAACAATGGCCTGGCCACTAATCATCGCCGTGATCGCGGTTTTGAGCATGACTTATGGCTACCTGGCCGCCCTGGTGCAAAACAATATCGTGCGTTTACTGGCTTATTCATCAATCGCACAAGCAGGATATTTTTTACTGGGTATTGTGGCAGTCGGCACGAGTCCACTAGCCTTGCCATCTTTAATTATTTTTTCTGCCGCCTATGCCGCAATGAACCTGGGTGCGTTTGCCGTTGTCATGGTGGTTGGCCGTACCCTTGAAACATTTAAAGGCATTGGCCGTAACAAGCCCGCGTTGGGCGTCGCCATGGTGGTATTTCTTTTGTCACTGGTCGGCATACCGCCACTAGCCGGTTTCGTCGGCAAGTTTTTATTATTTGGTGCCGCCATCGAGGCCGGTTTCACCTGGCTGGTTGTAGTGGCTATACTTAATAGCGTATTATCTCTGGCAGTTTATTTGCGCATTGTGGTACCGATGTATCAGAAGCAGCATGATGACTCGTCTGTAGCCATGTCGACACCGTTGATCTCGTTGGTGTGGGTTATTGCATTACTTCTCACTATTGCTATTGGACTGGGTGCGCAACTGCTGTTTGGACAATTAAATGAATATTTAACAGGCGAATCATTACATTGCGCTACCTCCCTTTCATATTTATCGTAATCCTGACGTTATTGATCCCGGCATTGGCTCTTGCCTGGGATACTAGCTGGTACTGGTTACTAATAATTACACTACCGCTGACACTTCTGGGTTTTCGAGATATTTTTCAATCACGCCATAGCCTGCTACGAAATTATCCCTTGATGGCACACTTTCGTTGGCTCTTCGAGGGGATTCGTCCCGAAATAAGACAATACTTGCTTGAAAGTGACTCCGAGGCCATTCCTTTTAGCCGTGAACAACGGGGCCTGGTGTACGAGCGGGCCAAGAACACCGTTGATGTCCATCCCTTCGGCACTGACCTGGATGTTTATGATGAGCGATATGCCTGGCTTAACCATTCGACCGCACCGGCTAAAAAACAAGTGTCCTGTTTCAATATCAAGGTGGGAGGACCACAATGTAACAAGCCTTATCATGCATCCGTGTATAACATTTCTGCTATGAGTTTTGGTGCCTTGAGCGCTAATGCTATCCGCGCCTTGAACAAAGGCGCGAAAATGGGGAATTTTGCTCACGATACCGGCGAAGGCAGCATTAGTCGTTACCATCGTGAATTCGGCGGTGACTTGATCTGGGAAATCGGCACTGGCTACTTTGGTTGTCGCAACAAGGACGGTAGTTTTAATCCGGAAATATTCGCTGAACAAGCCAGTAATGATCAAGTCAAAATGATCGAAATCAAACTTTCCCAGGGCGCGAAACCCGGACACGGTGGCGTCCTCCCCGGCCACAAGGTCAGTGCAGAAATTGCTGCTACCAGGCATGTAACAGCCGGTGAAGACTGCCTGTCGCCATCGGGGCACAGCGCCTTTAGCACACCGATTGAATTACTGGAGTTTATTAAACAGTTGCGCACCCTGTCCGGTGGCAAACCTGTTGGTTTTAAACTTTGCCTTGGCCACCGTTGGGAATTTCTGGCCATCGTCAAGGCAATACTGGAAACCAGTATTGTTCCAGACTTCATTGTTGTTGATGGCGCCGAGGGTGGTACCGGTGCAGCACCTTTGGAATTCTCCAATCACATTGGCACACCTTTACTGGAAGGATTGTTATTTGTCCATAATGCGTTGTATGGCACCCGTTTGCGCGACCAGATAAAAATTGGTGCCAGCGGTAAAATTGTATCAGCGTTTGATATGGTGCGAGTCATGACCCTGGGTGCAGATTGGTGTAACGCGGCACGGGGATTCATGTTTGCCCTGGGCTGTGTGCAGTCACGCAGTTGTCATACCAACCGGTGCCCGGTCGGTGTGGCTACCCAGGACCCGCGACGACAACGCGCCCTGGTCGTTGCAGACAAGTCAGACCGTGTTTACCATTTTCATAAAAACACACTAAACGCCCTGGCCGAAGTTATTGCCGCTGCTGGTCTTGAGCACCCCTGCCAACTTCGTCCCTACCATTTCCACATACAGTCAATGCAGAAAAAATCCTTGCCAGGCAATATGGTGCTTGATTTTCTTGAGCCTGGTGAACTACTGGAAGGTACTGAAAATCCCCTATTCAAGATCAACTGGGCGCTGGCACAGGCAAGTTCCTTCGCACCGCTAAAACCATGAAGGACAACGAGCGAATGGAATTAGGTGCATACCCCTGAGCAGGTCAATTCAAAAATACTGGCAACAAATACGAAAACTGGTCAAAGATTGAAACGAGCGTTTCGCGTTATAATATACAGGCTCCGGATGAACCGAATGAAGCAGAAGTTAACCCGCTGGCACGGCAAAAATCAGAACAAAGCCAAGGACAAGTGCAATAAATACAAAAAAGCTCCGTTCACGGTGATTACGACAGACAGAAAACGCAACCACGCACTGTAACAGGTAGTAAAATGCAAAGGCGCGTGAGGCCAGGGCGATAATCTCAAAGGTAGAACCGGACCAGGATAGCGCCATCGCAGAGACGCCAACGAGAAAATAACCCCAGCGTGCACTAATACGCCGACGACTTACTTCTCTCATATTGGCGGTGGCGGCAAGGGTATCAGCGACGGCGGCGGAAAACTGCGACAGACTCGCAGCTATTACCAGGGGTAAAGGCAAAAGCAAAGAGGCAGTTGCCGCCAGTGTGATCAGGCTATTGTCACCATAATTTCCATTAAGCACTGCAACAATTGGTTGCGCCAGCGCCACAAACAGCACGTAAACACTGAGTGAAAAATACTGTGACCAGCGTGATGCCCGGATACGAGTAACCGTATCAAATTCTTCGCCCAGGTAGCGAGGTGTTTCAAAACCCTGCACAACAATCAGCGTGCCTGCCACGATGGTTGCAATTTCCCATACAGTTCGTTGTGGCATTGCTGGCAACGTAAAATAGCCCTGTGCCAGGAACTGTCTGAAATCATAAACGCCAAATACGATAAGCAGTAGCGCAAGCAGTAGAATGGTCAGATAAAGCGCCCAGCTTTCCAGTTTTTCCAGTGGCTTCAACCCCCCCAACAGGCCAACGATAGTGATTACACCAATTATAATGCTGGTCAACAGGCTTTTGTTGAATGCCGTGTCCAATTCAAAGCTGGCGAGAACAAACGCAGACATGATATGAATGTACAGGCACACTGAGATCACATAGGCAGCGACCAGTGAAAAATCAGAAAGTCGTTCGACAACAAAAGTAAATTTTTTGTTTCCTTTTTTCAGTGCGGGTTCGGCGCAGAGTATATTATGCCGAATAATTTTACCGACCAAAAAGGCGATAAACGCCACAACTACCATTGCAACTATTGCATAGGGGCCAACAGCACTTGCAAGAACAGGTACAACAATAAGAAACCCACTACCAAATATGGATGCCAGCGGTGTGCTCATTGCGGGGACAATGTTTCTCATTGCTGCTTTATTTGTTTCGATAGTACAGCTAGGCTGGTCAGATTGGTGGTTTGGTAGCATGTAAATTCCAACATGGTAGTGGCGGTTGTTGAAAGAAGTCGCACAGTCTATTTAATCTGTTTGATCAAAGCCTACCCTCATGGGCATCTTCATGTCTTGATGCTATAGATTAACATGGGTTGAACCCGGTAACAGTTTTATGCTGATTTAATCGGTTTCGTCTTTTACGCAAAGATATTATCACATAATTTAAGGTTTTTCTGGTAGCATACAGCTTATGACGGGATGGAAAAAAATATCAAAGAATACCCGGGTACTGATAATCTTATCTGTTGTATTGTTACTGGGCGTATTCATTTATAAAGTTTTTGAGTGGCCACTCACAACTAACAACGAAACCAAAGCAATAGAATCGGAATTATCATCACTTCAGCTCGATACACCGGTAAATTACGAACAACAGGTCAAGCCTGTTTTAGAGCGACGTTGTGTGGTGTGCCATGGTTGTTACGATGCACCCTGCCAGTTAAAACTATCCTCCAATGAAGGCCTGCAACGCGGCGCCAATAAAGAACGTATTTATGATGCCCAGAGAATTGAAAGCATGCCCGCCACCCGCTTATTTATTGATGCTAAAAGTACTGTAGAGTGGCGTGCCCGTGGATTCTCTCCCGTAATCAACGAAGGTACGCAAAACCCTGAAAATAATTTGTACAATTCAGTGTTATATCGCCTGCTGCGTCTGAAAAAGCAACATCCACAACCGCGTGCTGGTAAGTTGCCGGATAATTTCACTCTGGATCTGGACCGTGAGCAGACCTGTACAACCCTGGAATCGGTTAACAAATTTGCCGAGCAACACCCGCTATGGGGCATGCCCTATGCCATGCCTGATTTACTGGATTCAGAATACCAGACACTGGTTTCCTGGATAGCTCAGGGCTCACAGGCACCGCCCCCCTCTGATCCCTCAGCGATAGTACGCCCACAAATAAAAAAATGGGAATCTTTTTTTAATCAACCATCACGAAAACAGAAACTGGTGAATCGTTATCTCTATGAGCATCTGTTTCATGCACACATACATTTTACCGGGTCACCGGAGCGAGAGTTTTACCGTCTGGTACGTTCGAAAACACCGCCTGGTAAGGTGATTGATGAGATAGCGACACTACGCCCCAATGATGATCCTGGTACCAGTACTTTTTATTACCGACTGTTACCGTATCACCCTAGCATTGTGAATAAAAATCATATCGTTTATGAATTTTCAGATAAACGACTGCAACGATTTCACGAACTCTTTTTAACGCCCGATTACACCGTATCACAACTACCCTCCTATGAGCCGGGAACCGCTTCCAATCCATTCAAAGTTTATGCGGCCATACCGGCAGTGTCACGATATCGTTTTATGCTGGATGATGCATATTTTTTTATTGAGGGTTTTATCAAGGGACCGGTTTGTCGGGGGCAACTGGCATTGAATGTTATTGAAGATCAGTTTTGGGTGGTTTTCTTTAATCCAGATAAACCTATCATTACCAACAGTAGCCAGTTCCTGGAAAAGATGGCGCCAGAATTACAATTGCCCGCCGACTTTAATAATAATCTTGATTTAGTGCGTATCTGGACGGAGTACTGGAAAGGACAAAGACGCTACATGGAACACAAGCAGGCCTGGTTTAAGACAATTGGCACCCATAAACTGGATCATGCCATGGATTTTATCTGGGACGGAGACGGTAAAAACCCCAATGCCGCTTTGACTATATTCCGGCATTTTGACAGTGGTTCAGTCGCTTACGGACTGGTCGGCAATGACCCGGAAACTACCTGGGTCATCGATTTTCCGTTACTAGAACGCATCCATTATTTACTAGTGGTTGATTTTAATGTCTATGGCAACATAGGTCACCGAATGAGTACCAGAATCTATATGGACTTCCTGCGCATGGAAGGCGAGGATTCATTTTTGGCTTTTTTGCCCGTAAACAGGCGAAAAGAAATACGTGATAAATGGTATGTTGGCCAACGTAGTAGTATAGAAAAATTATTTTCTGCGCCGCAGGAATGGTTAAGCACGGAGGCAGTAGAAGGTTACCAGACAGCGAATCCGCAACAAGAACTATACCAACGCATCAAAGATCGATTTAAAGTTTTGTCGCAACATGCAAAAGCCATGAACCATTGTGGCAGTATCGGTTGTAAAAACCTGATAGCGAAATCTGCCATAAAACGTGCAGACAACGCCATGATTAAGATTGCGCAACTGCAAGGTAAAAATTTGCATTCCTTTCCAGATGTCGCTTTTGTGCGAGTCAAGACAGATAAACCGGAAGATGATCTTACTTACAGCTTAATACGCAATAAAGCTTATAAAAATGTGACTTCATTTCTTGCGGACGAAAGTGAACGAGACCGGGCAGATATTGATCACGATACGATGACGGTGGTGAAGTGGCTGGAAGGATCCTATCCAAATTTCTTTTTTTCCGTAGCGTTATCAGATATTGAAGAATTTTCCAAACGATGTGCTGCGATACGAAATAACAAGGATTATGAAAAGTTTGTAGATCAGTATGGCGTTCGACGAACCAACCCTTTATTCTGGGAATTGGCCGACTGGTTCCAGGATGACTACAAACGAAAAAAACCCATTTCATCGGGATTATTTGATTTGAATCGGTATCATAATCGTTAAGTGTTATGCCTGCTTTACGTTTGGTCATCATTTTCGCCTCATGACATCATTCCAGCAATTATTATTATCGTATACGACGCCTTATTTAAAATTTTTTTAAACATGGATTGGCAACACTCTCACCACATAAACAACTTCCTGATACCATTTTTTTCTCCCCTGTATGACTTTGACTTATGGGCTGGCAACCCTGTGGAAAAATTACCCCAAACAGTACTGGCTGCCCATGTTAGTATGCGGGATGGAGTTTTAACATGAACGAAGAATTTTCACATTCCGGCGTCTGGCCTATTGCGATACTTATGATTGTCGTCGCTTCGTGGGTTTTTTATCGATATTTCGCCCCAAAATCATGGCGTGAATGGGCCAGCGCAGGTTTGGTCCAGGCATTTATTATTGCTTTATATGCCGAGATGTATGGTTTTCCGCTGACGATTTATTTTTTGGTACGGTTCTTCGGGATTGACGCGCCAAACCTTAGCGCCAACCTCTGGTCTTCGTTAATTGGTCTTGGCGAACTCGGTATGTTGATCTCGATGATTCTAGGTTACCTGTTGTTATTCATAGGCATTGGTATTTTTGTTCAGGGCTGGCGTGAACTCTACCGTGCCCGACAACAAAACCAGCTTGTCACCACAGGCTTATACCGTTTCGTCAGGCATCCACAATATACCGGCTTGTTCATTGGCCTGTTTGGTGAAGGCGTGGTGCATTGGCCAACATTGTTTTCTGTTGCAATTTTCCCGGTTATTGTTCTTGCTTATTTTTTATTATCGCGCAGCGAAGAAAAAAAGGTGCTCGAACAATTCGGAGAAGCGTATCGCGCTTATCAAAAGCAAGTACCAATGTTTATTCCACGATCAGGACAATGGAAAAAATTCGTGGCCAGTCGCAAGCGCAAGCAAGACTGAATTAGTTATATCTACGACCGGGTCTTGTATTACCGCTAGTAAGGTGGGCGGTTATTACCAAGACATAAATCAACCAGGTCGTTGATGCGGGCAGTGCCGGCACACATCACGGTATCGGCACCGCCCCAGTAAATTATGATGCCGCCGTCGCCATCCTCTACCGCACCACAGGAAAAAACGACATTGTGTACATAACCGGTCAGCTCCCAGGGATCTTCCGGGGCCAGTATCCATTCATCAGCAACGCCGATAATTTTTGCTGGGTTCTGCAAATCATGTAATGCCACGCCCAGGCGATAAACCGCACCGTCCATGGTTTCGAATACGCCGTGATAAATACAAAGCCAGCCGCGATCAGTACGAATCGGGGTCGCAGAAGGACCGATCTTGCTTTCATCCCAGTGATACTGCACCGGTTTCAACACCACTTGAGAATCACCCCAGTGGATTAAATCCGGCGACCATGACAACCACACCGACCAGGGACTGATCTCCGTATGGGGACGATCGAGGCGGGCATAGCGACCATTAAAACGTTCGGGGAAAATAACAACATTGCGCATGTCCGCCTGTGTGATGAGTGCAACCCTTTCCACGCTTCGAAAATCCCGTGTTCTGGCCAGACCGATACGGACACCATGAGCTGAATAGGCGCTGTAGGTAATCAGGTACTCGCCATCGATACAACAAATTCTGGGGTCTTCCAGTCCATAAGCCTCGTACTCAGCAAAGCTGCCTTCTTCAGATGGAATCATGAATGGTTTCGGGCCAACCGTAAATTTGAAGCCATCTTCACTTTCGGCAATCCCTATAATAGAACGACCGCTGCGCAGGTGCGACCGAAACAACATAATAATACGGCCGTCATAGCGGGTAATACCGGCATTGTGCACGGTTTCTACCGGGTAAGGGATGTCGTCCTTTGTCAGGATCGGGTTGGCCTGGCAACGCTCGATAATGGGTTGTTTAGGTGCAGCGGTCATAGTCATCCTGCAGGCGAATAATATCGTCCTCGCCAAAATAATCTCCCATCTGGACTTCTACTATAACCAGCTGGGTAAGGCCGGGGTTCATGATCCGGTGTACAGCACCCCTTGGTATATCCACTGATTGCCCTGGTTTGAGCAGAATTTCTTTTTCTCCCACGGTGACCAGGGCTTCGCCACTCACCACGGTCCAGTGCTCGGCACGGCGCCGATGCTTTTGCAAACTTAATCGTTCACCTGGGCTAACGATGAGTTCCTTGATCTTGTGGTCTGCGCGCTCAAGTAAATTGTCATAGTGCCCCCAGGGACGGTAGTGCTCCCGTTGCTCGAGAATCCTGTGGTAAACCGCCACGTATTCGTGTGCCATACGCCGACTCGTAAAATGCTGCTCGACACTATCCCGGCAGGCCTGTCTGTCGATTGTGTTAATTTTGCCCACGGCCTGCACGGCCGCGTCCAGGTCATTAACTAAAAATCCATTGCTGCCGTCTTGAATAATTTCCGGCATTGAGCCACGATCATATGCAATGACCGGTGACCCGCAGGCCATGGACTCAACCACACTCAGACCAAACGGCTCATCAAAATTAATCAGGTGTAACAAGGCCAGCGCACTTGCCATCACTTGCTGGCGCTGTTCCGGTCCGACAGAGCCTATGTATTCCACTTTTGATCCATCAATAAAGGGTTCGACCCGTTCCTTGAAATAAACTTCGTCTTGTATGATGCCGGCAATCACAAGACGTTTACCGGTTAAACGCGCAACCTTTATGGCATCATGCACGCCTTTATCAGGATGAATGCGCCCAAAGAACAGGAGATAGTCTCCCGCATGCTGCTGAAAGGTAAATTGACCAAGATCAATCCCGTGGGGGATAGTGGCAATGTAATCAAGTTCAGCAGATTTGTCGGCCTCACTGATGGCGACATAATAAGTGCTGTCATTGTACTTTTTGTAAACTGGCAATATGGCTGATGAAGAAAACCCGTGTATGGTGGTGACAACGGGTGTATGTGTGAAGCCACTGTAGCTGAGTGGCAGAAAATCGTAGTGATTGTGAATCAGGTCGAATTCGTCTGCTCGTTTGAACAACTCGGCAATATGCAGACTCTCCCATACTTTTGGATCAATGGTGGGATCTTCTGAATAGGGTCGTGGACAGACTGATACGAGCTTGCCAGTGGTGATGGAATCGCCGCTGGCAAACAGGCTTACCTCAATACCCATTGATACCAGCTGTTCAGTGAGCAGGCTGACTACATTCTCCCAGGGCCCATAATGACGTGGTGGCGTACGCCATGATAATGGACTTAACATCGCAATTTTCATGAAGCATCTGCCTGCATGGTTATCACCCAGTATTTTCGATCTTGGTATTGTCAATATTGCATAGGGGGCTAAATGCACTATTACAGTAACACGATTCACCACATGAACAATAAAAGAAAAAAACTGCCCCGGTAGCGGGCTGGAGACATAGCGTGTTCTTGCTACATTGAATGGGTGTAACTATGATAGCCATGGTCGTGATCAGAAATACGGCAAAGCAGTACCCAAAAGAGACAAAAATAGTCTATCTTATTAGTAACTTAACTATTGTTTTAAAGCGGATTATGTAGTCTGCGACGCATTTGGACACACCTATGGCAGAATCCAACAACACTCCCCCACCCCTCCAGGCACGACGCAAACCCATTGTGATCAATGCGAATATCGGTCGCGTTATTACCCGTCCCTATATTCCGCCTACTGAAGCGCGTATCTGTAATATTATCAATCGTGTACTGGACCTTGACGAGGACCAGGCATGTACATTACTCGATGGCATCATGCACGACTTTCCTAATCGTCACCGTTATTTTCGAGAGACTTTATTACGAAATTTTGAAAGAGTGGCCAACCACGTGCCCGACGCTGACAAGTTGTCTGAGCAACGACAACTTTTGATCGGTTCATATTTCACTGCGGAATACTCGGTGGAGGCCGCGGCCCTGTTCAACCCCTCCATGGTTCAGGTTCAGAACCAGGAAACGGATCCCGAAGGATCCTGCCGCTTCATCATGAGCTTTCGTGCTATTGGTGAAGGTCACATCTCGTCTATCGAATTTCGTAGCGGTTTTATTGATCAAAACAATGATATCTACTTTGACCCCCTGAGCAACTACGTACGCACCCCAAAGATCCATACTGACTCAAGCTATAACCTGGAACTTTTTCATTTAAAGCTTAAGGACCTGGGTGTCAGTAAAAGAGTATCGCAATGGTTGCTTGGCGATTTGCCCGACCAATTCACTTTCAATGATTTGCAAGATAAAATTACCGACCATAATAACGGTTACAAAATTCGGGCACGAGATAAAATCGAAGCCATTGAAAATGCGATGTGGCTGGCGCGTTCCAACTATGAAGTTTTATTTCGACCCGATCACCAGATTTCTGAACGGGTGATTTTTCCCAGGTCAGAGTCCGAAAGACGGGGCATTGAAGATGCCCGTTTCGTACGTTTCGTCGACGATGATGGTGCAGTAATCTACTACGCCACCTACACAGCATACAGCGGCGAAACAATCCTGCCGCAACTCATCAAGACCACAGACTTTCTCTCATTCAAGATTGATACCTTGTATGGAAAACAGGTGCATGGCAAAGGCATGGCCCTGTTTCCGAGAAAAATTTCTGGAAAGTACGTCATGCTGTCACGCCAGGACGGAGAGAACAACTTCATTATGTTCTCTGACGATGTATATTTCTGGCAACATGCCAAGAAACTTCAGGCACCCAGGTTCCCGTATGAATTTTTTCAGATTGGCAATGGTGGCTCACCTATTGAAACACCGGGGGGTTGGCTGGTTATCACCCACGGCGTTGGCCCGATGCGAACCTATAGTCTCGGTATTGAACTGCTGGATCTGAATGATCCGACCCGGATTATTAGCCGAATCGACGAACCGATCCTGGCACCAAATGAGCATGATCGTGAAGGTTATGTGCCGAATGTAGTTTACAGTTGTGGTGCCATGATTTTTCAGGACGAGTTAATTATCCCTTACGCCTCGGCCGACCAGCGCTGTGGCATTGCGACGTTACAAATGACAGAGGTTATGGCCAAGCTTGAAGCCTGTCGGCTTTGATACTGGTGGGCCGCTGATATAACAACACTGTTCTAATAACTTAAGCAAAGTCGGTAACTGACTAAAGCCCCGTTACGCCTTGGAGACTTCCCCTTGCGACTGCTCTTCTTCAGGCATGATTCTGCCAAACCCACGGTGGTTATAAATATCGAGCAATGTCATAAGCCAGGAAAGAGTAGATTCAGCCCCCTGGTTTTCATTCACCCCCCCGGCTTGCAGGCCATCTCGACAACCACCAGTTGCATGATCATAGAGTGGAATCCGTAAGTCATTTTCACCCAGGTACCAGTTGAAACAGCGATAGGCATTGGTGAGCCATAATTCATCCCGCGTGGCATTAAATGCCTCGATACAGGCATCTACCATGGCCGCCGCTTCAACGGGCTGCTGATCGAATTGCGCTTTTTTGCCGTCTTTCGGGTACCAGCCGTCATTGCCAATCGCAGCAAAATGGTCTCCCGTTTCGTCGGTCTGAATTTTTGATAACCAGGACAGTGCTCGCAAACCTGTTTCCAGCATTTCGTTGTTAGAAAATCGCTGCCCGGACAACAACAAGGCCTGGGGCAAACGGGCATTGTCGTAATTCAGGGTTGCTTCACACCAGGGCCAGTCTTCACTGGCCGAGATTCGGAACCATCCAAGCAGTTTATCCGAGAGCATGCTGCCTATCTCTTGCGCCTGGCCCGCTTCACTATAATGATTCAGGTATGCATGAACACCAATAATAGTAAAAGCAATGGCTCTCGGTGAAGTGAAATGCTCAACCGCGCCCAGGGAACGCTTGAACAAGTCGGCCGCCAAATTCACGTGGCCCTCGTTTTTGCCCAGTGCCACAGCAATTCCCAGGCCCCAGATTGCCCGGCCATGAGAATCTTCTGAACCCGTTTCCTCAAGCCAGCCACGCTCATAAGACATAAAATTCCGGAACCGTTTGATTTCGTTATTGAAGGCATGATCCAGGAAGCTTAGATAAACAGTCGCGAGCTCATTGAGCGAATCATCCTGGGGAGACAAGTTCTGTGCTTTGATAGCAACAATCAGTGCGCGCGCATTGTCATCGACGCAGTAACCGTGCGTCCGATCAGGTACTGTGAACCGGGAGTGCTGAAGAATACCGGTTCCATCCGTCATGCGTCGCAGGTGGTCAAGCTTGATCTCCGGTAACACCTGTTGACGCAGTTCAAGGGTCTTGGGCGTCTGCAACGGAACACTTTTCCGCAATCGTTGCTGTTTCGCTTTGGCAAATGTCTCCAGGTAACGCAAACCGACCTCGCTCCAGACCATTTTTCGACCGTACTGGTAGGCCTTTAGTTGCATACTGCGACGCTCGTCAGGATGGTTGAGCAAATCGTTAATCTCACGGCCAAGCTGCAAGTGATCGCGAAACGGAAATAGACGACCACGACCCTCGTTTAGTAATTCCTGCGCGTGCCAGTAAGGTGTTGATACGACTGCCGTGCCCATACCAAGTGCATAAGCGAGCGTACCAGAAATAATCTGCGCTTCATTCAGGTAGGGCGAGATATAAATATCGGCCGCGCCGATGAACTCCGGCAACTCCTCATCTGAGACAAAGTGGTCATGAAAAATAATATGGTCTGCCACGCCCAGTTGTTTGGCGCGCAGGTGCAATCCTAACCTGTAATCCTCCCCCTGTTCAGCCTTGAGATGGGGATGGGTGGCGCCGACCACCATGTAAATAACTTGTGGGTGTGCTTTTACTATTTCTGGCAGGGCATCAATAACCGTTTCGATGCCCTTGCCCGGTGACAGCAGTCCAAATGTGAGTAAAACCTGCTTTTCGGATACGTCGAACTTGCCTTTGTAGGTTGCAGATTCAAGCATGGGAACATCAGGAATGCCGTGATAAATCAGGATAATTTTTTCCTCGGCTACCTGGTAAATATTACGTAAAAAATCCACAGAACGTTCGCTCATCACCACTAACCGGTCGGAAAGTTCGGCCAGTTGCGTGATAATGTATCGTTCATCTTCGGTTGGATCTTCCAGTATGGTGTGCAGGGTCGTAATAATCGGCATCTTGAGCTCACTCAACAATTCGATAATAAAACTTCCCCGCTGACCACCAAAAATTCCGTACTCATGCTGAATACAGACGATATCCACGTTGTTTTGGTTGAGCAGGTCAGCCGCCAGACCGTAATCATTCAGTTGTTCCTGGTTAATCTCGAATCGGACCTGGGGCGGATATGAATAACCTTCCTTTATGTCATTAATCGCAACCGCCCAACAGTCAATATCAGGCGTATTCTGCGCGACGGCTTCAAGCAAGTGTGTGGTAAAAGTGGCCAGACCGCACTGCCTGGGGAGATAGTTGCCGATAAAGACAATTGAATTACTGGTTTTACCTTCTGGTAATGAATTTTTTGCGCCAACGGGTGCCATAGTTTCTATTTTTGACTACAGAATTATCTAGCCAGACTAGTCTTTTTTGTCTTAATAATCTAATAAAATGTGGGGTACCGGGAAATTCAGTCCAGCTTTCCGGGATGGCTTTTTAGTTTCGTAAAATGGGGTTTTGTCGGTAATAATACCGGCATAGAACAACTAAGGAAGCTCTAATCAATATATGTTTTTCATTCCCATATATATTTATTATTCCGACATATACTTGTCATTCCGACCGAAGCGGAGGAATCTTGTCACTTCCTGATACTGCTGAAGTTCCGTAGTATGAGATCTCTCGGCAACTGCTCCATGCGCCGGGCATGGATGCCCAAGTGCCACGTAGCACAAGGAAGTGCGAGAGCGTGGTCGTTGCTCTAGCTCCTCCATGGCCCAGACCAGCCTCTCGACCTCCGGTCTCACCTTCTCCATGGAGTCGTCCACTGCGGTCGAGATGACAGCTGGTCTGATCACTATCATGTTTGCCATTCCGACATGTGTTTGTCATTCCACGTTAATTTTTGTCATTCCGACCGAAGCGGAGGAATCTTGTCACTTCCTGATACTACTGAAGTCCCATTGTATGAGATCTCTCCGCTATGGTCGAGATGACAATTGATCAGAGTTTTCTTAGTTGTGAACTCAGCATGAATGAGCAATCGGAACAACAGGATGGGCGTAACCCATCCTGTTCACTGCCACTGTTTTGCGCGCTCAAATCTGTTCGTGACTACCATCACAAAAAGGTTGTGCGCCGGTTTTCTTGCAACCACACAAATAAACGGTTTCACTTTTTTCCGCAGTAAAGGCAACCGGTTCCTTTACTGACCCCTATTGTGCCCACGATCAAAGCTGTTCGTGACTACCATCACAAAACGGTTGTGACCCGGTTTTTTTGCAGCCACACAAATAAACGGTTTCACTTTTTTCCGCAGTAAAGGCAACCGGTTCCTTCTCTGTGCCTTTATGCGAACCGTCACAAAAAGGCTGGTTGTTACTAAGACCACAACTACACCAGTAATATTCCTTGCCCGCTTCCACTGCGACTGCATTTGGTTTATTTTTGTCTTCGCTCATCACTTATCTCCATAGTTAAGATTATTGGTACTAATACGTACTATTAATTTAAAAAAAATCAGAATACTTGTTTTATTTTTTTCAATAAAAGCACGGCCTTCCTCATATCTGATTTGGTCATGCTGTTGAATTGCTGTCGTAGTTTGTTGATGTGTATAGGAAATACTTTTTTGAAAAATTTTTCGCCTTTTTTTGTCAACAATACATACATCTGACGCCTGTCTTTAGGGCATAACGAGCGTTTCACCAGCCCTTTTTGTTCCAGGCGATCGACAATGCCGGTTAACGTGCCCTTGGTGGTGAGCGTGTGTTCGCCCAGCTCCTTGAAAACCATGCCCTCGGTATTACCCAGTGTAAAAATGACGTCTGCCTGGGGCGTGGTAAGCCCATATTGTCGTATATGCCTGGCATCAAAGGTCACAAATGCCTGGTAGGCCCTGACCAGCTCCCGTATCACTGCTACAAAAGGCTGCCTGGCGGCATTTTTTTCATTGAGTTTTAATAATTGGGCCATTTTCTTTGAATCTTGAAAATTACTAAATTTAGTACTTGTTAGGATAGTCCTTATTAGTACTATTTACAAGCCCTGGTTTCCAGATCACCAACCGGTTACACGGTTGTATTTGGATTGGGTAAAAATTGTCTTAAATCAGCATAGTGCCGGTCAAACCATATTGGCGTTGGAATTGCTGATGTTGTAGGGTAGCCCGCATATCCCTACTCCCGGAGGCTACTGTGGCCAAGAAAAAAAGCGCAATACCTGATTTTGAAGCTGCCCTGGCAGCGCTTGAGACCCTGGTCGAAAAAATGGAAAGTGGCGAGCAAAGCCTGGAAGACGCCCTGGCCTCTTTCCAGCAGGGCATAGAATTAACCCGCACCTGCCAGCAAGGTCTTAAGGAAGCCGAACAAAAAGTCGAAAAGTTAATCAAACAAACTGTTGATTCAGGCACCGAGCCTTTTTTTGAAGATGAGTAACCCGGTATAGAATATTGAACAAAACCGCCCCCCAGACCGTACCAGAGTTACAATCGACCTTATTAAGCTACCAGGCCAGGGTCGAACAGGCACTGAGCCGAAGTTTGCCCGCCACCCGTGAATCACCAAAACGACTCCATGAGGCCATGCACTATGCCACCCTTAATGGTGGTAAGCGGATTCGTGCTGCCCTGGTTTATGCCGTAGGCGAAACCCTGGGCTGTAATAATGACTTATTGCTCGATGATGCGGCCTGTGCCGTAGAGCTCATTCATGCCTATTCACTGGTCCACGATGACCTGCCCTGCATGGATGATGATGACCTGCGCCGGGGTCAACCCACTTGTCACCGCGCTTATGACGAAGCCACCGCCCTGCTGGTAGGTGATGCTTTGCAGGCACTGGCTTTTGAGATTCTGTCAGGCCATAAACAACACAGCGACCAGCGCATTAAAATGATCAACATCCTGGCCTGTGCCAGCAGCTCCAGGGGCATGGCCGGCGGGCAGGCAATTGACCTGGAAAGTGTGGGTAAAACACTGGACCTGGAGCAGCTGGAAGATATGCATAATCGTAAAACCGGTGCCCTGATTCTGGCGTCAGTGCAGCTGGGTGGATTGGCGGCCAATGCCGATCGCCCCGCTACGACTAGCCTGGAAAACTACGGCCGGGCCATCGGCCTGGCATTTCAGGTGGCCGATGACATCCTGGATGTAGAAGGAGACACTGATGTTTTAGGCAAAAAAGCGGGTGCCGACGCCGCCCTCGGCAAACCCACTTACCCGGGTTTAATGGGCCTGGAACAGGCCAAGGCGCAGGCAAACAGGCTGCGGCGCAACGCCCTCGAAAGTGTGGCCGATTTGGGGGATAATGAAGGATTGCTAAGCAGCATCGCCAACTACATTGTTGAGCGTGCCAACTAGCTTGCCCTGGTATTAATGTAAAATATGAAATCCGAACCCACCTACCCGTTGCTGGAAACTGTTGATCTACCTGCAGATTTGCGGGAGCTGGATGAAGCCCAGTTACCGGCACTGGCAGATGAGTTACGTCGATTTCTGATTGCAACCGTGGCCAAAACCGGTGGTCACCTGGCGGCAGGTCTGGGTACGGTCGAGCTGACCCTGGCACTACACTATATATATGACACTCCCGGCGACCGGTTGGTCTGGGATGTCGGCCATCAAACCTATCCCCATAAAATTCTCACCGGCCGTCGCCAGCTAATGCATACCTTGCGTCAACAAGGCGGGTTGTCCGGTTTTCCAAAACGGGAAGAGAGTGAATACGATACCTTTGGTGTTGGCCATTCCAGTACCTCGGTTAGCGCAGCCCTGGGTATGGCGGTGGCTGCTGCCCGCCTGGGTCTGGACAACAAGGCCGTGGCCATTATTGGTGATGGCGCCCTGTCCGCTGGCATGGCTTTCGAAGCGCTCAATAATGCCGGTGATGTCGACGCTGACCTGCTGGTAATTCTTAATGATAATGATATGTCGATTTCCAATAATGTCGGCGCCATGTCCAGTTACTTGACGCGTATATTGTCTGGCAAGGTTTACACCAGTATGCGCGAAGGTAGCAAAACTGTGCTGAGCACCATGCGCCCCATGTGGGAGTTGGCCAGGCGGGCCGAGGAACATGTCAAAGGCATGATCATGCCCGGCACCTTGTTTGAAGAATTAGGCTTTCAATATTTTGGTCCCATCGATGGCCACGACCTGAAAACCCTGATCCCGACACTGCGCAATTTATCGAAACAAAAAGGTCCCCGCTTTTTACACGTGATCACCCACAAGGGCAAAGGCTTTGAACCCGCGGAAGACAATCCCTGCTTTTATCACGGGGTCACGCCGTTTGATCCCGTCACTGGCGAAATAAAATCCAAAAAATCGGGCGCCAAAACTTATACTCAAATCTTTGGTGACTGGTTGTGCGATATGGCCGCCCGGGATGATCGCCTGGTTGCCATTACCCCGGCCATGTGTGAAGGCTCAGGCATGGTTGAATTCTCCAAACAGTTTCCCGACCGGTATTTTGATGTCGGCATTGCCGAACAACACGCCCTGACTTTTGCTGCCGGACTTGCCTGTGAAGGTGTCAAACCAGTCGTCGCAATTTATTCGACCTTCCTGCAGCGGGCCTATGATCAACTGATTCACGATATTTGTTTGCAAAATTTGCCGGTACTGCTGGCGATTGACCGGGCCGGTATTATCGGCGCTGACGGCGCTACCCATGCCGGCAGTTTCGATATCAGCTTTTTACGCACCGTGCCCAACATCACCATTATGGCACCGGCCGATGAGAACGAATGCCGGCAACTGCTCACCACGGGTTTCGAACTGGATGGTCCTGCTGCCATTCGTTATCCCCGCGGTGCCGGTACTGGTGTCGAGGTTGCCTCCAAACTGGAACCGTTGCCAATTGGCGAGGGAGAAATTCGACGCCAGGGCCAAAAAGTTGCCATCCTGGCCTTTGGACCGGTGTTAGCGGCGGCCCTGGTAGCGGCTGAAAAAATAAATGCCACGGTGGCAAATATGCGATTTATCAAACCACTGGATGAGACCTTGATTAAAGAACTGGCCAAAAAACATGATCTTTTGGTCACTATTGAAGAAAATGCCATCGCTGGCGGTGCCGGCAGCGGTGTTGCCGAATACCTGGCTGGCGCGGGAATTAATATCAAGATTATTCATCTCGGCCTGCCTGATAAATTTGTCAGCCATGGCAGCCAACAGGAATTACAGGCTGAATTTGGTCTCGACGCGGAAGGTATTCACCGGCAAATACTCCGGGCACTGCCGGCACAGCTTGATGGTATATTAGAATCCGCTTACACTTGATTCATTACCCGACTTAACAAGTCAACAATTTACCATCGGCCAAAATAGCACCTTGAAATCGATTGGCAACAGGCCCAAGAAAAAACCAACTATGCAAACAAAAACCAAATCTCAAATCAGTCCTGCTACCAGTAATATCGCTGATGTTCAGGCCACCCCTGATACCCGTCAATTACAAATCGATAAGGTCGGTATTAAAGATATTCGCCACCCGGTCCGGGTTAAAGACCGTAGTGAGGGCGAGCAGCACACGATCGCCACTTTTAACATGTTTGTTGAGCTGCCCCATAATTTTAAGGGCACCCACATGTCTCGTTTCGTGGAAATTCTCAATAACCACGAACCGGAAATTTCCGTGTCATCTTTTAAGGATATGCTGACCGAAATGGCAGAGCGCCTGGAAGCCAATACCGGCCACATTGAAATGAACTTTCCTTACTTTATTAATAAAATTGCGCCAGTATCAGGCGTCAATAGTCTAATGGATTACAACGTTACCTTTATCGGTGAAACAAATAATGGTATTGGTGATTTAACCATTAAAGTTGTGGTGCCTGTAACCAGTCTCTGTCCCTGTTCCAAGAAAATATCTGATCGTGGCGCCCATAATCAACGTTCGCACGTGACACTTTCTGTTCGTACTAATAGCTTCGTCTGGATCGAGGATATAATCGACCTGGTGGAAAAAGAAGCCAGTTGTGAGCTGTATGGTTTGCTCAAGCGGCCCGATGAAAAATTTGTCACCGAACGTGCGTATGATAATCCAAAGTTTGTTGAAGACATGGTGCGCGATATCGCCACCAAGCTGAATGCCGATGACCGGGTGGATGGTTACGTGGTTGAATCAGAAAATTTTGAATCTATCCATAATCATTCTGCCTATGCCATGATCAAACGGGATAAAACCATAAGGTAACATTTCTAGTCACTATTACTTCTTAAAAGTAACGCAACAATCTCGGTATTTCCTGGATTCCCGCTTCCGCGGGAATGACGGCCAACCACTGTCGCGTTATTTCCCTGTCCTTCACACTCATTAAACCAGGATCCAGTGCTTAATATCTCATCTCCGGCACTGTGGGTACTGCCCACTATCAACGTCATCCCCAACGTCATTCCCGCGGAAGCGGGAATCCAGATAACCATAACCACTACCGCGTCATTTCCCTATCCTTCATTCCAATTTAACCGGAATCCAGGGTTTAATCTCATCTCCGGCACTGTGGGTACTGCCCACTATCAACGTCATTCCCGCGCGACCAGAAACATCGGAGATGGTTTAGGAAGTCCATGATAAAACTCCGCTAGGAGGTTTTATGGGAAAGCGGGAATCCAGAATTTTGAATTACAAGCCGTAACAATAAATATTTATAAATTTAGTATTTTTTCATTAACTCCATTTTATTACCTTCCTGTTTCACTTTCAGTTTGCCAAGGAACGACATACCCAACAACACCTCGGTTGGGTGCGTGCCCTCAATCACACCAGCATCTACGTTATACAAGGTAATGGCGCCCACCTTGACCGTCGTCAGCTTTACGCTGTACATGCGAACATAACCAGAAGCCGTTGAGGCCACGCTCGGGCGACCCAGCGAGAGATAATCCAGGCCAATTTTTTTTGCGGTAACACTGCTCAGGGCAATGGTGCTGGCACCGGTATCGACGAGGAACCGCACTAACTTGCCATTGATGTGGCCATCGGTTTGGTACTGGCCAATATTATCTGTATATAATGTTACTTTTGGCGTCTTGCCTTTCTGGAAATTAGAGCCCAGCATCGAGTTCAGGCCCAGCTCCTGTTCTTTACCGTCAACCCGAATGGTTACAATCTCATTGGCAGTATTTGTTTTAAGCAAGGTAACGCCTTCGGGACTGGTCTGGCCAATTTTCAGTACCCGCCGTTTTTTCTCGATTACCAGGATAGCCTTGCCTTCTGACACGGCAAACAAATTTATCTTGTTGCCTGGGCGAGTTTTCTCGTCCGCATAACCCGACCCGGCCGGTATCGTACCGAGCAACACGCCGACGAGCATTATCAATACTGGAACGAAGTTTCCTGATTTCATTTCACAACCAATTTCATGTCTGGCCACAATTTTTCTCTAATTACGGTGAATGTCACGTTATAATGGTGCTATGAAACCAGTCATTATTTTTCGCCATGCGGCCAATGAGGGTCCGGGTACGATCGAATCATTCCTGATAAAAAAGAACATACCTTATACTATAGTAAAAATAGATCAGGGTGCGAGCCCCATAACCGATATAAAACGCTGTTCCGGCCTTGTTTTTATGGGCGGTCCCATGAGCGTTAATGACGATTTGCCCTGGATACCGGGCTCCCTGGCCCTGATTCAAGCGGCCCTGGCAACACAATTACCCGTTATGGGCGTATGTTTAGGGGGTCAATTAATCGCCAAGGCCATGGGCGCAGTTATTTCCCAAAACCCGTTGCCTGAATTTGGCTGGTTACCGGTAACAGCCGTGAAAACTGCAGAAAATGTTAAGAGTCGAGACTGGCTCGGTAATATTCCCGCGAAATTCGATGCCTTTCACTGGCATGGTGAAACCTTCACCTTGCCAGCTGATGCAATACCCCTGTTAACAAGTGAAGCCTGCGCCAACCAGGCTTTTATATCCGGTAATTCCATTGCCATGCAATGTCATATTGAAATGAATGAAGCACTGGTACGAGACTGGGCAGCTAATAATACGGATTTACCGCCGCCCGCTGCCACAATCCAGACACGGGAAACCATGGTAACCAATCTCAATCAAAGGCTGGCATCCCTACAGACAGTGGCCAACAATTTATTCAGTCGTTGGGCGGTTGGGCTAAATAAATGACCATTACTCGCCAAGTCGTTCAGAAATTTCGTATTGGTATTGACCTGGGTGGCACCAAAACCGAAGGTGTCGTGCTCGATGATCAGGGCATTGAATTGTTTCGTGAACGCAGAGCCACTCCCCAGGCCGAAGGTTATGATGCGGTGATTAATAATATCGTACAACTGGTGCTGGATCTTGAACAACAAGCAGGACAAGACTGTTCAGTTGGCATTGGTACACCGGGCGCGCTTTCGTCTATTGATGGCAAGTTAAAAAATTCCAACACCACCTGCCTCAATGGTCAACCGGTATTGCAAGATTTGGAACAAAAACTGGGTCGCAGCATAAAAATACAAAACGATGCCAATTGTTTTTCCCTGAGCGAAGCCATGGACGGTGCTGGTAAAGAATATAATGTAGTGTTCGGTGTAATAATGGGTACTGGTGTTGGCGGTGGCATTATTTTTAACAAACAGGTCCATGATGGCATGCAACACATAGCCGGCGAATGGGGGCATAACATACTCGAACCAGGTGGGCCTGAATGTTATTGTGGGCGCAGGGGTTGTGTCGAAACGTTTATCTCCGGCCCCGGACTGGAACGGGATTATTCAAGTCATGGCGGGCAAAAAAATAAAACGGTAGCGGAAATCTTACAGCTGGCTGCAAACGGGGATAAAATCGCCACAGAAACCATGGAACGTTTTTATGATCGTTTTGGCCGGGCCATGGCCGTAGTGATAAACATTCTTGATCCCGATGTCATTGTACTGGGCGGTGGCCTGTCGAATATTCAACAGCTCTACACAACGGGCCGAGATCGAATCGCTGCCCATGTGTTTAATGACGAGTTAAAAACAAAAATCTTGCCCAATGCCCATGGTGATAGCAGTGGTGTCCGGGGTGCAGCCTGGTTATGACCAAAAGATAACTTCTCGCCTAAAAAAAGAATCCAATTCCAAGCATCAGACGCGGTCCGTTTGACGATGGGTATAAATTATCTCTATGATTACTCTCGCTACTATTGATATTAGAATTGCCATCCATACTGAACCACTGTGAATCCAGAAATATAGCGTGCGTATCGAATCTCCATTCAATTCCAAGCGTACCAAGTAGAGTAAACAAGGCGTCGCCATCTGTCCGCCCCTCAAGATTTTTCGTATAACGACTCTCGATTCGAGACACACCAAGTCCGCCACCGCCGTAAAAAAACAGGTCTTTAGCAAGTCTGAAATATTTTTTAATTTCCACAGAAACTGTTAATATTTTGTAAGAACCATCAGTACGGGTACCGGGTTGCCTGGCTTTCCATTCATTCTCGAAACCGGTAATCGAAACACCCCATGTGAAATACTGTAACCTGGTGTCAAAACTGATCCCGAAAACATTGGCACGCCCGTCTTGCTCGGCCTCGGTTTTGGCTATTTCGACATCCTGATTAAAATATTGCGATCCTGCCTTAATTGATATGAATTTGGTGCTTGCACTCGCCTCTACGGTGACCGCAAAAATCAGCAAAATGAAACTACCAAAAATTAGTATAGATTTATTTTTAAGCATAATTTTATTTAAATATAATTTGGAAGGTTTAAATACGACAAAATGATTTATAGGATCTTGATATGTCCTTTTTTAACTTCTCTTTTTGCTTATCCAGTTGCTTTTCCAGCGCTTCGGGCGCTAGTTTTGTATTTTTTGCATCACTACTCAGGTAAATTCTGCCATATTTCCAGTCGTCAAAATATTTTATTACAACTTTTCTGTGTATTAGACCATCGTTATACTCGGCACTAATGTACTCCTTGTTATGGATACGAATATTCTTCCAATGATTTTTGCGTAAGCCAATTAATGGCACCGCCAGTCTAATATCGGGTTTGTTTTCGCAGGCGTCAGTTTTAAAAATTATTTCGTCGTCATATTCATTTTCGTCGATGAGCAACTTATCTGTCGTATCAGGAATTTCACATAAATATTCATATGTTGATTCCGAGTGCCTGGCAATCCTCTTTAATATGTCTAATCTCCCTTGCTTGTATCTATAACCAACAAGCATTACTACCTGGTTATTTTCAGAGCTGAAATTTATTTCTATGGAATAACCTCTACGATTAGAAAAGACAACTGAATCATTTAATTTTTTGGATCGTCGCCATTTATTCTTATAAAGTCCCCACCAGGCAGATAGTATTTTATATTGTTTGTCCTGGTCGCATTTTTTTAACGCTAAAATGACAGTGTTCTTGTCATACCCGGTCAACAATTTACCTGTTACCACTTCATCGAGATACCCGTCCTGGTTCTTGTCAGAGACAACCGCGGGCGCTGCTGATTTTATATTATTTTGATTTTTGAATACTTCTTTGCCTAATAATTCTTTACCGGGACTATAAGAATTTTCAAGAAAACGGGCAATCTTGTAATTATCAAACCTGGCTGCAAGTTGTATCGCATCCAGGCCAGCATTATTTTTTATCCCGATTCGGGCGTTGGCACTAACCAATAGCCTGGATATTTCCAGGTAATTATATCGAGCGGCCCACATAAGCGGCGTATAACCTGAATCATCTGCCTGGTTAACGTCTACACCGCCATTAATTAACGATATCACCAGCTCTTGATTCCCGTCTCTTGTCGCTTTAATTAATGATTGCTTTTCATCAGCAAACACTTGTCCAGATATGACGAGAACCAGTAAAAAGACTGCTATTAACTGGAAAACGGATCGAGCAGGCTTGATTGCATTAAGGCCGGTAGGCATCTGAGTGATAAACATCCTGTTTTATTGTCCGTCAGTGTTGCGATGGCGTTAGAGAGTGGGCGCTATTTTAGTCATAAATAACCTGTTTATTCAAGCCATTGAATAGTAAAAGTGTTTTTCCCATGTTATGTTTGCCGATATCAACTTCCGGCCCGTTGGAGAAATAAATGAGACAGTTTTTAATAATTTTTATATCCGCCATGATTGTCAGCCTGCCTGTCACCGCTGACGAGACCGCCAAACCCTTTCTTAAAAAAGATCACATGGTGGTCTATAAAAAGAAGGTAAAATTTAAGGACGCAATGGATGCAGTTAAGGAAGCGATTACTGGCCAGGGCCTGGTGATCAATAACGTCTCCCATATTGGCCATATGCTCGAGCGTACTGGCAAAGACCTGGGTGAATCAAAACGGGTTTACCTTGATGCCGAATCTCTGGAATTCTGCAGTGCCGGCACATCCCGTAGAACAATGGAGGCCTCGCCCCATAATATTGTTTTTTGTCCGTATATTATCTCGGTTTATGTTTTACCCGGCGAGCCGGACATGAGCTATCTCGCTTATCGCCGCCCGCAAATCGTTGGCACCAAGGCGTCAAAAAAATCATTAATCGCCGTGGAAAAATTGCTTGATAGTGTGGTACAGGAAGCCCTGTCCTGGTAGCCATATATAAGGTATTAAACATCCGGGCCTGTTAGTGCATAATTGCCGTATCAAAACCGGCAACCCACTATTAAAGAGTAAACAATGCGAACATCGCGCTATTTGATCGCCACGGTCAAGGAAACACCGGCTGACGCCGAAATCATCAGTCATCAACTCATGTTACGCGCCGGTTTAATCCGCAAACTGGCCGCCGGGCTTTATACCTGGCTGCCCATGGGTTTACGGGTATTACGAAAGGTAGAAAACATTGTCCGCGAGGAAATGGATCGTGCCGGTGGCCAGGAGGTATTAATGCCGGCAGTACAACCGGCTGAACTCTGGCAGGAATCCGGGCGCTGGGAAGAGTACGGGCCAGAATTGTTGCGCATGACCGATCGCCATCATCGAGAGTTTGCCTTTGGTCCAACCCATGAAGAAATTATTACTGATTTGATTCGCAAGGAAATTCGCAGCTATCGCCAGCTACCCGCCACCTTTTATCAAATTCAAACCAAGTTCCGGGACGAAATTCGGCCCCGTTTCGGCATTATGCGTGCCCGTGAGTTTTTAATGAAAGACGCCTACTCGTTCCATATTAACGAGGCATCACTGGCAGAAACCTACCAGCTCATGTTTGATACCTATACAACAATATTTACCCGCCTTGGTCTCAGCTTTCGGCCGGTGCAGGCCGACAGTGGCACCATTGGTGGTAGCGCCTCACACGAATTTCACGTGCTGGCCGATTCCGGTGAAGACGCGATCGCCATTTGTGACAAATGTGATTTTGCCGCCAACGTGGAGTTGGCGCCCGCCCTGCCCCCAATTGGAAAACGTGAAAAGGCCACGGCCAAAATGAAAGAAGTAAAAACCCCGGGCAAATACAGTATTGACGATGTCAGTCAATTTTTAAAAGTAAAGCCCGCACAAACCGTCAAGACCCTGCTGGTAAAAGGGGTTGGCGGTGTCGTCGCCCTGGTATTGCGCGGTGACCATGAACTAAATACGATCAAAGCGGAAAAAATTCCAGAAGTCGCCAAACCCCTGGAAATGGTTAGTACTGAAGAAGTTGAGCTGGTGGCCCATTGTCAGCCGGGCTCTATTGGCCCGGTTGGATTAAAACTACCAATCATTGCTGATGAAAGCGCCTTACGATTAGCCAATTTTGTCTGTGGTTCCAATGAAAATGACAAACACCTGATCAATGTTAACTGGGGTCGTGATTGCCCGGAACCGGAAGTGGCCGATTTACGCAGTGTGGTTGATGGTGATCCCTGCCCCCACCCCCACCCGGTCGGCAGTGAATGTACTGGCAAACTGGCCATTAAGCGTGGCATTGAAGTGGGCCACGTATTTCAGCTGGGCACCAAATACAGCGAGGCCTTAAAAGCTACCTGCCTGGACGAAAATGGTGCCAGCGTGGTGATGCCCATGGGTTGTTACGGTATTGGTGTCTCTCGTGTGGTAGCGGCAGCCATTGAACAAAATCACGATAACGGCGGTATCATCTGGCCCGTTGCGCTTGCGCCGTTCCAGGTGTGTATTGTACCAATCGGATTTCATAAATCTGAAGCAGTTGCCAAAGCGTGTAATTCATTATACGAATCACTGCAAGAAGCTGGTTTTGACGTGTTGCTTGATGACCGCAACGAACGACCGGGCGCCATGTTTGCCGACATGGATTTAATTGGTATCCCCTATCGCCTGGTGATTGGTGATCGTGGACTGAAGAATAAACTTGTTGAATACAAATCAAGACGAGATACGGAGTCTCAGGATATTGCGCTGGACCAGGTGGTGTCGTTTATATCGGAAATGATTACTGCTGAATTAGATAAATAGGTATTTATTAAGTCACGACCATGATTAAAACATGATTAATAATTGGAAATCATATTTATTGGTAACTATTTTTTCTTTTTTTAGTGCCAGTAATTATTTATTGGCAGCCGAAAAAACCAGTGATATTAACCCGGAACTCAGGGCGCTGCTAAAAAAAGCAGCCAACGAATCAGACAGCTTCAAGGATCACTTCGATGCCCAGGTCTGGCTGGTTGATATGTCAAAACGGCTCAGCAAAAAAGTACCCGATGATAAAAAACGTATTAACATGCTCAAAATTATTCACTACGAGGCAACCCGCGCCAAACTAAAGCCAGAGCTGGTGCTGGCGATAATTGATGTCGAGAGTAATTTTCAGCCCTATGCGGTATCCCGCGCCGGCGCCCATGGTTTGATGCAGGTCATGCCATTCTGGCTAAAAGAAATTGGCCGCCCCGGCGATAACCTGTTTCGCATCCAGACCAACCTGCGCATGGGCAGTACCATTCTCAGGTATTACCTGGACAAGGAAAAAGGCAACCTGACTCGCGCATTAGGTCGCTACAATGGCAGCCTCGGAAAATGGAAATATCCGAACAAGGTTTATCGCGCATATGAAAAACGCTGGTATAGTCAGTAGAATCACACTGGAATCACGTTGTAATTACATTGGATCAGGAACGAATACCGAACCCGTGCAACTGCCCGTGTTCAAGTTCGCTTTCAGACTCACTTTCATCAAGGGCTTCTGTCACTACTTCGCTAACCTTGGCATAAGCTGGCCCCTGCCAGAGCCAGGCCGCTAACACTTTTAATTGCGAGACTTCGCCACAGGCCAACACCTCAACCCGGCCGTCGGCTAAATTTTTCGCCCAGCCAGTCAAACCCAGCGACCGTGCCTTATCCCGGGTCGAGACACGATAAAATACTCCCTGGACACGACCGGCAACCAG
>QIGL01000011.1 GCA_003228915.1 Acidiferrobacteraceae bacterium
ATCCCTGGCGGTCAGATGGAGGAGCTAGAGCAACGCATGGAGCAGTTGCCGAGAGATCTCAACCCACGGAACTTCAGTCGTACCAGGAAGTTCAAGATTCCTCCGCTTCGGTCGGAATGACAAACATATCTCGGAATGGCAAACATATATTTATCAGAGTTTCCCTAACCAATCCGACCAGTCCTTAAATAACCCCTTGTCTACTGCTGCCACTGAAGAACGAGGCTCGAGTTTGTTAATAAAAATCGGTTCGCCTGACAAAGTACTGGAAAATCCACCGGCCAGGTTGAAAATATAATTGCCGGCGGCATAGTCCCAGATATGGGATGAACCATGGAGATAAAGATGGCAGCGCCCTGCTGCCAGCCAACACCAGTCAAGGGCAACCGAGCCAAAGCTACGCTGTGATGCATAAGGTCTTTCTGTTACCAGGCGGGTTGCCAATTCAACATCAAGACGCTTGAAGTCTATTAAACCTGTTGCCTGGCTTAAGTTAACACCTGCATCAGACAGTTTAAGCAGTTCCCCGTTTAACCGGGCCCCGTTTTTTTCATTGGCCGTAAAACACTCCTTTCGAATCGGGTCATATACCAGCGCTTGTGTCACTTTTTCAGATTCTATTAACGCAAGTGACACAGAAAAATAGGGGATACCTGCAGCAAAATTACTGGTACCGTCAAGGGGATCCAGGCACCAGACAGGCTTGGCTGAAGACAAAAGTGCAGCCTGTTCATCGTGGTTCATTTCCTCGCCCAGGAATACTGTGCCCGGCCAAAGTTTGATTAATACATCAGCTATACGCTGCTGCATGATTAGGTCTGCCTCAGTTAAAAAACTGCCATCGGCCTTGTGTTCACGTTTAACTTTTGCGAAACGAGGAATCAGTTCTTCACTGGCGATGGCAATCACATTATCCTGAACTTCCTTAATATCGATTTTTTTCATATTATTTTAACTACATTTTTGCTTGTGGAAAATTACTATACGAGACTATTAACGCTTTAGAATCCTAATCCATCTGAACAGGTTAAACAGGTTGGCCAGTGAACCCGCGACATAGGTATAAGCCGCGGCTTTTAGTATGACGCGTGCATGTCTAGATTGACTCTCGGAGATGTATTTTCCAGATTTAAGCATTGGTAGCGCCCTGTTAAAACTGGCGTCCAGCTCAACGGGTAAGGTTATAAAATGCACCAGGGTGCCAAGCGCAATCCCGGCAATGCCCAGCCCAAAAATAAGACCACTGACAGCGGGGGAACGTGTAATGAGCGCAACAACAGGCATGGCAATAATTGCTGCACTTCCCATTTTTTCTGCGACTTGGGCAATGCGAACCATCGAAAGTCGTAAATTAAATAGCTTAGACCCGCTCACATGCTGCATCACATGGCCGACTTCGTGGGCAGCGACAGTAATGGCAGTTAATGATTTTCCTGAATAGATATCGGGAGACAAACGAACAACTTTTTCGACCGGATCATAATGATCCTGTCCTGGGTCAGTTTGCTCGACAGTAACGTTTTTTATTTTTAATTCTTCAAGTAAGTAGTTTGCAAGCTCGCCGCCGGTACCGTCGAAAAGATCGTCAGGTGAGCTATATTTTTTAAAAACACGCTGCACCCATATTCCGGGTCCGTAAATTAACCCAAGAAATAAACCAAGACCAATAATGATTAATATTATTTGCACAAATAAAAAGCCCGGGTTGAATAAACAAAACCGGGCTAACTAAAATTCAGAAAGGAAGCTGAAAAAAGGAATTATTTATTAAACACAGCCCGTTGGTTTTGGTAAACCGCCAAATTTGGCAATTTTTTTCATGGGACCACCACCAAATAACTCATTAAGCGGGCCGGCCTTGCGGTCCATGCCATGAAGTTTGGCAAAAACACGTAGCGCCGGTACGGTACCTTCCTGGTCAAAAACCTCGCGCGCAGACAGGATATATTTAATATGCTCATCAGATAGTTCGAAATCATCCTTTTTGGAAAGCTCTACCATTACTTCCTCAGACCATTCATCCCGGTTCAATAAAAATCCGTCGCCGTCAGTTTGCATTACAACACCTCAAAGTTACTCATTAGATTAATTTCCAATGGCGGTATTTTACCCGATTAACAAGCCACTAAGCACCCAAATTTTGTGGGTATATGACAATTTTTAAGGTGCTTTTCCCCAAAGTTCCTCGAGGCGTGCATCCCGGCGGCAACCATAACGGTACAATTTATATCGATATGAGTTCTTTTTATAGTAATCCTGGTGGTAATCCTCGGCCGGGTAGAATTTACCCGCTTTTATGAGCTCAACTTTAAGCGGCGCACTAAATGGTTTCGTTTTTTCGATTTTTTTCACCGACGCCAGTGCCAACTTATGCTGGTTATCATTTTGATAAAATATTGCCGGTCGATACTGGGGTCCCGTATCACAAAACTGGCCATCGTTGCGGGTTGGGTCGATGGTCGGCCAGTAATGATCCAGGATATCGCTATAACCAAGCTTATCGGCATCATAGCTCACCTTCACTACTTCTATGTGGCCAGTGGTGCCCGCAGAGACCTGCTTGTAGGTCGGGTTTTTAACATGGCCGCCGGCATAACCGGATACCGCGCTTAGTACTCCATCCAGTTTTTCAAAATCTGCCTCGGTACACCAAAAACACCCACCTGCCAGGATTGCCGTTTCGGTATTGACGGCAGCGTCGCCTGCCTGGCTCGGCTCGGCCAGTACTGTTAATGGTGACAGTAGTAATAGAGCAAGCATAGTAAATAAGCGCATAGGGATACATTCCTGATGTAATGAATTCAATGGTTAGTGCGAGTAACGCCTGATAAGTTCAAAATTGAACTAACTGGGCAAGATGTTTGTCTATACTTAACAACAAGCCATGATCGACTATTAACCACAGGAAATACACACATGAACAGAAGGCGATTTATTACCCAGACCCTTGGCTTACTGACACTACCCGTCGTCGGCTCGAAGGTGCTGGCCAGCAAGATTGCTGAAACCGGCAGTTTCAAAAAAATTACCCGGACCAGGGAGGAATGGCGCAAAATCCTGACCCCCAAACAATACTACATCCTGCGCGATGAAGGCACCGAGGCACCCAATTCCAGTATTTTGAACAAAGAAAAACGCAAGGGTGAATATGCTTGCGCCGGTTGTGATTTGCCGCTTTTTAAATCCGATATGAAGTACGACAGTGGTACCGGTTGGCCAAGTTTTTTTACCACTATACCTGGTGCGCTCGAAACCAAAACGGATTACAAAATGATATTACCCAGGACAGAATATCATTGCGCCCGCTGTGGTGGCCACCAGGGACATGTATTCAAGGACGGTCCCAAACCAACGGGTAAGCGCTGGTGCAACAATGGCCTGGCATTAAAATTTATTAAGGCTTAGGGCCTGACTGGGAGGCCTGTTCCTGAAAAAAGAGGCTCCAGTTCCAGGTCATGACCGGTTCTTTATTGGATAACGAAAGAATTTCCACGGTCATCTCCGGCAGGGTGAGCAACATACAAGTGTGGTTAAAACAGGTACTGCCCGGATTAATGACAAGCAAAGAGCCAAAATATTCTGCGAACACCTGGTGAGTATGGCCGACAATCAGGATATCGCTTTCCAGGGAACTCAATTTATTCAGCCAGGGCGATTTTTTTTCCTCATCAACCTTACCCTGCGGATCCATGATCTTGATGCCCCCATGCAGGCTGTCTGGTGGATGGGCGTGGACCACAACAATTTTTTTTCCTTCAACCAGCAATTCAATTTTTTTTGGTAGATTATTAAAATAAGACTGCAGCACTGCCCTGCTGGCCGGGTCGGTCACCGTATCAGAAACCACGTCATGATTACCAATCACTGTCAGGCAGTTATATTGACGCAAGAGTGCAATTGTTTCTTCAGGATTGTCCTCGCCATAAGCGACAACATCACCCGCGCAAATAATGTGTTCAACACCTTTGTTGGTGAAAATATTCAGCGCCTCGCGCAAGGGGGCGGTCGTTGCATGGGTGTCACTAATAATGCCGATCCTGGTAGACATATCAAGTTCCGGTTATTGCCTGAGAGGTAAGTATCTCACCTGGCCCGTTAACCTGCACCAGTAACATTTATTCAGCCAAATTTACCTTTTAATGACAACCTTTCAGATCGCCTTCTATCACAGGACGATATTTTTCTTTGGCACCGCCAATGACAGGCTCGCCATGGCCTGGCAAAACATGGTCAAACTCCAGATCAAGTATGGACCGCACTTCAGCTGCATTAGGCTTGGCAAATTGTAACCAGCCCGGCCCAACATTATATTCTTTGAAAAAACCCATTTTTCCCATCATTTTCCTTGCCAGGAAACTTACGTACTCGTCTGGTTTCGCGGTATTCTGGAGCGAGTCGCCAGCAAGTAATACACCGCCATCTTGTTGCAATAACAATAGCGCTTCGGGTGGATTTGATGATTCAAATATTTTTAACCTGGCTAACTTGATTGGCAATGGGCTATCCTTGTCCAGGTAACTATCAGCCTGCATGTATTCTTTTGGGCTCGACTTTTGATCAAACTTGCGAATATAAACCTGTCCTTTAATCGCATAAACTGTGGCGCCATAACGCTGCCGGTAAAAACCATCGTCGCGGCCATGAAAACCGGCAATGCGAATCACGTTCGTCACCTTGCCCAGTTTTTCCAGCGCTGCCAGCCCCGTTTCTGATAAACGCATGCTATTGACCAGCGTTAACTCGTCGCTGTCTGCGTCTTTTAAAATAACCATAGAACGTGAAATTTTCATGGGCATTAACATAGGCATTTTCATCGCGCCTTTCACGACCCAGATATTATTGAAGAGTTTTGTAATGGTGCCATGCGCCATTGCCGGCAAAAGTTTGTGCGTGTCTTGTTTGACTTTTTGATCCATGGAAAGACCTCCTTGTATGGTTATTTTTAAAGAATAATACAGGCTACTGATAATACTTGCATAATGCAAGTATTTAAACCATACTTTAGCCGTGCCCCGAGTAAAAAAACGCAGATCCGATTGCCCGATTAATTTCGCACTGGAAATTTTTGGTGATAAATGGTCGTTACTGGTTATTCGCGACCTGATGTTTATGGGCAAAACAACTTACGGGGAATTCCTGAAAGGACCTGAGGGGATCGCAACCAACATACTGGCAAATCGCCTGGAAAAACTGGAAACGGCTGAATTGATTGTCAAGGCACCGGATCCAGACAACGGCACCCGGTTTGTTTATTCGTTGACCGAACGGGGTAAAGATTTAATCCCGGTCATGCTGGAAATTGTAAGCTGGAGTGGCAAACATGACCCCAAAACCCCTACCCCAAAAGCAATGCTGAAACAGATCGCCACGAACAGGCAGGCAGTGATCAGCGAGATCCGGAAAAAACTAATCTCAACCTAAAGTCATCATTGCCAAATTCTTTAGAGGCGCTTTACATACCGCATATAAATAATTTTAAATAGTCATTATATTAAAAAAAACCGACGAGCAAGGCTCGCCGGTTTTCACTTATATGGTAAAAAAGAATTACTGAATGGCGCGGACAGTCGCATTACTAGTGTCGGTAATAAAGAGCCGGTTGCCGTCAGTAGTAATGCCTCTCGGATAATTAAACGATGCTGCTGCACCAACACCGTCGGCCGATCCAACAGTATTCGCCATGCCCGCAACCGTGGAGACGACGCCAGTCGTAATCACAATTTTACGCACGGTGTTGCCGAACTCATCTACGACGTACAGGTTAACACCATCACTGGTAATCTGCCCAGGATTGTTAAATCTGGCCGCGGTGCCGATACCATCAAGCTCACTTGAAATACCGTCTCCCGCCAGCGTGGTCACTACGCCGGTGGCGATGACAATGCGCCGGATTCTGTTGTTACTAGTGTCTGCTACAAAAAGATAGGTGCCATCGGTGGTAATACCCCCCGGATAGTTAAACAAGGCCGCCGCACCAGCACCGTCAGCAAAGCCCGAGGTAGTCGCACTACCGGCCAATGTGGTCACATCCCCGGTGGCGAGAACCATCTGGCGAATAGTGTGGTTATTGGTATCGGCGATATAAAGATTAATTCCGTCAGTAGTTATGCCACTGGGGACATTGAACCTTGCAGCAGCACCCATACCATCTACGATTCCAGACATAAAGGCAGTACCGGCAATGGTAGTCACATCTCCTGTGGCGAGAACCATCTGGCGAATAGTATTGGCACCTGAATCCGAGAGGTACAGGTTAGTGCCATCGGTGGTAATCCCCTGTGGGGAACTGAACCGGGCACTGGTGCCATTGCCGTCTGCAGAACCTGCACTATTGAGTCCACCTGCGATTGTGACCACGTTATTGGTAGCAATCTCAATCTGTCGAACTACTTTATTCACATTATCAACAAGATAAACATAGGTACCATCCGAGGTAAGATTACGCGGTGAATAAAATCGCGCATCGGCTGCCACCCCATCCGTCCCGGCTGCAATACTGGCCAACGTTGTGACATTGGCCCCCGCAATCGCCAGTTGGCGAATTGTAAGGTTGCCACCATCAACAATATAAAGATTGGTGCCAACGCCAGTGATGCCGGTAGGATACCGGAATCGGGCTGCGTTGCCCGTGCCGTCGTCTGAACCAGATGTATATGCCGTACCTGCCGGCGTGGTCACCATGTTTGTAGAGAGATCTACCTGGCGAATAGTGTGACTGTTATTTGTCACATACACATTGGTGCCGTCAGTGTAAACCCCGATTGGCGTGTTAAATCTCGCTACCGTTCCAGCGTCACCGTCGGCTATGCCAGAACTACCCGCCAAACCTCCGGTGTTTACCATGCCCGTAGAAAGGACTATTCGGCGAATGGTGTGGTTTTTACGATCTGCCACATAGAGATTGGTGCCATCCGTGGTAATGCCATAGGGGTAATTAAAACTAGCCACGGTACCAATACCATCGGCGCTGCCGGAAATGCCAACCGTGCCAGCAATGGTCGTAACCACACGTGAAGAGAGAACCATTTGGCGAATGGTGTGATTCGACGAGTCACTAATATAGAGGCTGGTCTTATCTGTGGCAATGGTAATACCGCCCACCGAGCCAAACTGAGCCAGAGTGCCAATACCATCAGTGGTGCCAGAGGTGCCATTACCTGCAATGGTGGTCACCGCACCAGTGGCAATCACAACCTGGCGAATGGTGTAACTCCAAAGACTCGACACATATAGATTGATGCCATCCGTGGTAATGCCAGTGGGAAAACTGAATCTTGCAGTGGAACCAGTACCGTCCGCGCTGCCCGGTTGCCCGGCCTGTCCCGCAAGCGTAGACACCACACCCGTGGCAATCACGATCTGGCGAATAGTGTGGCTAGTAATACCAGCAACATACAGATTGGTACCATCAGTCGTGATATGGGCTGATGGTGCAAAATTGGCTGCCGAACCGCTACCATCCGCACTCAGCGCTGTGCCTGCGATCGTACTCACAGCACCACTTAAGCTAAGGGTGTTGCCCTGAAGCGAACCACCCATTTGAACCGGAGGAGAACCAGGTGAACCCCCGCCCCCACCCCCGCCGCTACTACTACTGCCGCAACCCTGCAGGGTCAGTAAAGAAATGATTATTATAAATGATATAAATAACGTGCGAATGTTCATTTGCCATCTCCATAAGAAAGTTTCATGGCTTATCCTACTACCAATAACCTTACACAGGACTTACAAAAACCTGGAAATAAAACCGATCGGCTCACTAAAAGAAGATTTGGCGGGTTGATCTGTCAAAAAATATGATAAATATCAAACAGTAAACACCACCCCAAAAGAAATACTAAAACAGATCGCTACAAACAGGCGAGCAGTGATTAGAAAGAAACTTTCGTCAGGTTAAATGCTGATTGCGAGATAGCGATCACTAATTCTGTCGTTTGATTTAAAGATTTACCCGCTTGTCATACACAAGCGGGTAACAACTGAGCCCGCAGTTTAAAAATCGCCAGCGGCACCCCGGTTCATAATATCCAGGATAATGGTCTTGACCTTGATAGCCTCTTTCTTTAGTTCCGGTGGCAGGATTTTACCGCCATAAATCATGGCATCCATATTCAGTGAATAAATCCAGAGTTGTTTATTCTTGTCCTCTACCAGGGTCACACGGCAAGGCAAGTAAGCCGAATAGGCATCATTATAATCCAGCATCAGGGCCGCGGTCATGGCATTGCAAAACATATAAATTTTTACGAATCTATAAGGTTTTTCTGTCATTGCCTCAACTTGCTTGTACAACGGTAGTTCGCCAACATTTTTAATATTGTGCTCGTTGGCAACAATTTTCATGGTCTCTTCTACGTCGGCCGCTGACAAACCTTTTTTGACCTTCACTTTCCAAACCGTGGCCTCGGCGGCACTGCCGGTTTCGATCAGTTTATCCATCATGTTCTTATAGGTTTCCATGGCTTTTGCATCAAAACCATTGAACTGCGATGACATGGAATACATGGTCGGTATGGCCAGCGCGGCAAGGATCACTGCAATCAAGCCGATTAAAGCGAGTAAATTCTTAACAATATTCATAACTTTTTCCTTGTTTTTTATTGTCGAAATTCGGTCTCATGGAGACCGGAATTTATATTTGAAATCTGGGCGGGTTTTAAAATCCGCAAATAAATAATATCCGGGGCCAAACGCCCGCAGGAAAACTACAGCTCCAGACAGGAGCTTTAAATTTTTAGACTATGTTGATGATAAAGAGACAAACTGCGCAAAACCGGCAGTCAGCCCCGGTAAATTTAACGGCGTTTGCCCTTAAAACCTTTTCGTACTTCTTCGAACTTAACCTTAATAAGGTTGCCTTCAAAAGACTTGCCATCAAGGCCGGCAATAGCAGCGCGGGCTTCGTGGCCTTCCATTTCCAGGAATCCAAAACCTTTACAGTTGCCTGAAAAAAGATCTTTAACAAGCTTGATAGAACGCACCGTACCAAACTCTGAGAACAGGGCCTGCAGGGATTCTTCAGTGGTGGTGGGCGGCAAACTGCCAACAAATAATTTCTTCACGTGGAAGCTTCCCCTTCTTCAATGAGTAAAAATAATCCCTGCGATAACCGCAGGGATTACTCGAAACACAAGCTTACAAATGGTCGTTAGACCGTAACGTTGGCTGCTTGTGGGCCTTTAGGTCCGTCTTCCACGTCGAAAGTCACTTCCTGACCTTCAGCCAGTGTCCGAAAACCATCACTGGAAATAGCAGAAAAATGTACGAATACATCCTTGCTGCCATCGGAAGGAGAAATAAAGCCGAAGCCTTTGGATTCGTTAAACCATTTAACGGTTCCTGTTGCCATGTTAATTACCTCTTAAAAAATTGAAATATATTTACTATTTGTTGCAAACATTACTAGGTAATTAACAGGAGAGAACTTCAAGAAAACTTCTGACAAGAACCAGGGTAGTATGTAGCAGCCGGGATTCTAACCTGTTTTTAACCAAAAACACCACACATTGCACCATAAAATATGGACATTTTGTGAGCCATAACCACTCAAAACTACCACTATTCATGCAGTTATTAGTAAAATCATGATTTTGGGCTAAATTTGCCCCTGGAGACAGTAAAATCGCTGGCTTTTCAGCAACTCTGCCCGTATAGTCGCGCCTCTTCGCTGGCACGGCCAGCGCAAGAAGCCACGTTACTGACCCCCCGTGTATTAACAATCACAAGCAATCTGGTTGGTTACGTAAGGCCCCAACAGGCATGACATTTCAGTGTCAGCCAACCGGGGGCCACATGTGAACCAGGTCGCGCGACCCCTATTTTAGGTTTCTACGCCCACGTTCGTATTTTCTGATATTAAGCGTCTGCCGAAGCCGACAGACAGGGGAGTTACTTTGTCATTTGAAAAACTAAATTTACATTCTGACCTGCTCAAGGCCGTTAAGGCATGCGAGTTTGACCAGCCCACAGATATTCAAACGCAGGCGATCCCGGTCATCCTGTCCGGTCGTGACCTCATGGCCTCAGCCCAAACCGGCACCGGCAAAACTGCGGCTTTCGTTTTACCGGCAATGCAGCAATTACTCGTACCTGCAAAAATCAAAGGCAAAGGGCCACGGGTTTTGGTGTTAACACCTACCCGTGAACTGGCCATGCAAGTGAATGATAACATTCGCCAATTCGGCCGCTTCACACGTTTTGTCAACGGTAGTATTGTCGGTGGTTTGCCCTACCCGCCACAAATTAAAATGTTGCGCAATCCAGTAGACCTGCTGGTCGCCACGCCCGGCCGGTTAATGGATCACATGGAACGGGGCCGCATCGATTTTTCACGACTTGAAATGCTGGTACTGGATGAAGCCGATCGCATGCTCGATATGGGATTTGTTAATGATGTTAAAACAATCGCCAGGGCCATGCCGGAAACTCGCCAGACTTTATTATTTTCTGCCACACTTGAAGGCGAAATATTAAAAATTGCCAAACAAATTCTAAAAAATCCGGCACGAATACAGCTTGCCAGTAATCAAAAAACCCACGATTCCATCACTCAACACGCCCACCGCACTGATGATGTCAATCACAAACACAAGCTACTCTCTCATTATGCCCGGGATGTATCTTTGCACCAGGCAGTCATATTCACCGCCACCAAACGTGGCGCTGACAAATTATCTAAAAAATTATTGGCCGATGGCCACGCCAGTGCTGCCCTCCATGGTGATATGAACCAGGGTAAACGGAAACGAACGGTGGATAATATGCGTCGCGGTAAAATCCGTTTGCTGGTCGCCACCGATGTAGCTGCTCGCGGCCTCGACATCAGGGGCATTAGCCACGTAATTAACTTTGATATGCCCATGGTGGCTGAAGATTACATTCACCGCATTGGTCGTACCGGTCGCGGTGGCGCCAAAGGCACGGCAATTTCCCTGGTGAGTTCTGACGATCATGGCAAGGTAATCGACATTCAAAAGCTCACGGGCAGTCATTTAAACTGGGAAATAATTGAAGGCCTGGAACCCACTCGTGCCGAACCGAGACGCAAACAGCCACGACCCGGAAAAAATAAAAGACATTTTAAACACAAACCTGGTCAGGGCAAAAGACCCGGCGTCCAGTATAAATCCAAAAGACGTTCACAAGGTGGCGGTGCTAAATCAACCGGTGCTGGACAACATAACCGTATTAGTAATGGTAACCGGAAACCACAGTCTCGTGTTCGAGCCGCGATGATTTGATAAGCAGGAAATAGCAGCGCTCACTCGTTTATGGGTAAGTGCTACTATTTTTTTAGCCGTGCAAACCCTGAGCCATTTGTCTGTGCATTAGCTCTTCAATCGATACCCCGATTTGAATATCCACCAGATTGCAGACAAACATATCAACATAAAAACAAAAATCATAGCCACACTAACAACAACGTTTACGTCGGCTACGCCGTAAAAACTCCAGCGGAAACCACTAACCAGGTACACCACCGGGTTAAACAGAGTCACCTTTTGCCAGAACGGTGGCAACATATTAATAGAATAAAATGCGCCCCCCAGAAATGTCAGGGGCATAATCACCATCATGGGGATAATTTGCAATTTCTGGAAATCGTCCGCCCAGAGCCCAATCACAAAACCAAACAAACTGAATGTCGTGGCCGTCAGCAGCAAAAAGGTAACCATCCACACCGGGTGCATGATCTCGTAATCCACAAACAGGCGCGCCGTGGCCAGTATTAACAACCCAAGAATGACTGATTTTGTCGCAGCCGCGCCCACGTAACCAACAACGATCTCGATTGGTGATACCGGTGCCGACAATAATTCGTAAATAGAGCCTGAGAATTTTGGAAAGTAGATGCCGAACGAGGCATTGGAAATGCTCTCACCCAGTAATGACAGCATGAGCAGACCGGGGACAATAAACGAGGCATAGCTTATGCCATCAATCTCGCCCATGCGCGATCCAATAGCCGCGCCGAAAACAACAAAGTACAGGGAAGTAGTAAGAATTGGCGAGGCCAGGCTTTGCATTAATGTCCGCCACATACGCGCCATTTCAAATAAATAAATTGCCCGGACACCGTAGAGATTCATGATTTGTCCTTTACCAGGCTAACAAAAATATCTTCCAGGGAGCTTTCGCTGGAATGTAAATCCTTAAAATCAATATCGTGTTTACCTAGCTTACGCAATAACTCGGGGATACCCGTATGCTCCTGGTGAACATCGAAGGTATAAGTTAAACAATTTCCATCTGCCGACAAGGTCAGCGGGTAATTGGTAAGTTCATTCGGGATATTGCTTAAAGGCTGCTGCAAGGTCAGGGTCAGTTGTTTTTTGCCCAACTTGTTCATGAGTACGGTTTTGTCTTCGACCACGCCAATCTCGCCATTGTTGATCACACCAATACGATCAGCCATTTCTTCGGCTTCATCTATATAATGCGTGGTTAAAATAATTGTCACACCGTTTGCCCGCAGGTCCCGGACCATGTCCCACATATCGTGTCTTAGCTCAACATCAACACCGGCAGTGGGCTCATCGAGAAATAAAATTTCTGGCTCATGCACCAGGGCCTTGGCAATTAATACGCGCCGTTTCATGCCGCCTGATAGCGCCATAATTTTCTCATGACGCTTGTCCCATAAGGACAAATCACGTAATAATTTTTCAATAATGGCCGGGTTGTCCGGCTTGCCGAACAAACCCCGGCTGAATTTCAAGGTCGCTAACACGCTCTCGAAAGGTGCATTAGCCAACTCCTGGGGTACCAGGCCAATTTTGGATCGCGCCGCACGAAAGTCTGACAGGATATCGTGACCATCTACCAATACCGTGCCCCCACTGGGCGTGACAATACCGCAAATAACACTGATCAGGGTTGTTTTGCCCGCTCCGTTTGGACCCAGCAAGGCAAAAATCTCTCCCCGGCGAATATCCAGGTTGATATTATTAAGTGCACGCAAGCCCGTGCCATAAGTTTTGTTGAGATTTTTTATAGAAATGACCGATTCCACAGAACCTCCGTCATGGTGGAAATTAATAAGCGGACAATATACCTGAAGCTTATGTATATTTCCTGCCAAACAGGTTGGTGATTAGTAGGGTAACTGGCAGGCCCAAACCCGGTTCACTTTCGTAGTATATAGATCAGCATACCGAGATTAACTGTCAACAACACTATCCACGCCATCGAACCATACGAGGTATGATTGATTACCATGGCACTGGCAAATGACACTACCATCAGGGCGGTCAGTAACAAATAACTTATAATTTTGTTTTCTTGTGACATTTTGAACAAAGAGATTAGCAAATTGATTTCTGGTGTATTTATCGAAATTTTTACAACTCTAGCGAATGGCACTGACTTAAGTAAAAAAAGCACGGTCATTCCGGGCGAAACAAAGTGCAGACCCGGAATCCAGAAGTTTAAAACTTTGCCGGTCGGTCACATGAGTAACACCCACGTTACCGGTCAGTACCATTATATTCTGGATTCCCGCTTCCGCGGGAATGACAACGACAGGAGGTAATAACACTACTCCACATCTCTTGGGCTTAAGTCAGCGCCATTCACATCTCTAACTATTTATTATTCAGCAGTTCCTTTAAATCAGCAAAAGGCTTATTGGTCGCATCCTTTTTTTTGGACTTGTCTTCGCCGACACCATAAATTTCAAGTTGTCGCTGGTGCTCATTATCATGGCAATACATACATAATAATTCCCAGTTGCTGCCATCAGCTGGATTATTGTCATGATCGTGATCCCGGTGATGCACTGTCAGCTCGGTAAGATTCTGGCGGGTGAATTCACGGCTACAACGACCACAAATCCAGGGGTACATGTTTATCGCCAGTTCACGATAAGAATTAGCACGTTGATCCTGGTAACGGCGATTCTCGGCAACAATCTGATCCAGTCTTGCTTTTGAAGATTTGTCTTTTTTCATGTTTTCAGCCTGGCCCTATAGAACAGATCCAAACCTCTAATATTGTTAATGTAATACATCGCAACGGTTGATACCTATATTTAATTATATGAATACTTCTGGACAATTCCACGGCGATTTATAATGATATAGTCTCTCATTGAATACAACAGTAAAAAACGTGGCAAAGGAAAACACCATGATACTTGAACAGGGAAGTAAAAATAATACCGTCACCCAGCTCCAAAAAGCACTAAACCGCCTGGGTTTTGCCAGTGGCAAGGCAGATGGCCAGTTTGGTGATAAAACCGAACATGCAGTCACTGCTTTCCAGGAAAGTGAAAATCTTTATGCCGATGGCATTGTCGGGCCCGTAACTTTTGCAGCACTACAAGACGCCCTGCATCGACTTAACCTTGAGCTGTATGCGCCAGACCAGGAAAACAATCGCCTGCCACTGGTCAGGGCCGATGCCGATCCAGTGGGTGAGGGTTATAACAGGTTTAACCTGCGGGCCGATGTCGCCGATGCCTATAACCATGTTCGTAAAACCGTGGTTAGCGCAGGTGGCATCATCACTTCCTCGGGCGCTATACGGTCACTCACCACACCGGTAAACCCAAGCAGAAGCGCCACATCCCTGCATTACCTGGGTCGTGCCCTGGATCTCTACATTTGGAGCGGCATGCAAAATCCCGAAAAGGATCCCTTTATAATAGTCTATGAGGGCGAGCGTTATTTTCGTGTTTATGCGCGCGCCAGCAAAGGTAAACACAAAACATTAAAGGCTGCGACCGAACACCATCGTGATAGTGGCGATAAAGTCAGCGCCAAGGTGATTGATTTGACTGCCCTGTTTGAAGATCAGGGGTTTACGCGTATCAAGGCCCGGCGGTCATTTTTTCGTGGCGGCGCCTACCTGGGTGCAGAGTGGTGGCACTTCCAGAACATGAATGGATTGTTTTCGGGAGTCACCACTTACGGTAGCGAGTTACTGCGCCTGTACTCTGAACACAAACTTGAAAACACGCCGCCGTGGGCCCATCGGGATAAGGTTTATGACAAAGGCTGGGCATAATTTAACAGCAATAAAATGGAACAGACATGAATTCTTTGATTAATAATAAAATTACTTACAGGCACAACCCTGGTTACCTGGTTAAATTTATTTTAATTAGTGTCGTTTTTTTAGTGGCATTAGCGGGCTGTACCGGTATCCCGTTATCCTATTACGACACAACTACCTATAAGAATTTAACAAACCTCAAAGTTGAAACGACCATGCTGGTTGCAAGTTTTGATTCGAAAAGTGTTAATAAAAACGCCACAAGAATTGAAAGCGTAACTATGAACCTGAGAAAAGCCTATGAGTACGAAAAGGGAAAAGGAGAAGCGAATAGTGAAACCATGCGGCAATTCAGAAAAATAGTTAAGCTATTCGAAGGTGACGTAAAAGACTATCGTGAGAACGGCCCAAAAAGCCTGGGTAAAAAATACTATCGGGAAGCAGCAGTCGTGCTTGGGCAGGCATTTGATATTGCCATTAGCACCGAGAATCTTAAAAATAAAGACAAACGTTAAGGAAGGGCAATGAGTAAATTTACTGTTTTTATTGATAGCATTAAAGATGAAAGCGAAAAGCTGGCAAAAGGTGAATTAAAAAAACTTATAGCCGATGCCAAAAAAGATACATCTGATTTTGTAAAACTGCAAGCTGCCAATTTTGAACGCTGGACTATCATGCTTGCCGAAGGGGATCTTACGGTTAAAGGTTACAAGTTACTGATCCGGAAAATGGAAGTACTGAACCAGCTCGATACCATCAGGTTAACCGTAAAGGCAAAAGCCAGTGCCCAACGCCTGGCAACGGGTATTACTGACATTGTAATTAAAAGCCTGTTTGCGTTAATTTAATTACGGCGTGGCCAGGAAACCCTGTCAATTTACCAGTTCAGTTAACTAGTACTTTATAATTCTGACACTAAACTGCGGGTCGTTAATTGCCAAAATTTTGTAAATCCGCCTGGCATCTTTATCAGAGTGGGATGTTGAGAATGATAATACAAATCTTCTTTCGCCCAGCTTGTTCACACTCAGATTTTTCTGGACGTAACGCTCCGACCTGAGTTTCCTGGCCGCTATATCATTATAAGCGGCCCACGCTGCTTTCGCTGACTGATATTCTCCGATCACGATCAGGTAGTTAGGTCCACTTGATGCAACTAGAATTGTTTCTGGCCTGTCTGATGCCACGGCCACAGCAAAGACCGAATCCAGAAATCCAGTTGCAGCAGGTTCTTGATGTGAAGCCGGGTGAGGCACGGCTTCGATTGAAATTACCTTTTCTATCGTAATCTCGTTACTTTGGCTCACCAGTGCTGTCGCTTTTTCCAGAGCAGACTCAGCCTCAAAATTTGCGCTCAGGTTACTAACCGTGGCAATCAAAATAGCAGGCAAGCCAAGCGAGTAAAAAAAGATTTCCTGGGGTTCTCGCTTGCCAAAACTTGTCGTGAAAATAATACTGGTAATTGCCCCAATTAACAGCCCCGTTACGATAATTGCGGAGTAGTTAGGGGGTGTAATGCTCAATGTGGGGTTTAGCATGGATGGCAGGAGTTGCATGAACAAAAAAGGTGCGACCCCTGCTATTGCCCCGATAAAAAAAGTGATTGCAGCAGATTTTCCTATTGCCAGGTTTTTTTTCATTTTTTACCTTCCTTGTAATAAATCGGCATAGATTTACAGATGTGAAACAGGCTTGATCGAAATTTATAAAAAAACCAGTGCATCATCCTGTCCTTAGCGCCAAATCATATCATAAATTTTATTAACCATCCCCTGTTTGCCAAAAAACCTGACGAATAAACACGCTGTTAGCCTGGAAGCATCAGCATATGCTTATTAACTGTTAGTTAATTTCAATACCGGTGTGCTTTGATGCACATGGGAAACTTACCTGAATCCATTGTTCCTTGAATCGTTGTTCTTGACCGCGTTAGAAATTCTCTGGTTTATTTTATATTCCTCTTAATTACGACACTATCGCGCACATCAAAAATCGTGGCCATGCAGGACCTAAAAAGAAACCGTGCTGCAGGTTGGCGCTGAGGCACGAAACCCAACAGCAGTAAATATTTGCGCAATCCATTGTTGGGCTTTATTCTTCAGCCCAACCTGCAAAAACACAGTATTATCGGAACCCTTTGTTCATATTGTCTGGGACAGTTGTAGCCACTAAGCTCCGTTTTATCACATCAGTTATATTTATAATCAGCCTGATTTTTTATTAAACAACAGTGTCGCATTACTCAATATGATTTACTAACCGTGATGCCGCCCCATGTCGGGGCACTGGCACCCGGTATTTTCAATGCGGCAGTTCGCTGGCGTCGAAACAAACTGATACGAATACCTTCAAAAAATTCCCGTGTAATACCCATAGTGATCTCGTATGTGAATTTTTCTATCTCATCGTCATCAAAAGTCACTGCGCTCTTTCTGAACTGGCCTTGTAATATTGCGTTATAGATTCGGTATTGAACACTGCTGCCCAGCCAGATAAAAAACTCGGGCTTATGAGTACGCTCACTATTATTGACAATGGGGACACCCATATTAATGTAATCACTCAGATGTGGATTAAAACTCCACCAGGGTGTAGTAATGCGACCCCATCGCCACATAAACCCTGCTGAAGCATTAGTAGAAAAGCCCAGGTTGGCTTCGGTTGTTAATTTAAATTCATGCCTGGTGTATTGACTTGCCTGGCCACGATTGAGCATTTTTTGAGCTGCAAATGTGTATTTTGCAGTAGGTTCACCACCAGAAGAAATTTGATTGTCCCAGCCCATGGGCTCAGCAGCACCAAACACTCTATGCATGGCTTTCTGGATATCTTCTGCGATATCCAATCCTAAAAAACCGATAGAGAAAATAGACTGATAAACAATGTCGTCTTCAGGCACAACAATTTCATTTGAATTTGAAATATACAAGTAACTGGCATAAGGATGATCATTAAAAATGGGCTCTGTTGCACCAAGGTCTGCTGGTGTAAATAATGTCATACCAAAAGAAAAGCTGTGCAGATTGAAATGCGACTTTTTTTTATATAAAGAATCCAGCGACATCCATTTTGTGAGCGTTTCGCGCCAGCTATCTATTGAGATTGGATAACTGGTGGCCCTACTACCGGAAAGTGTAACCGAAATACCGCCCGTGTAATCCCGATCTATTTTACCCGCAGATACCAACACATCGTTATCTATATACAGGGCCCAACCCGTATCATAAGCCTCGTTTAAAAGCTCATACTCTATACCTGACTCAGAGGTCTGTTTGCCACTTGTATAATCGGTGTCTTGTTGATGTTGCGCAATATGGTCGGCGTAAGCGCTGTTGGCCTGGAACAACAACACCATAACAATCAAACAGGTAACAACCCATTTATTGGCCCCTGAAAACAGGGCATGATCACTTTTTGAAACATACTGATTGTGACAATTTAAACTGGCTTGAGTTTCAACCTGGTTCGGACTTTATCTGTATTTTTTCTCAGGAAGCCTGTTTCCTGGTATTGTAAATTGTTGAAAAATCAATCGCCGAACAGGGCTTGGCATATAAATAGCCCTGCACATTACAACAACCGGCATTTCTCAGAAATGTTTCCTGGGGTTTGGTTTCTACGCCCTCGGCAATAACATCAAGATTCAGACTTTTTGCCATTGCCAAAATTGCTTTTACTATTTCGGCATCTCCTGGGTCACTGATGACATCATTAACAAAACTCTGGTCAATTTTTAGTGTATTAATCGGGAAACGTTTCAAATAACTCAGGGAAGAATAACCTGTACCAAAGTCATCAATTGCGAGACGAATACCGCTCTGGTTCAACTGCTCCAGGACATCAACTGTGTACAGATCCTTATGCAATAACAGGCTCTCCGTGATTTCAAATTCCAGGCGCCCTGTATTTACGCCACATTCCTCAATAATTCCAAGAATAGTATCAATAAAATTTTTGTCGTCAAACTGGCGTCCTGAGAGATTAATGGACATTCTCTCGAGATAAATACCCTCCTTGTGCCAGCGCATTAATTGATCACACGCCTGTTTAATCACCCAGCCACCAACGGGGATAATTAATCCTGTATCTTCAAGTAACGGGATAAATGCGTTTGGTGAAATAATGCCTTTATCTGGATGTCGCCAGCGCAAAAGTGCTTCTGCACCAAAGATAGCGCCTGTCTCCAGATTTACCTGGGGCTGGTAAAAAAGTTCCAGTTCATTTCGATCAAGCGCATGCCTGAGGCTCGTCTCCAGGCTAAGATATTCCCTTACCTTGGCGCCCATTTCTGCAGAATAAAACTGGTATGTATTTCTGCCCTGGTCCTTGGCCCGGTACATGGCATTGTCAGCATTCTTTAACAGGGTTTTTGGATCTGTACCATCATCCGGGTAAATACTGATGCCAATACTGGCAGAACTAAATAATTCATGGCCGCTAATATGAAACGGGATTGACAAGGCACTTAGTATCTTCCTGGCAATAGGAACTACATCGTCAGCAGTATAAACATCTTCCAGCAATACCGTGAATTCATCTCCGCCAAGGCGGGCAACAGTATCGCCCTCTCGTACCGACTCCTTCAATCGTTCACTAACAGACTGCAACAAGCGGTCGCCAGTATCATGTCCGTGAGTATCATTAATATTTTTAAATCGATCCAGGTCAAGAAATAATACTGCGCAGATTTGTTCGCGCCGATCCAGTACTGTTAATACATGTCCCAGACGTTCCAGGAACAGGATACGATTTGGCAAATCTGTGAGCACGTCGTGGTGGGCAAGATAATACATGCGTTCCTGTGTTTCCATGCGCTCGGTAATATCCTTGCCAGTTGAAATAAAACTTGTCACCTTACCGCTACTGTCTAATAGCGGTGTAATCGTTTTTTCCTCGTAGTAGAGAAATCCATCCTTTGCCTGGTTTATAAGAACATCACTAAAAACCTCTCCAGCCAGGATCGTATCCCAAAGCCGTTTGTAAAATTGCTTGTCATGTTTGCCTGATTTTACAATACTTGGAGTTTTTCCTATTAGCTCTTCACGAGAATAACCTGTTGCTCTCTCATAGGCCGGGTTGACATATTCAATGATGCCCTTGTGATTTGTAATCATTACTGAATCAGCTGACTGATCCAGAGCGCGGGCGTGCTTGTCTCTCTCGGCTTCGGCCAGAATACGCTCGGTAATATCGTTACCCAGTGCGACAACAAATGATATTTTGTTACCATTACTGCTGATAACGCTATTAGACCACTCAATCATATGTTTCTTACCGTCTTTTGATATCCAGTTATTTTTAGAGTTGCTGGGGAATATGCTGTTACGCAGGTTTTTAAATATTTTCTTAACTGGTTCTACATCTTTTTCTTCCAGTAAATTTTCCCATAAAAACTTACCGCTAATATCATTGAAGCTATAACCCGTCAGTTGTTCGCAAGCACGGTTAAACCTAATAACGCGACCCGTATTGTCCATTACGACCAGTAATGAGTTAGCAGTTTGTAAAATAGCGCTGACAAAGTTTTTTTCATGTCGCAGTGCTTCTTCTGCAAGTTTTAAATCAGTGATATCCTGTACCGTACCAATCCGCCTGACCATTTCACCGTTTGCATTCACTACCGGCTCACCTTCTCCCAAGACATACCTTACGCTGTCATCAGGCATAATAATCCGGTATTCTATCGATACCCTGGTGGCATTTTTTACACTTTCTTCTGTTGTAGCCGTCATACGTGGTAAGTCATCGGGGTGAATGCGCTCCTGTATAATCTCCCACACATCAACAGATTTATTTTCTGGGTCTGCGCCATGCAGTCGGTACATTTCATCTGACCACGTAATCTCACTAGTGGCCATATCCCAGGTCCAGTCACCGACGCGGGCAATGCGCTGTGCTTGTTTCATGCTAGCTTCACTGGCACGAATTTTTTCCGTAATTTTCTTTTTCTCGGTTATGTCTATAAACGTACCCACAACTTTAACCGGTGTACCGATGTCATCAGAAACAACTGTTCCGCGGCTATGGATCCAGATCAAACTGCCATCACCAGTAATGATGCGGTGTTCAACATCATAAGAGGGGCCTCGGCCTGCTATATAATCTTTCATAGCCAGGGTAATCCAGGGTAAATCGTCAGGGTGGATATGATGTCGCCATTGCTCTGAACGATATAAGTTTTCATCTCCAATTACACCAACGATGGATTTTGCCTTGGGTGATAAATAAATTTGCTCACTCTCTATTTCCCATTCCCAAACACCATCACGGGTAGCCTCAGTTGCTATTTGGTAACGTGTTTCACTTTCTGTTAATTGTTTTTGTCGAATGACCTCAACTTCATCACGAAAATACCGTGCCAGGATAACGGCAGTACTGGTGAAAAAAATGAAAAATGGAACGACAAACGGATCACCGAAAGGGACGCTAACGGGATAAATCAGGATTAATGATGTAACAATAATGAAAGCAGCGATGGCTGTCAGGCTAATTTTAAGTAAACCCAGAAAAGTGCCAGCCAGTAGCACAGGTATAATCATAAAAAAGTAAACACCGGATTCCCTATAATCTATAACAAGAATACCGATACTGCCAGCCATGATCGCGACAATGGTGATAACGGTAGCAAGCTCGTACTGGCCACGTTTGGCAAAAAAAAAGGCTACAGAAATAGATGCAAGAATTGCAGCATCAACAAGAAAAACATGCAACCGTTCGGGAAAAATTAGATAATGCGATATGACCGCCAGCAGGCCAAATGCGATAAATATAAACAGGATGCCGGACAATAAGCCAGAGGCTCGGCGACGTTCCAGGCTGGTAATGCTGGAGGACGGTTCAAAAAGACCGCTGAAGACTCGTTTGAGCAGGGTCATGGGGCTCGTTTACAGGTACGAAATAGTTTATCCATTTTTTTAAGTATAGGAGAGAAAAAGCCCCTTTTCTTCACATTACACTACTATAAAACAGGCGTTTTTTCTGCTTTAAGCTTTTTTAGATGCGAAAACTAACTTTTTAATCAATAAATTACCCGGAACTAATTTACGGGTATTATCATGCTTTTCTAGTGTATAGACATAACCATACAAAGTTATCTAAAGGTATTCAATAAATTAAATTTCAATGACATAAGTCATGTTACGAGCACGTTACATGACAACCAGCTGCTTCCACGGAAAAATTAAATGAAAAAAATTGCAATTTTTGCAGATGTGCAAAATATTTATTACACCACACGCCAGGCCTATAGCCGCCAGTTTAATTACCGGGAACTGTGGCAACGCATAAGCCATGAGGGTGAAATAATTGCTGCAACCGCTTATGCAATTTACCGAGGTGATGACAGACAAACAAAATTCCAGGATGCCCTTAAACACATGGGCTTTACGGTAAAATTAAAACCCTTTATTCAGCGCAGTGATGGTTCTGCCAAGGGCGACTGGGATGTGGGTATCACTATTGATATTATGGAAGTCGCACCAACGGTAGATACGATTGTTTTATTATCTGGCGATGGCGACTTTGCCATGCTGCTTGATAAAATAAAAAAGGATCATGGTATTAATACTGAAGTTTATGGCGTACCTGCTCTCACTGCCAAAACACTGATTGATGTGGCCAGTACCTGGCACCCCATCGAAGAAGATTTATTATTATGACGATTGCAAACTTATTTATTTTCTAACACACTAAATACCATATCTACTGTTATCTCTATTTCTTGTAATTTTAATGTAACTTCGCGGCCCGTTTTATTCGCCCTGTAAAAATGCGGTGTCATCAATAACAAATTTTTTATTTGTTCATTATTATTGATTTTAGTTTTATATAACAGTGGCTGATTATCCACAATTTGAAATCCATTTTCCCCGGCCAAAGAAGATCTGGTTACGTCGGTTATTTTTTGGTCATGATAAATTATTTCCCGCAATTCTTTTAAGTGGCCTTCTCCGGGCTCGACAAGAATAATTCTACCGCCCTTTTTTAATATTTTTCTGAATCCCGGATAATGCTGAAATCCAAACACGCACAAAATAATATCCACGCTATTTTTTAGCACCGGTGGTTGCCGATTGCTACCAACAATCCAGCTTATTTGATTGTTTCTTTTTGCCGCACTAACGATTGCAGGTTTCGAGATGTCCAGGCCAATCCAGGAAAATGTGTTATTTGCGTGATTGAGTTTTTTATTATTTATTTCAAGTTTGTTATATATAAAATCAAGATAATAACCTTCGCCACAACCTGCATCCAAAAAGCTGGTCTCTTGTTGATCCGGATGATTGTTTGAAAGTTGGCTTGAAAGTATTTCAGTCAATTTGTTGGCGACCGGCGTATAAAAACCAGAATTTAAAAATTCTGTTCGTGCGACCACCATCTCCTTGCTGTCACCGGGTTCTTTTGAGCGTTTATGCTGAACCGGCAACAAGTTCACGTAACCTTGCCTGGCAACATCAAAACTATGGCCGTTTTTACAAACAAGCTGTTTTTCATGAAAGACAAGCGGCTCGCCATCAATGGGGCAAGCCAGGTTTGAGGCTTTTGAAATAAGCACGGGCCTAGTGCCAGAGAGGTCTGGACAACATAACATCATGACCAGTCATGGCGCTATGTGCCCAGGTAACTTAACCGTAAATTTTAAGTTTTCTTGCGTGGCGCATAAGCAGAACTGCCGCCCCGGCGCAAATTAAGCTCACTGGCAAAAGCCTCGGCATGCAGGGTAACGTCCTTCAGGGTGCCTGGTTTTTTACCTTCTACTTTCGAGGTGCCCTGGCCAACCACATAACGATACCAGTTATCACCAGTGAGCCCTTCCGGAGGCGTGGTCTTTTCAACCATTTCGACCTGGTACTTAAACTTGTTTTTAATATCTTCCTGTATATTTTTAATTTCTTCTTCCATAGCTTAATACCCTCGTGGTTGGCTTTGTCTTGTATTACCGTTGGCATCACCACTGTTTTTGACATTGCCACTGGATCGGTTGGTTCTTGTTGCGTAAGTTGAAGACTGTGAACTGCGACCGCGGCGCTTTTGAGACTCATGTTTATGGGAATGTCTTCGGCCACTACCAGGTTGGGTACTGCTTGACCTACCACCCGATCTGGCACCCCGGCCCCGGTTAATGGGCTCAGGTTTAATGGACAGATCAGGCTCATATCCTTCAAACGTGACCTTGGGAATTTCGCGTTTTAAGAGTCGCTCGATATCTTTTAGCAAACTGAGCTCGTCAACACAGACCAGTGACATGGCTTCACCTTCATGGCCGGCACGACCCGTGCGGCCGATACGATGGATGTAATCTTCAGCAACGTTCGGTAATTCGTAATTGACCACATGTGGCAACTGGGTGATATCAATACCGCGGGCAGCAATATCTGTTGCCACCAGCACCCGTACCTTGCCAGATTTAAAATCGGCCAGTGCCCGGGTACGGGCACCCTGGCTCTTGTTACCATGAATGGCCGCAGTCGTAATGCCATCCTTGTCCAACTGGTCGGCCAGGCGGTTAGCGCCATGTTTAGTGCGGGTGAAGACCAGTACCTGTTTCCAGTCATTACCGCCAATCAGGGCAGAAAGTAATTCACGTTTGCGTTTTTTATCAACCGGGTGCACCACCTGGGTAACACTTTCGGCTGCCGTATTTTCCCGTGCCACTTCAATCAGGGCTGGCGACTTTAATAAATCATTGGCCAGTTTTTTAATTTCATTCGAAAACGTCGCTGAAAACAAGAGTGTTTGCTTTTGCTTGGGTATCAACGCAAGCACTTTTTTGATATCGCGAATGAAACCCATATCGAGCATACGATCGGCCTCATCGAGCACCAGGATTTCAACTTTAGATAAATCGACAGATCGCTGGCCAACGTGGTCCAGCAAGCGGCCCGGGGTCGCAACCAGGATATCCACGCCCCTGTTAATTTTATCTTTTTGAGGGTTAATGCTGACGCCGCCAAAAACCACGGTGGATTTTAAAGGCAGGTGTTTGCCATAGGTAGCGACGCTTTCAGCGACCTGGGCAGCCAGCTCTCTTGTTGGCGTCAATACCAGGGCGCGAATGGGCCGGCGGCCTTTTTCTTCCTTGTGTGCCGACATCAATCTTTGTAATAAAGGCAGGGTAAAACCAGCGGTTTTTCCGGTACCAGTCTGGGCACCGCCCATGAGGTCGCGACCTTCAAGAATAATAGGAATGGCCTGTTGTTGTATGGGGGTAGCCGTGTCGTAACCTTTTTCAGATACAGCACGGAGCAATTCGGCCGACAGACCGAGGGATTCAAATGACATGTAAGATATTCTCCAAAATATGTTTGGGATTCAGCCTGCTACCAGATGCACATGCTTGGGCATGGAACGGTCCAGGCGGAAACTAATTTTCGTTCTAAGAGGTGAATCGGGTTGGATTACCTATGCGAAGCATTATACCAGATTTTCCGTGTTAATTGGCGATAAAAGCGAGCAATCGGCCATAAAAGCTAATGACGGGGCCATACAATAAATTACGTCCATGGATATCACTGGAATATTTCTCCAGTTTATTCATCTTAAGCAATCTGGTCATCGGCCACGCGATATTGCGGATCTTCCAATACGTTAACTTCCACCAGGTTGCCGGCTTTTTTCAGCAATACCCGGCATTCTTCGCTCAAGTGGCGCAAATGCAATTTTTTGCCCGCCTTGATATATCTTTCCGCCAAGGTGTCAATGGCCTCAATGGCCGAATGGTCCGAGACCCGTGAATTTTGAAATTCAATAATGACCTCATCAGGATCATTTTCCGGATTAAACAATTCGAGGAAATTTTTCACGGAACCAAAAAATAACGGGCCATTAAGCTCATGAACACGCGCACCCTGCTCATCGTCATAGGTTTTGATATTGATATGCTTGGCATGTTCCCAGGCAAATACCAGGGCCGAGACAATCACGCCCACCACCACGGCAATGGCTAAATCCGTAAACACAGTCACCGCTGACACCAGGAATAAAACAAAAGCATCGCTAGCGGGTATTTTTCTCAATATGCGCAGGCTCGACCATTCGAAGGTGGCCATGACCACAATAAACATGACCCCCACCAGGGCCGCCATGGGAATGCGTTCAATCAGTGGTGAAGCGAATAAAATAAATATTAACAGGAATGTCGCTGCCGCCACGCCGGATAAACGCTGGCGACCGCCAGAGTTCACATTAATCATGCTTTGACCAATCATGGCGCAACCACCCATGCCGCCAAAAAAACCGGTCACGGTATTGGCAATGCCCTGACCGACACACTCACGATTACCGCGACCACGGGTATCGGTGATTTCATCGATCAAGCTCAAAGTGAGCAATGACTCGATCAAGCCCACCGCTGCCAGGATAAATGCGTAGGGCAAAATAATGCCCAGGGTCGTTAAATTAAATGGCACCAATGGCAGATTAAATTCTGGCAAGCCGCCTTTGATGCTGGCCAGGTCACCGACGGTGGCGGTATCCAGGTTCAGGCCAATCACCAACAAACTAACAGTAATAATTGCCGCTAACGAGGCCGGGAAAGCGCCGGTCAGTTTTGGTAAATAATGAATTATTAACATGGTCAGAATGATCAGGCCGCCAAAAATCACCAAGGGCTCACCGGTCAGCCATTGTTTGACACCCTCTGCCGAGGTCACTTGAAAACTTTCTAACTGGGCCAGGAATATCACAATAGCCAGGCCATTGACAAAACCCAGCATTACCGGGTGCGGCACCATGCGAATAAATTTGCCCAGGCGCAAGGCACCGGCACTGATCTGGATCACACCGGTCAACACCACCGCGGCAAACAAGTATTGCACACCATGCTCGGCCACCAGGGCGACCATGACCACGGCCATGGCACCAGTGGCACCGGAAATCATACCCGGCCGGCCACCAAAAATCGCCGCCAGCAGGCCCACCATAAAAGCTGCGTACAATCCTACCAGGGGATCAACACCCGCTACAAAGGCAAAGGCCACCGCTTCTGGCACCAGGGCCAGGGCCACGGTTAAACCAGACAGTATTTCGTTTTTAAAACATACGCGGCTCGCGCAACCAAGCTTGAACATGGCCTTCCTCTGTGAATTTAGACTGTAAACCGGTTTGGCCGATCAAAAGGCCGCGCAGTGTATCAGTATTTGCTTATATATGATACGGAAATGGCCAGCCGAGATCGGTGGCCAGGTACTAGGTACACAGTTGTTACAGGTTATATTAATTGTTACCTGGCCCTGGCATAAAAAATTTAAAGAGACTGACAAAACAATCTTGCAGAGGTTAAGCTAATCCTGCCATGCCTGCCCAGACCAACAAAACCACCCAAGTCGATATACTTATTATAGGTGCCAGTGCTGCCGGTCTCATGTGCGCCATTGAGGCGGGCAAACGGGGACGCAAGGTCATGGTGCTGGATCATGCCAGCCAGGCCGGTAAAAAAATACTCATGTCTGGTGGCGGCCGCTGTAATTTTACCAACACAAATATCAGTGCCGACAATTACATTTCCCATAATCCGCATTTTTGCAAATCAGCCTTCAGCCGGTATAACCAACAGGATTTTATCGAGCTGGTAAAACGGCATGGTATTCATTTTCAGGAAAAGGATCATGGCCAGTTATTTTGTGAGGACAGCGCCAACGATATACTCACCATGTTACTCACTGAATGTAAGCAGGCAGGTGTGGCCATAGAGCTCAATACCGAGATTAAACAAATTGAAAAAACAGACACAGACAATCAACGCTTCCGGATCAAAACAAAACATACTATATATATAACCCAGTCACTAGTAGTGGCCACGGGCGGTTTATCTTTCCCGAAAGTGTGTGCCACACCCCTGGGTTATAAAATTGCTGAACAGTTCGGCATTAAGATTTGGCCCACATGCGCCGGGTTGGTGCCCTTTACCCTGCAACCAGCAGACAAGGATTGTTTTACGCCATTATCGGGCATTTCACTCGATTGTTTGGTAAGCAATGAAACCAGCAGCAAAAGCTTTCGCGGGAAACTTTTATTTACTCACCGGGGTTTAAGCGGCCCGGCCATCTTGCAAATATCTTCTTACTGGCGGCCCGGCGAGGCCATTCATATCAAGCTGTTGCCGGATATTAATCTTAAAGAAGAACTGGAAAACGCCCAAGTGTCACACCCGAAACTACTATTAAAAACCTGGCTGTCCCAGCACTTGCCCAAGCGAGCGATTAACACCCTGCTGGATACCGATTTGATCAACAGCCCGTTACAATTATTATCAAAAAAACAAATATTAACTGTTCAGGTGCAATTGCAATCATGGGTCATTAAACCCAATAACACCGAAGGTTACCGCACTGCCGAGGTCACATTAGGCGGCGTTGATTGTGATGCCCTCTCCAGCAAAACCATGGAGGCCAGATCAATACCAGGATTATATTTTATCGGCGAAGTGGTCGACGTCACCGGCTGGCTGGGCGGATACAATTTTCAATGGGCCTGGTCATCGGGATGGTGTGCCGGCCAGTACGTGTAATCAGGCAATGGGATCCTGACGATAAAATTGTCGTAGCAAGTCATAAACCTGGGGATAGTGATTTTGGATGAGCTGAGGTCGTTCAAAAAATACCTCGCTTAACACGGCAATAAACTCAGCCGGATCACTGGCACCATAAGTATTAATGCCAATATCAATTCCGGCTGCGGCCTTGGCCTGGAAATCCGCAAAGGCTGTGGTAAAGGTGTCCGTCCATTGATCCACATCCATCTCCTTGTGGATCGGTGGAAACCCATTGGCCGAGCCGGTCAACATATCGAGCTTGTGGGCAAACTCATGAAGCACCAGGTTTTCACCATCCATGACACCGGCATTCGCAGTCGCTTCCCAGGATAAAACCACCGGGCCACGTTGCCACGCCTCACCGAGCATGGCATTACTCACCTGGTGCACTACGCCTGCCTCGTCGGTGACATTATGGGTGGTGGCATAACCACCGGGGTAAACAATAACCTCAACCCAACCGTCAAACCAATGGATATCGAGATAAAGGATGAGCAAACAAGCCTGTAGGGCAATGACCAGAACCATTTCATCGGTCACCACCAGTCCCTGGGCACCATGGATAGCTTTTTTGTGCATAAACAGAATCGCTAAACGCCGCAATTGCTGACGTTCTGATTTGGTTAGTCGTTTGAGTAATGGCAAGCGGGCAAATGCACCCGTCCATTGATCATCGGTGATTTGTGATTGTTTGACAATGCGATCGTGCCACCAGTTAGTGATAAAACTAAACATAAAAATTAATCAGCCGGTCTTAACTGTTTATTATGGTTTGCGTACTGAGAAACTATCAATACGCTTGCCGTGGGTATTATAATAGTCAAAGCAAATCGTGGATTTGTTTGCGGTAACAAGCATGGCCCCGTAATTTTTTCGGTATCGAACCTTGCTATTGGGATCGATTTCTCCGAAGTGGCTCACCGTACTGCCACCACCTCCGTTGATGAAGTACGGAATACCATCAATGCTCAAGCGCTCATACACGTGGTAGTAACCTGAAAGCAAGGCGTTGGCCCCCCACGCCGCAAACGGCCAGCGCATGCGGTAAATATCTTCAACCGTGTGCGAGGTGTAAGGGGCATGGCTGGCGTAAACAAGTTTCCAGGGAGATTTTGATGCTTGTAACTTTTTCTGGAGCCAACGCGCCTGCACCGAATCCTCGACGGCCCCGTCGGGCTCGCGCGTGTCGGTGTCAAGCATGAAGAAGTGTACCGGGCCGGCGACAAAATCATAATAGCGTTCGTTGCCGGGCAACTCAAAATAGTCAAGATAAGTTGCCAACTCATCGGTATCCCAGTCCCGATGACCCGGGATCGGAAAAAAACGATTAACCTTGGCGCCTGCTCCGTACTTGCCCCGGTAGGGGCTGATGAATTCCTGGTAATACCGGCCGATGTTGGCGTCGATCGTTTCCGGCGAACCTACAGGGTAATTATTGTCGCCAACCGTGGTCACGAAGTCGGGTTCCCAGCGCTTGACCAATTCCGAGACGCCCCACTCGTGCCGGCTCCCCGAGCCGTAGTCACCGATCACGGCAAACCGTACCGTACCGCCGCTGGTACAAATCGCATCGGCGGGCGGGACACTGTTTGTGCTACAACCGGCCAGGATCAAAACAAATAAAATCAGCAACAAAGACATTAAAGAGTGAAATAAATTACTGCTATGTTTCATAACAACTGACTCCAAATACCATATATTCTGTTTGAAAAGTTTTCACAGCTTACCTGACCTTAACATTATTATTTCGATCCCGACTTGTACGAATCAGTGTATTGTCATCAAGGCTCGACGCATAGCTAGCAGATAATTTTGATAAACGATCATACAACACCACGTTAACCGTGGCCGCCAGGTTCATGCAACCATTGGTTGGCACATAAACAACGGCATCTGCCCGGTCGATCACATCCTGGCTAATAGATCCGTCTTCGGGCCCGAAAATATAAAAGGCATCACCAGGGTGCTGGTACCCGGGTAACGGTAACGCATTCTCGGCAAACTCAACACAGATAATTTTTAATTTACCCACCACATCGTTATCCAGAATATTACTAACGCCAGTTAGCGGAATATCATGGCTGACCTGGCGGCCCATATTTGGAATATCCGGGTTCAGCCTGACCGCGCGCGGATAACGCTCGCCGGTATAAAAAACACTGTCTACTCGAAAATTACCAGCAGCTCGCATGACTGAGCTGACATTCTCCGGTGTTTTGGGGTTGATTAAACCAATGCTGATTTTTGGGTTTTTCATTTATTTGGTTGAAATTCCTCAGCCAGGGTTTGAACAATGGCTTTAAGAATTTCAATAAAGTGGTCGATGCCCACCTGGTTATGATTGCGACGACAGGCATTTAATGCGGACAGGGTGAGGTTAATAGCCGCATGATAGTTGCCTTTATCGACAAAGACCTGAATTCTGTCAGTTTCTGATTCAATATCCAGGGTCATGCGTATATTAATACACCTGTTGTAACTTATGCGCCAGCAGTGATTCGATCACTTGTTCCATTTCCCTGCCAGGCACCTCATTGTTATCACAACTGGAAATGCAAAGATTGGCCCCGGCAATAGTTGCAGGTGAATTTGTCGTAAATAATTCCAATGCCGGCCCGCCGCCATTAACCAACTCTTTAATCACCATAGGACTCAGCATGCCGGCGGTTTCCAGCACCGGTAGTTTGCCGACATTGTGAAGGGCCGTGAGTAATTTCGGCCCGATAAATTGTGGCGACATAGAGCCGGTATTTTCTCGCACTAACCGTTCGGCGGTGTCGGTATAAAAATCCAGGAACGGGTTGCCCTGACGAAACATCAAAAACGCATTGTGGACTTTTTTGTAAGCCTTAAGTTTGCCGTTCTTATCCAATTGTACCCACACTTCTCGCCCCACCGCATAGGGCTGATCCGGCAAGACAAATGCTTCCGGGCTAAAAATCAAAAAATCTGCATCCAGCCAAACCACCGTTTGGTAATTTTGCAAAGCATCCTGAAGCACGAATAAGCGTGCGAAATCAGCCGTGATCATTTTTTGCTGCCGGGTTTTCTCTAAAATATCGGCTGGTACATTTTCAAATAACTCGTCACCGATGAATTGATATTTATATTGATTCAGCTCACACCAGTTACGTACCGACCCAAGACAGGATTCAATCCAGGTATAAGGCAAAGGAGATCGGTGTGACTGGATAACGAGAGTCTGGGACATGCTGCTAATTGATTAAACTTTAATTGATTACACAGGCTCAATAAAAATCTGGCTGATTTCACTGGGCGCCAGGAATCGTAGTGGTGGCCCCCAGTAACCAGTACCACGACTAACAAAAATTTGGCGACCAGGGGCATGGGTGTGCAGGCCCGCGAGATAAGGCTGTGCCGCCATCACCAATAAACCAAACGGAAAAATCTGGCCACCGTGGGTGTGGCCGCTTAACATCAAGTCACAACGATAGTTATCCATTTCGTCAATCATTTTAGGTTGATGGGCCAATACGAGACATGATTTTTTTTGATCGACACCCTTGTATGCCGCCGCCGCATCCGGTGGATAAGAATCCACTCGCCTGCCAATAACATCAGTCAGGCCAACAAGATTAAACTGTTGCTTGCCCTTACCAATAACAACATGCTCGTTTAATAACGGGGTAATGCCCAGCTCCCTGATATAGGCCACCGTATCAGCCACACCATGGAAATACTCATGATTGCCCACGATAAAATAAACAGGCGCCTGCAAATCTTTTAGTGGCTCCAGATCATGTTTGATGCGACTAATCGGCAAATCTACCAGGTCACCGGTAATGACAACGATGTCGGGGTTAAGCGCGTTGGTCTCCTGCACCAACCGCTCGATAAAATCTTGCTTAATAGTTCTGCCGACATGGACATCTGTAAGCTGGACAAGGCTGAACTTAGCCAGTGGAAAATCCTTTACCTGCACCCGCACCTGGTTTACTTCGGGAAATTTAATGCCCTGGCTAAACCCCCGCAGTAAATAGGCAAAGGCCGCCACCAGCATGGTCACATCAAAAATAAGTTTCAAGGTCCGGCGGCGGGAGTGATCCACTGGCACCCGTTTTGATACGGTGATGGTCAAATCATAAATCACGGCCACCACGAACATCATGAAGGTAATACCAACAAAGCTACTGGTGACAATATACAGCGCCGGCGAATCAGGAATTAAATTGGTCGCGATATCAACAATGAAAAAAAAATCACCAAGCAACAGCACAACAGGTATGGCCAGCAACACACCTTTCCGGTCATAGGCAAGCAGACGCAAAAATCGCCGCCAGGTGTAAACATTCATCAGCACCATGACCAACAGGAAGACTGACGCAAAAATAAGAAAATTCATGGTGTTAGTATACCGACTTTGGCTTGTTCAATTAATCGTGGTCTGTCCCTGGTTTGTGTGGTTTTCTTGTCGTAGGTTGGTGCTGAGGCACGAAGCCCAACGTCAATATATTTACACAATCCACTGTTGGGCTTCATTCTTCAGCCCAACCTACAAGTGATGCTGAACACTGGCTTTCCAACAACCTTACAGGTGAGAACCTTCAGGGGAGTCTAATGTCCTTGAACCTGAGAACAGTCCCCTCCAGCCTGAGCCCGTTACCCAAGCCAATTCGTTTTTTAAACTTTCCCTTCACTGCAGCCTCCAGGAAAAAAGCCCCCAAATTAATCAGTTCTTTATCCTCCAGGACACCGAGATCGATGGTATAACTGCCGTCCTTGTTGGTCGAGGTCACGTCCATACCGACATTGTCGGGCCCGATCAGGTGGACAGTGGCATCGCCAATCCCGGTACCACTGCCAGTCCGCACGACCCGGCCCGTTAATTCCGTGGCATTCACATAGGCGGGGTTACCGTAAACCCAGGGAGAGAATACGAGCATTAAAACTACAGGGAGCAAGGCAGTAAAAACGTTCCTCATAACACCATAAGGATACCAGACCCTCTATACTAAGGGTACGCCCCTAACTGGTTGAATAATAAAAGATGTTCATACCCTACCGCCCTCGCATAAAAATCACCCGGTTCCCCTGGATAACCGTCATTGTGACAGGGCTCGTTGTCTTAATTTACGCCGCCCAGGAAAGTAATGAGCAAGAAGTTATCGATTCCGCGGTCGCTTATTGCACCGGGGAAATTGCCGAGACGGTAGAATTTGTCCAAAAACAATATATCAAAGACGATTCAGCCTGCTGGGAAGTTCTCGCCTATACCTATATATCGGTATTTCCCGAGGAACATGTACAGGAGTCCCTCGATACCATTCGCGCCGCGGGAGATGAAACATCGGCCCAGGATTTTTTACGCTATTACCGCTCCTTTGCCGCCCAGGCACCGGGGTATCTCACGGGCCGGCTTTGGCAAGAACAGGGCAGTTTTAATCCGCTGAAAATGCTGAGCGGGTCATTTGCCCATGCCGACTGGGATCATGTAATCGGCAACTTGTTCTTTTTTGTTTCTTTTGGATTGGTAGTAGAAGCCATCGTCGGCGGCATCATCTATACCGGCTTAATCCTTGGCTCGGCCCTGTTTATTGGTACCCTGGGCAGCCTGCTTCAGTTTGGGTATATCACCGGCGCCACGCTTGGCTTATCCGGCGTGGTCTCGACCCTGATGGCGCTGGCTGCCTATCTCGCCCCGCGCGTCAAAATCAATTACTTTTATTTCTTTTTTGTTTTTATCGGTGTACTGAGCTATCCCTTGTGGGCGCTGATTGTCTGGAATGTCGGTTGGGATTTGCTTGATTTTATTTTTTTTCGGGATGTCAACAATATCAATTACACCGCCCACCTATCCGGCGCCATATTTGGTTTCTCCGTCGGCCTGCTCCTGTTTCGAGATCGCCGCAAATGGGTCAAGGAAAATCTCATCCCGGACGAACGACCCTTAACTGAAGATGAACCGTGGTTACACACGCTCAATGCCATTGGAACCGTGGTTACACACGCTCAATGCCATTGCGGGTATTCCCGTCGTAATTTATTTTGTCTTGATATACACAATATTGGCTTTTGTCCTGGTTACCTGGTTCGTAAAAACATTCGCCATCCAGTTGTTGATCGCCGCCCCC
>QIGL01000101.1 GCA_003228915.1 Acidiferrobacteraceae bacterium
AAGTGGTTGTTGGGCCATATAGAAAAATGGCTGAATCAGGCTGGCAATAATGTCCTAACCGGAACCGCGCCTAATATCCCATAAATACTAGTGGGAACCAAGGGATTTGACGATAAAAGGCCTATAATAGACGCTGAAAATAACTTGAGTAATGATTTGACGTTTTGTTGCGGTGCCACTGCCGGGTAATATGCCGATATGATAAAAATCAATCTACATGCAGACATGAAACTCTTAAACAGTAAGCACGTCATACCCGCGGACGACTGCATGGACGCAGGAGGTAGGGCGACGCACGACTCCAGGGATGGAGGAGGTAGAGCAACGCATGGAGCAGTTGCCGAGGAAGCCAAAGCCGAGGCGTGTATCCAGGGCTGCAAACCAGAATGACTAGATTCTGACCGCCAGGAAGGCGGAAATGCAATAGAATTGTCGGGAACAATTCTTGCCCGTTTCCACGGGAATGACGGAGTTGTGTCTCAGGCCCTGTTGATCCGTCAACAAAATATGATCCAGTAACTAACAGTGATTAAAAATGCAAGAACTTGAAATTGAAGATATAACATTAGGTGAAGGCCAGGAAGCAACGGGTCGCGGCCAAACTGTGATTGTCCATTATACCGGCTGGCTTGAGGACGGCACTAAGTTTGATTCCAGTCTCGACCGGAATGAGGTCTTCCAGTTTCCGCTTGATGTTTCATATGTCATTAAAGGTTGGGACCAGGGTGTCGTGGGCATGAAGGTCGGTGGCAAACGAAAATTAACCGTCCCGTCACATCCTGGTTACGGTGAAAACGGCGCGGGTGAGCCACCCTGATTTTTGAAATTGAACTACTTGAGATTGCTTGATTGACCTGAATATTTACTGGAGAAAAGCCCTATGGTGTTAACCCCTTCTACCATGCTCGAACTTGGCACAGCGGCGCCGGATTTTTCCTTGCCTGGTACAAACGGAAAAACAATATCACTGGCAGATTTTTCTGACAAAAAAGCCTTGCTGGTGGTTTTTATGTGCAACCACTGCCCTTATGTGATTCATTTAAAATCTGCCCTGGCGACATTCGCCCGGGACTATGAACCCAAAGGCCTGGCAGTGGTGGGTATTAACAGTAACGATGTTGAGAATTATCCCGACGATAGCCTGGAAAAAATGGCACTCGATGTTAGCGAGCTAGGTTATGGTTTCCCCTATCTCCTGGATGAGAGCCAGGCAGTTGCCAAGGCCTACCAGGCGGCCTGCACGCCTGATTTTTTTCTGTTCGATAAAAACAGGGTGCTTGTTTATCGCGGCCAGTTTGATGGCAGTCGTCCCAATAATAATGTACCCGTGACCGGCAAAGACCTGGGCGCTGCGGTCGAAACGTGCCTGGCAGGGCAACCCCTTGCCAAGGAACAACTTGCCAGTATGGGCTGTAATATTAAATGGAAACCCGGCAATGAACCGGATTATTTTGGTTAATTAAATATGTATAAAATAAACGAAGCATTAACGTCATGAAATATTGTAATCAATGTGGCGCCCCGGTTGAGATAAAAGTGCCCGCGGGCGATAACCTGCCCAGGCATGTGTGTGTTTCCTGCGACATTATTCATTATCAAAACCCGAAAGTGGTGGCGGGGTGTATTCCGGAAATGGATGGAAAAATTCTTTTATGCAAACGTGCAATTGAACCCCGTTACGGGCTGTGGACTTTGCCGGCAGGATTTATGGAAAACAATGAAACCACGGCGCAAGCGGCTGCCCGCGAGGCGCTCGAGGAAGCAAAAGCACGGGTAACCATCCTGAGTCTCTATACCATGTTTAGCCTGCCCCATATTGACCAGGTTTATATCATGTACCGTGGCAAACTGGAAAATGCTGATTTTGGTCCGGGCAGTGAAAGCCTGGAAGTTGAGTTATATGAAGAAAAAGATATTCCCTGGGAGTCGCTGGCGTTCCCGGTGATTACGGAAACATTACGATTGTATTATCGTGAATCTGCGGCAGGCCGGTTTACAACACACAGCGGAGATATATGGAAAACATCTCGTGCGACTAAAGACTACCGGCTCGAGATGCTGAAAAAAGACAATTAGTGAAAAATGATTAAAGAAAAATTATAAAACTCAAACTTAAGCTTTAACTTATATAAAGATTATACCGGCAGTACGTTTGTCCAGAATTCAACATCAGATTTGAACTGGATATATTTCCAGGCTTTGCTGGCGAGATAACTCGCAGCAGAAATCGTCGACATGGCAATCACGATTAACATGGCGGCTTGATTGAATTCATTGGCAGAGTTGCCAAGTACCCAAAGTAAAACATCATATTCTTCTTTTGACATAAGTTTTTGCCGTATTTATTATCCAGTTGCACTGAGCTAGTGTTTGCTTGCAGGGTTCTTATAGTAACGCGATTAGGGCGTGTGGTAACAACAAAAACCCCTTGGATCGATAAGCTGTATCGCTCCTGCGACGAATGACCCTGTAACCCTGAAAATACTGTGCGAAAGACAACAAGGACATCCAGTAAATGGATTAATGTTTTTTTTGGGGGAGGAGGGGGTATTAAAAAGGTGTAACGGGTTATTACTGGCCAAGTCCTTTTGGCCGCTTTATTTAATATAGGCCTTGTCAATATTTACCAGCTTAATTCCAGAAAGTATGACCGCCTGGTACATCAGTTGGTTTGGCTTTCGACTCTTCCGGCATTCTTAATGCCGCTTTCGACATCCAGGAAAACATCAAGTCAGCCAGGAGGTCAAAATCCTGTGCGCTCATGTTAATGAACTTGATGCCGCAGCCCTGTTCTTCCGTGTAAGTAACTTGTCCTTCAAGTGCGATCATGGGCAGGCCGTTATTATCCAGGATACTTACATTAATGATTGAGTCAGCTGGAGGTGGACTAACAGGCATGTCAATATAACCACCGCCAAAGCCAACATTACGCGTAGTACAGCCTGATACCGGCATATTATTAAATATAATTGCCGCTTTCATGGCCGTGGCCCGACGCGGATTTTGACGACGTTCGCCGCCGTTGAATCTTGTCATAATTATCCCCGTGCACTTTGCAAAAACACCCGGCTCTCATGACCGTTGATGGTGTAATTGCACCCCGATTTACAAAATGGCTTACACTGTAAAACTTGCCTGATTGTTCGCCATTTACCCCACTTTCGAGCCAAATGATAACACAGCGAACTTACAGCGAGCTTACAACTTTAAAAAAAGTTTTAATTGATGTAGATCAGGTAAAATTGCAGAGCCACAGTAAATCAGTCTGTTATAATCGCAACTTGGACAATTTTGTTACACTTGCCTGTGATCGGGGCTACAAAAAGAACACAAAAGAGAACGCATTCATATGGATTATTTAAGCAAATTTCGTAATTTGAAGGGTTGGTCAGGCCTGGTCCTTGGCCTGGTTTTACTCGGGTCAGGCGCGATCGTAATATTTGGTTGGTTATGGAGTAGCGAGCCCATCGCCTTTGATGTGACAGAGAATGCGCTGCAACATGCCGGTATTACCGAAAATAAGTTGGTGCCGGGTTATGTAATTGGTGCGACATTAAACAGGGTTGCCAGCACCATGCTTGATAAGCCCGGGGGATATATTAGTAATGATGTATTCCCGCCCGGGGTGTTTCTCGACAATATATCCAACTGGGAGTTTGGCGTACTGGTCCAGGTCAGGGATTTGGCCCGCGTGATGCGTAACGATCTTAGTCGTTCACAGTCCCAGTCGGCAGAGGATACGGATTTGGCCAAGGCCGAACCCCTGTTTAATTTCGATAATGAATCGTGGATATTCCCTGCTACCGAAGACGAATACCGGAAAGCAATATCATCGATAGATCAGTATCTTGGGCGCCTGCAAACGGGAGAGCCGAACCGCGCCCTGTTCCATGCCCGGGCAGATAACCTGCGTGACTGGCTGGGAATTATTGATAAACGATTGGGTAGTTTGGCGCAAAGACTCAGTGCCAGTGTTGGCCAGGTCAGGGTGGATATGGATTCAGCGGCCAAAAAGGGTGCTGGCGAACCCAGCCTGATCGAGGTTAAGACCCCCTGGCTTGAAATTGATGATGTATTTTATGAGGCACGTGGCAGCGCATGGGCATTGATCCAATTCCTGCAAGCGGCTGAGGTTGATTTTGCAGACGTGCTTGAGAAAAAGAATGCTGCCATTAGCCTGAAACAAATAATCAGGGATCTGCAGGCAACCCAGGATACGGTGTGGAGCCCGATGATCCTAAATGGCCGGGGATTTGGCCTGGTTACCAACTACTCGTTGATTATGACCTCGTATATTTCGCAGGCCAATGCGGCGGTAATTGATTTACGAAACCTGTTGGCCCAGGGTTAAATTAGTAAAGCTGTTAAACCAGTAAAACTGGTTGCCGAGTAAAGCTGACGAAAGCGTTGTATTGTGGCAATTGCCATCAGAATTGGCGTAATCAGAACAGGGAGTTTGTTGTTTTTGTGGGGGTCGTAGTACGTCACTGTCGCGGACAGTGTCTGCGGTAACATAAACTGTTACAGCGAACTACTTGGCCTGAATGATTTCGGCCGGAATTACTTCGTTAGGTGGCTGTGTTCTCCGCCGGCAATCTTGGTGGTGATTTCACGATCAGTATAATTACTTGATCTTCTGGCCATACTGCCAAAAACCATTGCCACTACAATTGCGACGATAAGCCAAGCTGCTAAAATCCACATATTACGTTCCTCTTTTTTATGTCCCTATTTACCCACTGATATTGGGTCATTTAATTATTTTTAAATGCTCCAGTCCGTTGTGGGATGAAAATACTCCCTTTTCTGGAATAATTCCAATTTTATGACCATAAGAAACTGCTGATTTTACCTGTATTGCCAGGTATGTGATTAATGGGTATTGCGAGCAGATCAATGGTAGGCAATAAAACCATAAAAAACAGTATGTTATGTAATGTTTAGGCTGCTTTACCCGTGTTGTTCAGGAGATACAGTTTATATCTACATTAATTATTTTGAGTCGACTGGATGGGCTTGGCAGCCTCGGGTAAGGTTGTGACAAATCCTCTGAGAATTAAGCTATGCAATTACATCTTAAATTTATTGAGACCGCCAAACGTCAAGGCAACAAACTGGCGTTTATAGATCGATCCAGAGATAAACGGGTCACTTACCGGCAGGCGCTTATTGGCAGCCTGTTACTCTGGCGCCATTTCAAAAAATTAGATGAACGTTACGTCGGTATTTTGATGCCGAATTCTGCTGGTTGTGGTCTTTCGATCCTGGCCGTACTCATGGCAGGAAAAATCCCCGTCATGATTAATTATGCAACCGGCGCCGAACAAAATATTAAATTCGCCAGGCGCAAGTGTGGATTTCAAACCGTCTTAACATCGGGCGCTTTCCTGGAAAAAATCCAGTGCCCAAAAAGTGACGGCATGGTTTTTGTTGATACCATCGCTAAAGGGGCGAGTGTTTTTGAAAAACTCAGGGCGGCGATAATAAGTGCGATGCCTGCTTCCCTGATTAAACGAAAAGTTTGCTCGGGATCCGACGACGATATCCTGTTAATACTGTTTACCAGCGGCAGTGAAAAAGAACCAAAAGCAGTACAGCTCAGTCATCGAAATATTAGTAGTAATAATGATGCCTGTACCGAGTTGTATGCGTGTAAATCTGAAGACATCATGCTTTCGGTGCTGCCCATGTTTCATGTTTTTGGACAATCGATCACATTCTGGCTGCCGATTTGCATGGGCATGACTATTGTCACCTATGCCAATCCCCTTGATTTCAAAACCATTGCCAGGATTATCAGGGATGATCGTCCAACTATTATAGTAGCGACGCCATTTTTTCTGGCTGGGTTTGTTCGCCAGTCAAAACCGGGTGATTTTACCTCCATTCGTTTTGCTATTGCCGGGGCCGATAAACTCCCGGACTGGTTGCGGGAAGAATATAGAACCAAGCACCAGGTAGAACTGTTTGAAGGCTACGGGGCCACGGAAACTTCACCTGTCATCACCGCTAATAGCCCGGGATTCAATAAACCTGGCAGTATTGGCAGGCCCTTGCCTGGTGTCCAGGTCAAAATTGTTGACATTGATAGCGGTAAATTACTTAACCAGGGCCAGGAAGGTAAAATTCTTGTCAAAGGCGAGCTCGTGATGAAGGGTTACCTTGGCGATCTCGAAGAAACCGCCTTGCGAATTGAGGACGGTTGGTATGAGACGGGTGATATGGGTCTGGAGGATGAAACGGGCTATTACTGGCACCGCGGGCGATTGAAGCGTTTTATTAAAATCGGCGGTGAAATGGTATCGCTGGTACAAGTTGAGGCAGTGCTGGAAAACGTACTGCCGGCAGCGTGCGAATGCTGTGCCGTGGAAATACCGGATAAACGTAAAGGCGCGATTGTCGGGGTCGCGTTATCCGAAGCCATTGATGAAACGGCAGTTCGCAATGCCATTAGTAAATTATTACCCGCGATTGCTATACCCCGCCATTTTTTAGTGATGAAAGAATTACCAAAAATGGGTAGTGGTAAAGTAGATTTTCGAACGACCCAGATTTTGTTTCAGGAAAAACTCACTGGTTAAGAGGCCGGCTATGCAGAAACCCGGACTGGAATCCCGACCTAGAATCCACGGCTCTCACGAATAGTATTATATGCGACCTTGATTTCGTGGGTTTTTTGGCCAGCGAGTTTCATCATTTCTTCCGGTAACCCCTTTGCCACCAGTTTGTCAGGATGGTGCTGGCTCATGAGGCGACGATATGCTTTTTTGATTTCTGCAGGTTTACTGGCCGCGCTTATACCCAGCACATTGTAAGCCTCCTGGATCCTGGTTTTTGAAGATTTTCCTGCCGGACCCGAACCGGTAAAATGTGACTGGGACTTGACCATGGCTTCGAGACGGGCAAGATCCTGCTGGCTGAATCCAAGCGCATCACAAACATCTCGCAGGACTTTTTGTTCAGCTGGATGAATTACACCATCGGCATAGGCTGCATGGATTTGTATTTCGAGAAACATTTGCATGAGCGTATGGCGCCGCCGGCATTCCCTGCGAAATTGTTCCAATACTGCTTTAAACGGGAATGTTGATGATTTACCTTCACTGAATAAACGTTTGGCAGCCACTTGCTGGTCAGGCGACAACTGCATTTGATCCATCACGGATTGCGCCAGCTGAATTTCGTCCTGGGTCACTTTGCCATCTGCCTTGCAAATATGGCCCATAACAGAAAATGTTGCGGCAAAAAAAGCGCTTTGAATACGTTCACGATTGGCTGGTCCACCCAGGCTTTCACGACCTTCCTGGCCCTGGCTACTACTGTCAAACTGATGACCAAGTGACGCACCCAGGAGTGCGCCCAGCGGCCCACCCAGCATGAAACCAAAAGTACCACCCAGAATTTTCCCCCACCAGCTCATCGGCCAGCACTCCGCATAGCAAGATTTTTATGATTTTTATAAAGGGGCATGTAAACTCGCATAAAATATTATCCAGGGCTTGTAAATTATCAGAGAAGATACCATATTCAATACCCGTATTACCTCTTAAATGTTGGAGCACATAATGGACGAAGAATTAAAACAAAATATTACAGAACACGGCACGTGGATACGTGTTTTTTACATGGCCATATTTTTTCTTATTTATAGTGTCGCTGAAGCCGTATTGGCAGCCGTCGTTGTATTTCAGTTTCTCTCCAGGTTAATTACTGGAAATATTAATGAAAAGCTATTGACGCTTGGCGCAAATCTTAGTTTATTTGCCTACGAAATCTTGATGTTTCTGACCTACAACTCGGAAATAAAACCTTTTCCCTTCGGCGAATGGCCGCAAAATTCTAATACGGCCAATGATAATAATAGTCCTGCAAAAAACGTAGCAAAAGGTAATCCCAAAAAAAAATCTCCTAAAGTAACGACTATTAAAAAAGATAGTTCCAAAAAAGATAATTCCAGTGATGATGCTGAAAATAGCGGTATTTAACAGGGCGGCCAAGCGCCGTAACTAATGGGTTTAGCCTGATTTAGCCAGACTTCAACCAGGTCATTGGGTCAGCACAGAATAATGTTGGCCACCCGAACGACCAGGCAGGTATTTGATATTTTCCTGTCTTGCCTGGGTTTTGCCTGGGTCCTGCCTGAATAACGACTGAATTTTCCACCGCTAATGCCAATGCTTGCGACCCATTTCCGAGGCGTGCGCAGGTACCGGCCGGATACCAGGATCGGGCCTGTCTGGTCGTTTTTCAGACCAATAAATTCAATAAAAAAAGAAAGTGATATATCGCAGTTAGCCACACCCATGCTGGCACGATGTATGGCATGAATATTGTATATGTTTGTGACATAGGTCATAGGTATTCACAGCAATTGCCCGCCATTTGTCTGTGAATCAAGTACTTACAGGACAATATGCTGGCAGGCATTGGCCTATGACCTAAACTTAAAGGGTGGTGGTTTAGTCGCGCTGCACTAAATCACCCTTCAGTAACCATATATTGATCAGCAGGGTTATTCATTTTGTATATGACAATCACTAATTCACAGGAATTGCTGAAACGCTCATTACTGCGCGCGGCCAATGCGCTGGTGATACCGTTAGTCCTGATTTCCCTGACCTATTATTTTTCGTCAAAAATGGTAGTGACACAAAAAGTCCTGCTTGACCTTGCTTACTACGTACCATATTTATTTTTATTACCCGCTGCCGGCCTGGCATGGCGCTTTAACCGGAGCCGGGCATTTTTCATTGCCCTGTTGTTTGCCGCCGCACATTTTTTATTAAACGAACCTGTGTTGGCAGGCGTTAAGATCGAAAGCTCTATTGCGGCATTATTTCTTTCATACCTGGTTCCATTCAATCTTGCCTTGCTGGTATTTTTAAAAGAGCGTGGAATATTTACCAGGCATGGATTAATTAGATTCTCGTTATTTATTTTCCAGGCCTTACTGGTTGTGTCTTTAGTTTACTGGGATCAGGACATGACCATAAAAATTCTGGCTTACCCGTTAATTTCAGAATCAATATTAAAATCGTCACCGGTTCCGCACGGCGCCATTGTGGTAAGTTTTATTTCAATTGTTTATTTATTTACAGATTTACTTCAACATCCTTCGTCACTAGCCGCCAGTAAAGCAGGAATACTGGTGTTGTTTTTGCTCGCCATGATGAATATCGATCAATCATTAAGTGGCGTGCTTTTATTTTCAGTGACAGGCATATTAATCGTTTTGGCGCTGGTCCAGGATTCCTATTTCATGGCTTACCATGACCAGCTAACCGGCATGCCTGGCAGGCGCGCACTTGATGAGCAGTTATTAAAGCTTGGTGGTAAGTATGTATTGGTGATGGTGGATATTGATTATTTTAAAAAATTTAATGATCGATTCGGTCACGATGTAGGCGACCAGGTATTACGTTTTATTGCGGTCAAGCTGGAAAGTATTGCCGGCGGTGGCAAGGTATTCAGGTATGGCGGTGAGGAATTTACAATATTATTTCCTGGCAAAACCACCTGGGATGTCGAGTCACATTTGAAGGTTACTCATGAAATGATTAGTAACTCACGATTTTATGTTCGTGATCGCAGCCGGCCCAAAGATGTGCCTGATGAATCCAGCCAGCCGACCAATCGAAAATTAAGAAAAGTTAAAATCACAGTCAGCATGGGCGTTGCTGAAAAATCTGATGATCACGCAAACCCGGGGGACGTAATGAAACAGGCCGATCAGGCCTTGTACCGGGCCAAAAACAAAGGCCGTAACCGAATCAGTACATGATGGCCTGATTGTCACTAATGGGCTAAACCCCGGCAAATCACCCTACATTCTCTAAGACCTCTGCTCTATTGTATTCTGGCCAGTTGGCCCTTTATACTGCCCCTCCTGAAAATTACCAGTGAGTGTGTTTATGTCAGTGTCCTCATTTAACCCGCCCGTAAGAACATTAATGGGTCCCGGCCCGTCGGATGTACATCCGCGAATATTGTCTGCCCTGGCAAGACCGACTATTGGTCATCTTGACCCGGCATTTGTACAAATGATGGATGAGCTTAAATCGCTCCTGCAATATGCCATGCAAACAAAAAATGAATTGACCATTCCAGTTTCGGCGCCCGGGTCTGCCGGCATGGAAACCTGTTTTGTTAATCTCGTAGAGCCTGGGGACAAGGTTATTGTTTGCCAGAACGGTGTTTTCGGTAGCCGCATGAAAGAAAATGTTGAGCGTATTGGCGCCACAGCGATTATGGTGGAAGATGACTGGGGCCATGCTGTTGACCCGGACAAGCTGGAGTCGGCACTGAAGAAAAATAAAGATGCCAGCATTGTCGCCTTTGTCCATGCCGAAACATCGACTGGCGTATTATCAGACGCCAAGACCCTGGCCGCTATTGCCAGGAAACATGATTGCCTGTCAATTGTTGATGCGGTGACATCCCTGGGTGGTTCCGAGTTAATGGTCGATGAGTGGGGAATTGACGCTTTATATTCCGGTACCCAAAAATGTCTTTCCTGTACGCCCGGTTTATCCCCTGTTACTTTTAGTGACAGGGCCGTAACTCGTATAAAAGAAAGAAAAACCAAAGTGCAAAGCTGGTTCCTGGATTTGAATCTTGTCATGGGTTACTGGGGTGAGGGTGCAAAACGAGCTTACCATCATACGGCGCCGGTTAATGCGCTTTATGGATTGCACGAAGCATTGGTATTGTTAAAGGAAGAGGGACTGGAGAATGCGTGGACCCGCCACCAGCAACATCACCGCGCATTGAGAGATGGTTTTGAGGCCATGGGTTTGAATTTCCTGGTTAAACCCGAGCACCGTTTGCCACAACTAAACGCAGTGAGTATTCCTGAAGGCGTGGATGAGGCAGAAGTCCGTAAAAGGTTATTGCTTGACTACAATCTTGAAATTGGCGCTGGTTTGGGCGCCCTGGCAGGCAAGGTCTGGCGGGTTGGCCTCATGGGTCATGCCTGTAATATGAAAAATATAATTTTTTGCCTGGGTGCAATCGATAGCGTCTTAACTGATATGCAAGCGCCTATCAATAGCGGTGCTGCGGTTAGTGCAGCAAAATTGGCAGCCAGTTAAAGACTGATGGAAAGGCCTTTATTTCAATCAGCGATTCCGAAAAAACGCTATCAAATTGGTGAGTTTACTGCCGTGGTGCTCGGGGATATTGAAAGTGAAAGTAATAAAAAATATGTCTACATCATGGCTATTGTAAAAGAGGGTGCGAAAAACCCGGCACTTTATGTCACCCTGGAAAATAATAATTTGTCTGTGATTGGCGAAAATATTAACGAGAATCTGGGCTCAGATTCGAAATGGCGAGATCAAAAGTTGTTTACCGCATCTGCTATGAATATTGTTATCGAAGTTCTGGGCCTGAAAGATGAAATGCCAGTACCGCTATCTTGATCCCCGGTAATTAAAAAATGATTAGTCGACTGACCGTCAAAACAACAGGCCAGGGGTTATATGATTTTACCAGTGAATTAAATGGTGTTATCAGGAATGCAGGCATCGACGAGGGTTTATGTACGATAATGGTGCAGCACACGTCTGCCAGCCTGGTTATTCAGGAAAATGCCGACCCCGCTGTCCAAAACGACCTGGTATCGTGGATTAATCGATTGGTACCAGAAGGCGATAGCCATTACACTCATACTAGTGGTCTAACAAGTTGGTATTGATAGGCTCAGTTGGCCTGTCAGCGTTCAGGGCAAGGCAAGGCTTGAAGCGAATGGCCATAGTCCTTTGCGAAAGGCGTAACGTAGCCATGAACGCTGACGGGCCAACCCTTCGGGCGCTTCTGTGGTGTCCCGCGACGGTGTTGCCGTGCTTGACAAGGACTAGCCATTGCCTGCGCACAGCGTCTGGCCGCGAAACACCACAGGAGCGCTGAACTTATCAATACCAACTTGTTAGACCACTGGGAAGGGCCTGATGATATGCCTGCACATATTAAATCTGCGCTAACTACAACCAGTTTATCGATACCGGTTATGGATGGGAAACTGGCCCTTGGTGTTTGGCAGGCTATATATCTTTGGGAACATCGCAGGATTGGCAGTTCCCGTTCCATGGTCGCGCATATTAGTTCTTGATTATAATATCAAGAAAGCTCTGATTGATATATGTTTGTCATTCCGACCAAAGTGGAGGAATCTTGTTACTTCCTGATACTATCGAAGTTCCGTGGGTTTAGATCTCTCCACTGCGGTCGAGATGACAATTGATCAGAGCTTCCTTAGGTCTTAATCTCATACTTGTTTTTAACCTGGCGGAGAAAATATGTCCAAAGAGATTTGGGAATATGATGATACCGGATTGGTCCTGAAGGCACTGGCGTTCGCTGCTGAAAAGCACCGCGATCAACGACGAAAAGGCATCGAGGCCTCTCCCTACATCAATCACCCGATAGACCTGGCCAATACGCTTTGGCAATTGGGTGGCGTGACTGATGCAGTGGTGATCGCCGCCGCTCTGCTTCATGACACCATAGAAGATACCAATACCACGCCTGATGAACTCCAGGATTTATTCGGTGACCAGGTAAAGAACATTGTGCTTGAGGTTACCGATGATCAATTATTGTCACCTGTTTTGCGAAAAAGATTACAGGTTATCAAGGCGCCCCATAAAAGCCACATGGCAAAGCTGGTCAAGCTTGCTGATAAAATTTGCAACATCCAGGATATTCTCCATTCTCCACCAGCAGGCTGGGACCTAAGACGCAAACAGAAATATTTTGATTGGGCAAAAGAAGTTGTCGATGGTGCCCGTGGCACCAATTCCCGTCTCGAGCAGGCTTTTGATGAGGCTTATGCAAAAAAGCCAAAATAACCAACCAGGCATAATTTAAAACATTCCACATGAGAAAAAAAACAGCACCTTGCGGTAGTTGGTGCTCACCATTATCCGCGTATGACCTGGCAGCAGCAGCAATTTCCTTTGGTGATATTGTGCTTGATGGCGAAGACATCTACTGGAATGAATCAAGACCTTCTGAGGATGGCCGGTCAGTGATTGTTTGCCAGCGTGCAAATGGCGAGATTCACGATATGACCCCTGCAGCATTCAGCGTCCGCAGCAGGGTGCACGAGTATGGCGGCGGTGCTTTTACCGTGGCCGAAGGAAATATTTACTTTGTTAATAACCAGGACCAACAGGTTTACAAACAAGAGAAAGGACAGCCGGCCCAAGCCAGGATTATTACGGCCAAAAAGAATTGCCGTTATGCCGATTTGCAATATGATAAAAAACACAAACAATTAATTTGCATAGAAGAAGATCATGCAAACGAAAAAGAGGTAATGAACAGGCTGGTTGCAATCTCTTTATCAGGAGATTTTAAAGTTTCTGTCCTTGCCAGTGGTCGGGATTTTTATGCCTCACCCGCCCTGAATCCAGGGTGCGATCAACTGGCATGGCTGTCATGGGATCATCCCGATATGCCCTGGGAGAGTAGTAAATTATGGTGTGCCGGGTTATTAGAAAACGGTTCAATTGGTAAACCAAGGCTGGTTGCAGGCGGTGAGAATGTATCTGTTTTTCAGCCACAATGGTCGCCAACAGGTGAATTGTTTTTTGTTTCCGACCAGTCAGGCTGGTGGAATTTATACCGCGAGATTGATAAAGAATTAAAATGCCTGGTACCAGCAGAGGCAGAATTCGGATTACCGCAATGGGTTTTTGCAATGTCAACTTACGGGTTTCTCGATTCGGGCTCCATTATATGTTGTTTCAACAAACTCGGTACCTGGCATCTTGCCGTACTGAATATTGAAAACGGCAAACTAAGAGAGTTGGAGTTTCCATTTGTATCCCTGTCTGGCATCAGGGCCCAACAAGGCCGCGCTGTATTTATTGGCTCTACCAGTAAAAACGTACCCGAGTTAATTAAAATTGATGGTGATGTAAAAAAATACAGGGTCGTAAAAAAATCCAGCAATAATGATTTACCTGAAGCCTGGATATCATTACCAGAAAAAATAAGTTTTGCTACTGGCGAAAATTCACAAGCGCACGGATTTTTTTATAAACCGGTTAACGGGGAGTTTTCGGTAGCGGATGATGAATTACCGCCGTTGCTTGTTAAATGTCATGGCGGGCCAACTGCCGCAACCAGCGCCGCCTACAACCAGAAAATTCAATACTGGACCAGCCGGGGATTTGCTGTCCTGGATGTTAACTACCGCGGTAGTACAGGTTATGGCAGGGAATACCGGCAGTCTCTCGCAGGTCTTTGGGGTCTGGCCGAGGTTGAAGATTGTGTGCGTGGTGCCGAGTACCTGGCCGATATGAAGCGGGTAGATGTGAATCGATTAGCGATTAGTGGCAGTAGTGCCGGTGGTTATACTGTTTTATGCGCGCTTACTTTTTACGATGTATTCAAAACAGGGGCAAGCCTTTATGGTATCAGTGAGCTGGAGGCCCTGGCAAAAGATACCCACAAGTTTGAATCCCGGTATATGGATAAACTCGTTGGCCCGTACCCCGCAGAAAAAAAAGAATATTTCAACAGATCGCCAGTTAATTTTACCGGGAAGTTATCCAGTGCCATTGCTTTTTTTCAGGGCAGTGACGACAAGGTCGTGCCGCCTGATCAGGCTGAAATGATGGTTAATGCCCTCGACAAGAAAGGATTAGCGGTTGCCTACGAATTATATGACGGCGAACAGCACGGTTTTCGTAAGGCAAGTAATATTATTCGGGCCCTGGAAGGGGAGTTGTATTTTTATGCAAAAATACTTGGATTTGATATTTGCGGAGAAGTGCATAAAATTGAAATCAGAAATCTTCCGCAATAAAATGTAACTTTATCCTGGATATAAAATCCTGTTGTTTATGCAGAAATTACCGGTTAAATCCCCAGAAGTCTTTTAGCAATACCTCGAGCCCTTTATAGGATTTTACCTTGGCAGGTTGTAAGTTTTTGCCTTTTGCATATCTTTTTAAGAAGGCCTGCATGGGAACAGCAGCAGCTGGCGATAATAAGGCCTCTTTTATTTTTCTGACATCATCTTTTCCAATACTTTGGCTGACTGAAAATGCCTGGCTGGGCAAAGCCCTGGTTTTAAAAATTGTTCGGGTAAGATTTTGACTGTCAAACTTTTTTATCATGACATCACGCAACACAGCAGCCACGCACTTTCCTGCAAGCAATTTTTCGTAACTTTCCTTAAAGCTATTTGTTTTATATAAAGAAGGTTCCCGGTAGGCGCCAAACTGTGCATTCACGGATAGTGTCGCCAGGTTTGGCGGGGCCAGCCCACAAAGTCTGCGGCCAGCAAGTTTTTTGATATTTTTTGGTGCTGATTCATCGCGACGGGTAACTATGACAAAAGAAAGGCTTCCCGGGAGCCTGGCAACAGGGGCATGATCAATTTTTGCCATGCGCCAGGCCACAAAATGCGGACCATCAAAAACTATGTCGTACTTCTTTTTTTGCATATATGCCTGGTAGATGCCCCAGGAACCCGCATGTTTATAAACGACCTGTTGACCTAACGCTTTGGAAAGATATTCCGCAACCGGCTTGTAGATTCTTTTGCCTTCTTGTTTGGTCTCACGGGGCGGCGAAGAAAACGTTAGCACGGCCATGGCCTGGGAGCTAATGATAAACAGTGTTATTGCCAGGAAGGAACGAATAGGCACTAGTTTATGTTTAATTCCATTTTTATTATTATTTGCTTCCATTATATTGCTCCATCGTTTTTGAACACTTAAAATTATATGTAACATACTATTTAACATCATTCGTCCGCTTCAGCCATTTGGTACCATTTTTTTGCCTCGGCACTGTCTTTTTCAACACCAGTACCTTGTTCGTACATCATGCCCAGCGTCATTTGCGATCCTGCCAGCCCCTGGTTAGCGGCAAGGATTAACCATTTTAATGCCGTCTGTTCGTTTACCGCGACCCCCTCGCCATGCAGGTAAGCAAAACCCATTCCGTGCTGAGCAAGGGCATGATCCTGGTCAGCGGCCAGTTGCATCCATTCCAGCCCTTTTTCCTTGTTCTCAGCGGCACTTAACCCGTTCTGAAAAATGATTGCCAATCGGTACTGGGCTTCGGCATTGCCGGAGTCAGCCAATGGTGAAAGTAATTGTTGTGCCTTGGAAAAATCCTTGGCCTCAAAAGCGGCAATACCACTTGTCAAATCCATTGTTGTATCATTCATAGGGAAATCTCGAATTTCGAATTAAATTTTTTCGTTGAAGGTGATTATTTTCGCACATATCGCGATGGGATTACAGAAAGAAACGATACTCCTAATATAAATAGAAATGTTACTTCGGAACGGTAGATTCGGGTTTGTAGCCCTGGATACCCGTTGCCACGGGTATGACGTACGTCCTGTTTTAGTAAGCGTGTGTAGATATTTACGGCTGTTGGGCTTCATGCCTCAGCACCAACCTGCGACACAATCTTTTTTCATGCGGGGGATTCTAATAATGTTGTGCTTTTGTAGGTCGGGGTGAAGCATGAAGCCCAACAATGGAACGTATAATTATACTACTAATATATCGTATATTTTTGTAGGTTCGTGCTTCAGTAGCCAAGCTGCGACATGGCCTTTTTTCATGTCCAGCTTAATTTGATTGCCATCAAGGAATCATAGATATTATATTTAGCTGATGGGGCAACAGTGGGTTAGATTAGAATTAAGCGGCGGAGTTAAATTCTTCGTCCGTTAATTGCCCGGGATCACAAAAGTGGCTCAGGCTTCCAGGGCAGTCGGTAAATATTTGTGTGGGTTGATGTGGTATTTTTCAGCCTCAACAACTGCGCCAATATCAAACAGTTTACCTTTTTCTGAACGATCTTTTGTTAAGTCAATGATTTTTGCAGCAATATAGGGTTTGTGGTCAGGTTTCAAGATCAGTCTTATTTTAGGTTTCAGGCGTCGCTCGCGATTGATATTAGTGACGACGCCAATATCACCGGAGTTTAATTCCACGACACTGCCGATAGGATAAACACCAATGCACTGGATAAACTGCTCTACCAGGTGGGGGTCAAAAGCCTGACCACGTAACTTATACATTTCACGTAACATTACGTGGGCTGGAATGCCTTTTCGGTAACAACGATCGCTGGTAACGGCATCATAAAAATCTACAATACCGCCTATGAGTCCAAACTGGCCGATGGTGTCGGATTTGATGCCTGACTTGTAGCCAGTGCCATCATAGCGTTCATGGTGACAACGAACGACTTCCATAGAGGGATCAGGGATACCGCCTGAGTTTTCAAGAATCTCAACGCCCAGGGGAACATGGTCTTCCATTATATGCGCTTCTGCCTGGGTTAGCTCACCGGGCTTATTTAGAATTTCCAGCGGGGTTTTCATTTTGCCCACATCGTGCAGCAGGCCACCCGTACCTAAAAGTTCAAGGTGGGCTTTATCCATTCCCAGGTGACGTCCAAACACCATTGCCAGGATAGAAACACGCATACTGTGCTCAGCAGTGTACTGATCGTGGTTCTTCAATTGGGTATAGCAAGTAAGGGCATCGGGGTTGCGAATAACGCTTTCAGCCATTTCGGTCACGACTTGCCTGACGCCGCCAATATTGATGCTGCGACCCAGGCGGGCATCGTCCATAATTTCAGATATCAGGCCTTTGGCAAATTTAAATGTTTTGGAAACGCGGCCGACTTCTTCATCCAGTGTGGTGATGTCCTGGTAAGCCTGATCTTGTTTCGGGGCAACTGACTTCTTGAGGATTTCGAATTCAATTTTTTTGTCCCGTATCGGACGAACCCCTTCTTTAATCGTGCTTTCAGGAGTCTGAGCCTGAGCCTGAGCCTGGGCATGGGCATTGGTCAGTGAGCCGGGTCTTGATTGGTCGGCATCAATAAAGACAAATTTACAGTAACGACCCAGTTCCTCTATGTCGGAATCGTCCATGATCTCGAAACCCTGGAACAGGAAGGGTGTTTCCAGCCAGGGACGATCCAGTTCGGATACGTACATGCCAACGGTCAGATCTTGTATATTTATGCGCATAGTGGTGCTCTTTTAAATTCAGTCCATGATTTCACTATTATTCCATGCAATAAATACACCATCATCTGGCTGAAGAGTATATATTGTTGTAAAAATAGGTATTAATTAATTATATTATTATAAACAAAGAGTTACCACCCTATGAACAAGCTCGATTGTAACGGTATTTGCTAATATTCTAATAAAAAATAGACGCTGAACGGCAACAAAGCACCATACTGCCAAAATTTGGACCTTAATTCACTTAATCTTTGGCTGTTTTTTAGGGTCTTGTATCATAGTCACATCCGGGCTAGCTTACAGCGAGCGATTAACAGGACAACCAAACCATTCATGCAAAATTCATATCAACTGGTAAAAACCCATCTTCAGGAGAAGCTTGATAACGAGGTCGTACGTTGTCATTTATGCCACTGGCGCTGCAAGCTGGTTCATGGTCAGCGAGGGTTTTGCCAGGCCCATGTCAATCGTCACGGGACATTATATAACCTGTCCTATGGCATTTTGTCAGCAATCGATGTCGGGCCGATAGAAGACAAACCCGTCAAACATTTTCGTCCCGGTAGCCAGATACTTTCTGTTGGTAGTTATGGTTGTAATTTTCGCTGTGGTGGTTGCCATAACCTGGAAATCTCCTGGGGCGTGGAGGCGCTTGACGAACTGGCCAAGGGCGAATCCAGGTCGGCCTATGCCAGCCCTGAAGATTTGATTAAAAGTGCGTTGCGTTTGAATGTGGATGGCATTGCTTTTACCTACTCCGAACCCGCTGTCTGGCTGGAGTACGTGATCGAGGTATCGCGCCTGGCCCGGGAAGCGGGCCTGTTTACGGTTTATGTTTCCAACAGTTTTGTAACGAAAGAAGCGCTCGAGCTAATGGCGCCCTGGATTGATGTTTTATGTTCTGATATTAAAAGTTTTGACGATAAGTTTTATAAAGACATTTGTTCCGTTGCCAGCGTAGACCAGGTGCTGACTTCAATAAAAACTGCCCACCAATTAGGCATCCACGTCGAGACCCGCACCAATATTATCCCCGGTAAAAATAATAACCCGGAAACCTATCGCGCTATTGCCAGCTGGATTAAGCAGAATTTAGGCATAGATAGTCCGTGGCACATTACACGTTTTTTCCCCGCATATAAGCTGGCGCATATACCGCCAACTTCATTATCGGACCTGACCCAGGCAATTGAGGTGGCCAGAGAGGTAGGGCTTAAGAATGTGTATGTTTATGGTGACAAGGGTTGTGACTGTGCAGAAGAAAATTTACCCGTGTCCAGCTACCTGTCCGCCGACGAAAATACAATTAATGAAATTAAAAAATGTGCTGCATCCTGTTGCGGTGATGAGGGCGTGTTGTTAAAAAAATATGAATAAGTTTTTTTAGACCAGGCTCAATCCAGGAAAGATCAATTATTTTTGCAAATAATTCCATGCGTCGAGGGCGGCAATTTTATAGGCGCCTGCCAATGTTGGGTAGTTGAATATATTATTCAAAAAATAATCCAGCTTACCCTCCAGTTTGATGACAGACTGACCAATATGGATGAGCTCGGTGGCGTTATAGCCCATAATATGAACACCAAGCAGCTGTCGGTCGGTTGCGCTAACCAAAATTTTAAGCATCCCTGATTGCAGTCCGAGTATTTGTCCCCGAGCAGTTTCCTGGAAGCGGGCCTTGCCCGTGACGTAAGAAATGTTTTCTTTCTGTAATTCAGTTTCCGTTTTACCGATCATGCTTATTTCCGGAACTGAAAAAATACCATAAGGGATGTTTACCATGTCACAGTCTTTTTCATAACCAAACGCGTTTAGTGCAACTGTCCTGCCTTGCTCCATTGACGTAGAGGCCAGGCTCGGGAAGCCAATGACATCACCGGCAGCAAAAATATGTGGCACGTCCGTCTGGTAATTTTCGTTTACTTTTATCAGGTGACGCTTGTTGGCATTAAGGCCGGCATTCTCAAGTTTGAGCGAAGAGGTGCAACCGGTTCGACCGGCCGTAAAAATGAGGACTTCACTTTCATATTTTTCACCATTTTCCAGGGTGGTGATAACTGTTCCAGTATTTGTTTTCAGGATTGATTGAATTTTTATCCCTGAATAAAAGTTCATACCATGATCTTTTTGATGTTTCAGGAATTCCGTAAGAATTTCCCTGTCAACAAATGGCAGAATGTTAGCGCTTTCATTGATAAGTGTTACCTCAATCTCAAGGGCATTGAGCATGGTTGCGTACTCAACACCAATGACACCTGCCCCGATAATAGTGACAGATTCTGGAAGCCCCGTGGCATTTAACAAGCCATCTGCATCGGTAATAGAAGTATCATCAAAATCAATATTGTCGGGACGACGAGGCCGGGTACCCGTGGCGATCAGGAAATAATCGGCTGATAAGCTTAGTGAGCTACCGTCCTCTTTGTCTATTTTAATAGTGTGCGGATCAACAAATGATGCGGTTCCGTGTATTACTTCAATACTATTTCTTGCTAATTGCTTGCGAATCGTTTCCAGCTCATGCTGTATAGTTATATCCAGTCTTTGCCTTAAATCTTTAACAGTAATCTCTGACTTGAGGCGGTAATCATTACCATAAAAACCACGCTGACCCCAACCGGTCAGGTATAGAATGGCTTCACGCAATGTTTTGCTGGGGATAGTGCCCGTGTGCAGGGCAACACCACCGATAACATTATTTCTTTCTATAATCACTGCGCGCTTTCCGAGCTTGGCGGCCTGGATGGCTGCCCGTTGTCCGGCCGGGCCGCTGCCAATGACTATTAGATCAAATTTTTGTTGTTGTTTCATTTGCAATGGTTGTTAGGTTGGAATTGGAGAAAATTATCAGAGCTGGGCTTCGGCATTAATTTTACTGTTAATCAACCCGTGTTGAATATCAAGCCAGGGACAGTCAGTGGTATCAATTAGTTTTGACAGTGCAATTGTAAAATTTTTATAGCTTAATTTTTCCATTTGATTTAATTGCAATGATGCTATTTGTAAAAAATCTATTAGCGATTCAAGCCTGCGTGATTTCAGCACGACATCACGAATATGATTATAATCAGATTTTGTCTGAAAATATGCATCGGAGTCACCGACAATTGATGCCAGTGAATTATTGAGCTTGTATAAATCATCAAGGAATATATTGTGTGAGTGCTGGAATAGCCTGAACACTTGCAGTAAATTTTCTTTTCTCTCGGCAATAAATGGAAATTCCTCTACAGCGTGTGTGTACCTGGCGTGCAGGTCCTCGTAGGGCGCTTTATTATAATTAACCAGACCTTCAGACCGCTCCCTTAACGATGGGTGAGTGACCATCTCGCACATCATTTTGATATCATTCAGGCAGTCATTAACCCGTTGCGTGTGGTGTTTTAATGACTGGCTTGCAGACTGGTAGCGGGCGTCAATTTTAGCAAAATCAAGTTCATCAATGACCAGCTCACTTGCATGCGCCTGCTGAGTTGGAATCATGCCTAATTGTTCCGACAATTTTTCCTTGATTAATTGACGTTTCTTTAATGCCCCGTGGAATTGGTTGGCGTACCGTGATTCAGTTTCCCTGGCTTGTACATACAGAATGAGTTCTGCCTGGAAGCCTCTTATTTTTTGTTTGAAATCCCTGGAAAATGAAAACAGGTCGCCCAGGAATCCGGCGTGTACATTTGCCGGCGGGTTGTTATCCAGTAAGGCCTGTTTCGCATTATTAATTTTCTGCTCAATGTTATTGATGCTCGTATCAACTTCACTGAGGTTATTGTCAATTTTTATATAGGTCAGGTTCAGGCTGCGGTTAACCTGCAAGATATCTGATAAATGTTTCAGGGCCTCGTGAATGTGCATGGTGTGTTTTGTTAAAGCCTTAAAATCAGCTCTTGCTTTAGCTAGCTGTTTGGCTCCCAGCAGACGTTCATCCTCAATAAATAATATTGCTGTTAACAGGATAAGCGACTCGCAACGGCTGGCCTCTGTATCAACCGGATTGCCGGTGATTTTGAGGTCACGCTGTTTAGGCGGGTTTGTATTTTTCATGAATAATTATAGTACTCGGGTTTACTGGGAAACAATATCAGAGACGAATTCGTCCGTACCGCCACCATTATTGTCTCTCATAAACTAATCCCGCCCTGATCTAAACCTGGATTTTAGCGAAAAAACAAAGTGCTGGTTATATAATGGCAGGACCTGGCAAGTAATGCCTGCTGTGGTTACCCCTGGGATGTTTGCTCGGCAAGCAATTCTGGTAATGTAATCGGTAGATTTTGGTAAAGTTATCAAAAGGTTATCATACTTTCCAGGCTACAAACCTATTTTTAGTAAGTTATAACTTATTGAATATAAATAAGACTTTATTTGGATTGCCAGATAAATCTTTTGAAGAATTTAGCAACTGAGAGCCAGTTCACATAATAACTCATCAAATTGAACTAAAATTGTAAGTTAGGTGTAAGCCAGTTTTGTTAGCATGTCACGCATAGAGGCGGGATTCTAAGGCGCTAAATATGGGTAATTTATAGAAATTTACGGTGAGAGTGCAATTTATTAAATTTTTTTAGGGTAAACACGTTGCTTAATGGGCTGTTTGCCATATATTTAATTAGTATATAGAACAGAATTTGGCTCAGGATATTTTAACAGGAGCCTCCGGTGGCAATAATTAAGGCAGTACTCAGGGGTATTAACAGTATGACAACAGATAACAGCAGCAATATAGCAATAGTAAAGCGAATGGCTATAGGATTGGCACTATTCACATTAGCGGCGGGTTGTTCACCTAACCCAGAAGGCGATGGCAGTGTCAGTGGTGGTGTATCTGGCCTGGAAATGGCCACAACCATGAGCGTTGTAACGCCTGTCAGTGATCCCCCATCCGGGGCTGCAAACCTGGTTGGTTTAAGTAGCGCCCAACAAAATTTATCAATTATTAAGCCTTACCTGGTAAATGAAAATTTCCCCGTGGGATCCGACTACGCAAGTGACAATACCAGCGTCTATGCCTGGAATGACTCCATGGAGCAAATGGTGGTCGTAAACTTTGTGTTGTGTTTACTGGACGATGCCAATGTGAGCGGCATGGTGAATCAAGGCCCCTATGTGGCCCTGATAAATTTTACAAGTTGCGCAGATGAAGCATTTGGGGATTCCAATGACCAGGAACAATTAGTTAAGGTTGTGGTTACCTCGGTTCGCGCCTTTGATAGTAGCCCCCAGTTTGTTCGTATCTGGTTGCCACTGGCGGGTAATGATCCACAGGCAACTGCGGATGGCGTTATAGGCGGGGCGCTCCTGCAACTGGTCATAAATGAGGCGCCCAGCGCTACCGCACCTTTTGGTCGTTTTAATCTTAGCTTTGCACTTGAAGCGGATGACCCAACTGGAAATTTTTCTATCCCGGATAATTTAGGCACAATCAAAACCATCAGTCGTGGTGATGGCAAAAGTCAATTTAATTTTGTATTTGAGCTGGGGGATCGCCTGGTACTAACAGATGATTATCAGATTCAGTTGGCCAGTGCACTGCTTGACGATGCAGCAGGCACCTCAGGTGTAGCTAAAACATTCGACCGCTCTATTAGTAATGGTACCGTATTTGATAGCGGTGGCGTTGGCTCGCCAGGGCTAGTGATTAATCAGCAAAGCAATGAAGTTGCCTATGATGCAAGCTTGTTTTACAGAAACAAGATTGGCTTTGATACTGGCGCAGGATCAAGCACATCAGATCAAGAGTGTTTTGACCGGGCCAATCCATATTTTGATGCCAATGATTATAATCTCTACCATGAAACCGCCGGCACATTTAATGGTAAATTAGTTAAAGCCGGTCAGCGAGTTGACCTGACAACCAATCTTTATTTTGATTATGTTCAGGCGGGTACCGGTGCGCAGTTTTATGGCGATCTAAGTAATAGCAGTTTCTGGTGGAATGGTGATTTGGATGGCGATGGCAATATTGATCTAATTCCAGATCCTTCCACAGTACAGGTGACAGACTGGGATACCAATGTCACTAGCGATTATGTCATTCATAGCTCCGAAGGAAAACTAGACCGCCGTACCGGAAAAGTCGTATTGGTTTCAAACCTTGCTGGCCAAAAAATGACTTATGGGGGCCCTTACAGCGGCACGCCCAGTGCGATTGGCGGCGGCATTACCTGGGATGGTTTGGGTCGCTATCCTGCCAACTTTGGCTTTGAGCAGTGGGAAGTTGAGATAGATGGCGGCAATAATTTTGTGATCACTGGCGGCAAAGTTTATAACACCGTTACCTATCAGGAAGATATTACACCAGTCACATCAGCGAACATAAATCAGCCTGTTAATAATGATGTCATCGATGCACCCGGTGTGATTAGTGGCCAGCCCCTGCAAATAAGTGCACCCTCAATTGGCAGCCTGACTTATAAAGAAATCGGAGCCGTCGTCGCCCTTCGTCGCGCCTCTTATGTCGTTTACCGTCCAGTTGCGCCTTATGAACCAGGACTAAATAGTACCGTGTTATATTGTTATAGCCGTTGCCCAATAGGCGGCATTGCAGCACCGCAAGATACGCTTCCAGCCGGCGCTAATTACTGGAGGTACCCGGCATTTTCAGCGCCCGTTCCCGGTGGTACCAATCTTGATGCCACTTTTAATTTGGCCGCAAATCAGGGTGGCGCCCGAACCTATACGGTACAAGTAAATGCAGCCGGCACTAAATATCAGCTTACAGATAATACCAATGGCTTAACGGTGGCCACCACTGATAGCACCAATGTCACATACAGTTCGATTTATAGTGACCAGATGATCCTGATGCCATTGCTAGATGTATATCACCCCGTAGAAAATAATATCGCGCCTTATAACAGTCCCTATGATGTGAATAACCTGACTGCTGGCCAAAGCAGTTATCAATGGGCAACGGGTACGGATAACTGGAATTTGGCTCATACGGCAACAGTAGGTACTGCAGTGGGCCCAGTTGTAAGATTTGATGAGCCATTAAAATTTAATCATACCAACATTTTGGCCGAAGACCGCAACGTGCTTCTTGGCGATGCAACCGTTAACTCCTATGATGGCCAGATACTTAATTTAACTTATGATAACTGGTTGAGTGGGCTGCCCTGGCATTATTTGCCTAATATGGATACGCAGGTTTCGGTGAGCTCAGTCAATTTTGTTAATGGTGTGCAGTTGATAGACACCAATGGCAATAATTTTGTGGCCAAAACCCGCCGATTGCAGGAAGTGTTATTACCCATTGTTGACGCTATGGGGGTTTCGGATTTAACAAGCTGCCAGGGCGCCCTGGATCTCACCGTGATTGATACCTTAACTTTACCCGGGACAGATGATCTGGAACCAATGCTATTTAATTTTTCGGATATGCCCATAGGCATTGATGGACCACCAGCGGTAGTTGAGGGCAATATTCTGTAACCCTGGCAAATGACAACCTAAATAAAAGGCAGGCTTGTTAGCCTGCCTTTTTTTGAATTTCTCCAATAGCAGTCTATGCTTAAATAGATGGTGTAGGGGTAATTCAAATGATTGTGTTAGGCAAGAAATTAAGAAATTTTACGATTACTGGTGCAGGTAGGCGCACTGTTTGGATTGCCTGGCTATTCTCCCAGTCCTGAAGGGGATGGCGAACTGCAGTAAAGACACTTATTTTTAGAAAACATACCTCTACAGGAACCCCATCTTTCCGGCGGGGTTTTCTTTTGCTTGCCTGAATGGCCTGTTATTGATTATGCTGCTGTGAAACAAAAACAAACCAACCGCGCTAAAAAATTTTTCTGAAGTATCTAAATTTTCAGGGGACATCTGAAACAATGATCAAGTTGAAATTACACTGGCAAATAATTATTGCCATGGGTCTGGCGGCGCTTGCCGGTGCCATGACAGAAATGGACAGTAGTATTATTGGTATAAATACTTATGCCATTTATGATTTTTTCGGGCAAATGTTTCTCAATGCCCTGAAAATGATTATTGTTCCCCTGATTGCGGCATCGATTATTACCGGTATGGCCGGCGCCGGACAATCATCGGCATTTGGGCGCCTGGGTCTCAAGACGCTTACTTACTATGTAGCGACTAGTTTGATTGCCATCACAATTGGCCTGGTGCTGGTAGAAATTATTTCACCCGGCGAGATTAATGGCGTCCCGATCAAAGACCAAATTGGCCTCAGTGCCGATACCTCCGAAACCCTGGCCAAAACAGAAGGCAAAGGCGCTGCCGATGTAGCCCAGGTATTTATTCGCATGATCCCGACTAACGTAATTGCCGCTGCCGCCAATGGTCAATTACTGGGGCTCATTTTCTTTTGCCTGTTGTTTGGATTTTTTATCACAAAAATAAAAGGACAATATAAAAAAGCATTGCTCGATTTCTGGCAGGGCGTATTTGAAGTCATGATGTTATTAACGGACTGGGTGATGAAGTTTGCGCCCATTGGCGTCTTTGCGCTGGTTGCCGGGATCGTAACTAAAACCGGGCTGGAAGTTTTTATTCCCCTGTTCTGGTTTGTGTTAACTGTGCTGCTGGCACTGGCGACCCACATGTTTGTTGCTATGCCGCTATTGTTAAAATTTATAGGCCGCGTTAGCCCGGTACGCCAATACCAGGCCATGGCACCGGCCATGCTAATGGCATTTTCGACGGCATCTTCATCGGCAACTTTACCATTGACCATGGAGTGTGTTGAGAAAAAAGCCGGCGTGTCCAATCGAACCACCAGTTTTGTTTTGCCCTTGGGAGCAACGGTCAATATGGATGGCACCGCTCTCTATGAATGTGTGGCAGCGATTTTTATCGCCCAGGCCTATGGTCTGGAAATGACCTTTGCTACCCAGTTTACGGTTGTATTGATTGCCCTGATGACATCAATTGGTGTTGCCGGTATCCCGGCAGCCAGTCTGGTGGCAATTGTCGTGATACTGGGATCGATTGGACTACCGGCAGAGGGCATTGGTTTAATCCTGGCGGTGGATCGTATCCTGGATATGTGTCGTACCAGTGTCAACGTATTCAGTGACTCATGTGGCGCCGTGATTATTGCCAGGACCGAAGGTGAGCAGGATATTTTGACACGGTAGCTGGCTTTGCTTACCTGGCCTTGAATTTCCGGTATTTCAACCCTATGTAGTTATTTTGGTCTCCTCGTCAGTGCCTGGGCAATACATAGGGGGCTGAGTCTGTAAAATAGTCGGAACTGAATGTAACGGGCGCTTTATAATAGAAATTCCTTCTCCCTCAGGGAGAAGGCTACGACTACACGGATGTAGTCGGTAGAGCGACGCAGGACGCCAAAGCCGAGGATGAGGGGACAATAAATTTGGGCAGTTTTTTTGCTTTGATCCCCTCACCCTAACCCTCTCCCGGTGGGAGAGGGTAATTGCAGAAGCACTCTATTTAACTTAAACGGTCAATAATAAAGACTTAACAAACTCATAAAAAGGCATTTATTTTGGAACAATACCGCGGCACCACGATTTTATCTGTACGCAAAAATAACAAGGTAGTGATTGGTGGCGATGGCCAGGTATCCATGGGTGATACCGTTATGAAGGGTAATGCCCGCAAGGTGCGCAGGCTATACAAAGACCAGATCATTGCCGGGTTCGCTGGCGGCACAGCCGATGCCTTTACGTTATTTGAACGCTTCGAAGGCAAGCTGGAAAAACATCAAGGCAACCTGATGCGGGCAGCAGTAGAATTGGCCAAGGATTGGCGGACCGACAAAATGTTGCGTCATCTTGAGGCCTTACTTGCCGTGGCCGATAGCGAGGCCTCCCTGATTCTTTCGGGAAATGGCGATGTCATTGAGCCTGAAGATGGTTTGATGGCAATTGGATCTGGTGGTAATTATGCCAAGGCGGCTGCCCTGGCCCTGAAAGAGAATACCGAGCTTGATGCAAAACAGATTGTCGAAAAAGGGCTGGGTATTGCCGCGGATATTTGTATTTATACAAACAATAATTTAGTGATCGAAGAACTGGAATATTAATCATTATGTCGGAAATGACACCTCGTGAAATTGTTCAGGAGCTTGATAAACATATTGTTGGCCAGGATGAGGCCAAGCGCGCTGTTGCCATTGCCCTGCGCAATCGTTGGCGTCGTGCCCAGGTGCCCGATCCCGAATTACGCACCGAAATTACACCTAAAAATATTTTAATGATTGGTCCTACCGGTGTTGGCAAGACTGAAATCGCCCGTCGTTTGGCCAAGCTTGCAAAAGCACCTTTTATTAAAGTTGAAGTGACAAAATTTACCGAAGTGGGTTATGTCGGCCGAGAAGTAGATTCCATTATTCGTGACCTGGCAGATATGGCGGTCAAGATGCTTCGGCTTGAGGCCATGGAACATGTCCAGCATCGTGCCCACGATGCGGCTGAAGAACGGGTGCTGGATATATTATTACCCCCGGCGCGGGAAGTTGGTTTTGCTGCCGGTGACAACACTACGGGTAATGAATCCGAAGGCGCAGCCCGGCAAAGGTTTCGTAAAAAATTACGCGAAGGCGAACTTGATGAAAAAGAAATTGAGGTCGAGTTAACCGCCGCCAATGTTGGTGTTGAAATTATTACACCACCGGGTATGGAAGAAATGACCAGCCAGTTGCAGGGTATGTTCCAGAATATGGGTAACCGACGCACGACCACGCGCAAAGTAAAAGTTAAGGAAGCTATCAAACTGCTTACCGAAGAGGAAGCAGCGGACCTGGTGAATGATGATGATATCAAGGCCAATGCCATTGAACGCGTCGAACAACACGGCATTGTTTTCCTGGATGAGCTCGATAAAATTATTGGCCGCAGTGAAGGTAACGGTCCGGATGTATCGCGAGAAGGTGTGCAACGTGATTTATTACCCCTGGTTGAGGGCTCCACTGTTTCGACCCGCTACGGTACCGTCAAAACAGATCACATTCTTTTTATGGCTTCCGGTGCATTTCACCTGGCCAAACCCTCGGATCTGATCCCGGAATTACAGGGACGATTACCGATTCGCGTCGAGCTGCAGGCCCTGACCGCAGATGATTTTGTTCGCATCCTGACCGAGCCCGATGCCTCCCTGACAGAACAATATAGCGCATTACTGAAGACCGAAGGCTTGCAGCTGGTTTTTAGCCAGGACGGGGTGCAGCGTATTGCCGAGATTGCCTGGCAGGTTAACGAGCGCATAGAGAATATTGGCGCCCGTCGATTGCATACTGTTATGGAACGCCTGCTTGAAAAGGTTTCATTTGAGGCTGCCGACATGGCGTCGGGCCAGGACGGAAAACCAGTCAAGGTTGATGCGACCTACGTGAATGATCACCTTGATGACCTGGTTCAGGATGAAGATCTCAGTCGCTATATTTTGTAAATGTAGTGCGAGCTTTGCCCACCTCTACTTCACGTCATTCCCGTTTCCACGGGAATGACGCGTGGGGAGGTATTCCCCACTGTCATGGGCTTTGCATTTTTATTGATGGACAGCGCCCAACCAGGTTTAACCACTGACTGACACCCAGCCATGGCGATCGCCAGGATTTGAGCCCCCGGTTATTCAAATTATTCACACCTGAAACCTTGAAAATTTCTACCTGTATCCCCATCCAAAGAAACAGCAGTAGGTAAACTTAATAATCAACGCATGCAAAACATAAAAATTTTGCATGCAATTGATACAGGAGAATATTATGAATATTGTAAGCAAATATCCGACCAGGAATACAATCAGCAGCAGGCCATCATTTTTTAATGATGAAATTTTCAGCAACCTGTTTAAACCATCCCAGCTGATCGAAGAAGCACAAAGCACAGACCAGACCCCGTCAATCGATATCAGGGAACGTGAGCACGACTACCTTGTCAGTGCCGATATGCCCGGCGTCAAAAAGGACAACATTGATGTCCAGATTGAGAATGGCGTATTAACCGTTACCGGTGAAGTTGAGCGCAACAGTGAAGAAAAAGAGGGTGAACGTTTGTTGCGCCAGGAACGCTATTATGGAAAATATGTCAGGAGCCTGCGACTGGGCAAACAAATCAATTCTGACAAAATTGAGGCATCCCTGAAAGATGGCGTGCTTGAATTAACTTTGCCCAAGGCAGAGGAAGTCAAACCGAAAAAGGTCGCTATCAAAGTCGCCTGATCCAGGGCAAACTTGCCAGGCAGGCATGAACTACCTGCAGGTTGACCTGATATATAACAGGGGCCGCCCGTTAGTGGGGCGGCCCTTTTTTTATAATTTTATTTCATGGCCGTTCCCGCACGTCCTGTGCTCCACGGCACCTGCACATCCTTGTGCAATGACCGTTCCCGCACATCCCTGTGCTCCACGGCACCTGCACATCCTTGTGCAATGACCGTTCCCGCACGTCCTGTGCTCCACGGCACCTGCACATCCTTGTGCAATGAAGTAAGTACTGACTTCTTTTCCTGAATGCGGTAGTTTTGAGTCTAAATATAGATAAAACAAAACAGGACAACCCATGGCCCAAATAGCCAAAGCGGCAACCAAAAAAACTACTGCCAGAGCAGAAATTCTGATCGAGGCATTGCCCTATATCCAGCGTTTCCAGGGCAAAACCATTGTCATTAAATTTGGCGGCAACGCCATGGTTGATGAGGAGCTCAAACATAACTTTGCCCGGGATGTGGTGCTGATGAAGCTGGTGGGCATGAACCCGGTAGTGGTCCACGGCGGTGGGCCACAAATAGGCCAGTTATTGGAAAAAGTCGGCAAAGAAAGTCATTTCATCGAAGGCATGCGGGTTACCGATTCTGAAACCATGGACATTGTTGAGATGGTACTGGGCGGCCTGGTAAATAAAAATATCGTCAAGTTGATTAATCAAAACGGTGGCAAGGCGGTTGGTATTTCTGGTAAAGATGGTGGCTTGATACGTGCCCGAAAAATGGTGATGAAAAAACCAACCAGTGATAATAAGTTGCCCAGCGAAATTATTGACATTGGTCATGTTGGAGAAGTTGACCAGATTGATCCGGAGTTGGTGCAGTTGCTGGATACCAAAGATTTTATTCCTGTGATTGCGCCAATTGGTGTTGATAAGGAAGGCCAGACCTACAACATCAATGCCGATATAGTTGCTGGCAAACTGGCCATCACCCTGAATGCAGAAAAATTGATTTTGTTGACTAACACCCGTGGTGTGCTGGATAAAAATGAAAACCTGGTAACAGGACTGACCGCATCCGAAGTAGATGCGTTGGCACGAGCAGGTACGATTAGTGGTGGCATGTTACCAAAAGTGCACTGCGCACTTGATGCGGTCAGGTCGGGCGTGCAATCAGCACATATCATTGATGGCAGGGTGGCCCATGCCGTGTTGCTGGAAGTGTTTACAGATGAAGGCGTAGGCACCTTGATTAATCCATGAATGATGGATAAATTTTATCCAGTACATAACAGGGTGGGCTCAGCTCAACGAAAGATCCAGTATGAGCAAAACGGTTAATGGTGAACAATGCTCACCCTGCACGATTCGTCATTCCCGTGGAAACGGGAATCCAGGCATTCTGGGTACTGACCGGCCACAATGGTAACAGATCAAACCGGGCACATGGGTAACAGGTAATAATGCATTGGCAAAATAAGGAGACGCCAATGCCCTGGAAAGAGACCTGTACCATGAATGAACGAACCTTCTTCATCGAAGCCTGGTTAAGCCAGCACTTTAGTGTTGTTGAACTGTGTGCGCGTTTTAACATATCACGAAAGACCGGCCACAAATGGATCAACCGTTTTAAAGAAGCAGGCATACCGGGTTTGGTCGAACAAAGCCGTGCCCGAAAGCGTCAAACACACCAGACATCAGCAGCCGTGGAGACAAAAATACTTGAACTTAAATACCGCTATCCAAGCTGGGGTCCGGTGACGATTCGGTCGGCCTTGTACCGTCAAGAGGCAGACTATGCCTGGCCCGCCAGCAGTACGATTGGAGAGATTCTAAAACGTCATGGGCTGGTTAAACCCAAACGGCCACGTCAAAAGACGCCGCCACACTCACAACCTTTAGCCCATGCGACACAACCAAACGAAGTATGGAGTGCCGATTATAAAGGGCAATTTAAATTAGGGAACGGCCAATGGTGTTACCCGCTGACGCTCACAGACAACTGCAGTCGGTTACTTATCCGTTGCAAGGGATTACACGGCCCACATTTAAAGCCTTCATTAAAGGTTTATGAACAGGCTTTTCGTGAATACGGCTTGCCAAAACGAATTCGAACAGACAATGGTTGGCCGTTTGCCATGAATACATTAGGCGGGTTAACACCGTTAACCATTTGGTTGTTGAAACTGGGTGTTTATCCAGAACGTATTGCCCCGGGTTGCCCACAACAAAACGGTCGACATGAACGCATGCATCGAACTCTAAAAGCGGCCACATTAAAACCGCCGAAGGGAAATCTATCCGCACAACAACGCGCCTTTAACCGGTTTATACACGAATACAACGAGGAACGCCCACATCAAAGCCTGGGATTGGGCCAGTGCCCCATTGATGTGCATCGAACTTCTCCACGCTCGTTTCCAAAAAACTTGCCGGGAATGCGTTATGATCATAATTTTGAAGTTAGAAAAGTGAAGTGCGGTGGTTATATCAAGCTACATGGCCATCCCATTTATACAACACGTCAACTTGTAGGAGAGTATGTCGGATTAGAGCCACTTCGACATGATCGTTGGCAATTGTATTTTGGAACACTTAAGCTCGGGATTGTAGATGAACGAATAGGACGGGTAATCCGGCCAACATAGGGGTTACCCATGTGCCCGGTTTGATCTGTTACCTATCTGGGTGGTACGACATGATTTTCTCAGGTTATGACAAAGAAGTTAAAAGTTCATTTATAATTTCTGGATGCCGGATCAAGTCCGGCATGACAGGCGCAAGGAAGCCAGGGCAGGGTGGATAATATCTGCCCTACAGGATCAAGTGATAAAAAATAGACAGGCCGCTCCTGTGCGTCCTGCACCCGCGGCATTTGTACATCCGTGTCTTCAGATTCACAGGATTGTTATGATTTTGATGGGTTAGTTCATAAAGCTTAATCCTGTCTATAAAGAAAGTATTTTAATTTTTAATTAAAATAAAGGAGAAAATATTTTGGTAGTAGCAGTGCGCGGTGAAAGACGGCAAATGATTCTTGAAACCCTGGCGCGAATGCTGGAAGAGAATCAGGGTGCGCCGATTCGAACTGCGGCACTGGCAAAATCAGTCGGGGTATCCGAAGCAGCATTGTATCGGCATTTTCCCAGCAAGGCCAAAATGCTCGAGGCCCTGATAGAGTTCATTGAGGAAACATTATTCACCCGTATTAATATTATTCTGGCAGAAGAAAAATCTGCAAAAATTCGCTTGCAACAAATTCTGACACTGTTCCTGACGTTTGCAGAAAAAAATCCCGGCATTACCCGGTTGTTACAAGGCGATATACTGGTCGGCGAAACAAAACAGTTACATGATCGTGTTGCCCAGTTGTTTAATCGGCTGGAGACCCAGATAAAACAAATCCTTCGGGAAGGCGAGGTCCAGGGTTTGGTCAAGTGCCCGATAACAGAGACAGCCCGTTTATTGCTGGCCGTCGGGGAAGGCAGAATTTCACATTATGTACGTTCCGGGTTTAAGGGTTCACCGATAGATGGTTGGGCCGAGCAGTGGCAGATTCTTGAAAAAGGGATATTTGAGCAGATTTGATATAGACAAGATCCGGGTAATTCCGGGATTAGCCCTGAATGCTTATTTCGATTTCCTGCACTTCTTTGCCCTCCAAACACCTATTTTCTAAAGACTCGCTAAAAAAATCATAAGCACGTAACTCCAAAATACCTTTTGTGCCCAGTGAGATAATCAGGTAAATAACGTCCTCATAAGCAGCCCGCTGGATATCTTTAAGCGAAGGACAGGCAGCGGTAGTAGGGTGACTATGATAAATGGCCTTAAAAATTGCTTTTTCTTCCCGAATCAAACGCATGGTTTCCAAAAGCTGCCTGGGTTCCATTTCGAAACGTGTTTTTTGATCCAGTGCAATATTTTTTACCGGGAAACATTTATCCAGAATGCCTTCTTTCCCTGAAACAAGCCCGCAGATTTCATTTTCAGGCGATTTTTGTGCCAAGGTTAAAAGTTTATTGGAAAGCGCGCGCGTTAAGACAATAGACTGTTTCATAATCTGTAAAAATTAACCACAGACCGGGCATTCAGGGTCAGGGTTAATTTTAATAATACGCCATTCCATTGTCATGGCATCCAGTAATAATAATTTTCCAATTAAAGGTTCGCCTGTTTTAAGTAAAATTTTTAAGGCCTCACATGCCTGGATGCTGCCAATGATTCCGACGACCGG
>QIGL01000066.1 GCA_003228915.1 Acidiferrobacteraceae bacterium
TTGAGAAAAATCCCAACCATGCTAATGGAAAAAAGGATGGCGCCAAGAATTAAATAATAATTTAAAGGAATCACGGTCTGCGCTCCGATGGCATCTTGATAATACGTAAACGATCTTTGGCCTGGACCCTGATCTGCTCGCCAGGATCCTGGTGTTTGGTCGTCTTGCGCTTGCGCATTGTCAGGGAGATAGCGGCAATAATTGCCACGACCAGTATTAACGCAGCAATCTCAAACGGGTACACATAAAAGGTATAAAGCAGGCGACCCAGCTCCCGGGTGTTACTATATGCCGCGTCGTGGCCTGCCGGTTCTGGCATGCGCTCCAGACCAAACAGGTCATTGCTCAGGATGATAGCCATCTCCATTAGTAACAGCACACCAACCAGCCCGCCAATAGGCAGATATTCACCAAAACCCTCCCGAAGTTTAACCAGGTTAATATCCAGCATCATGACCACAAACAGGAACAGGACCATGACCGCACCGACATAAACGAGCACCAGGGTAATGGCAAGAAACTCAGCTTCCAGTAATAACCAGAGCGCCGCGGCATTAAAAAATGCTAGCACTAAAAACAGTGCGGCCTTAACCGGATTCCGGATTGTAATCACCATGGTCGCCGCAAACACCAGGGTGCCGGAAAAAACAAAAAATAAAAGCTGTTCAAAATTCATCTTAAATAGGTCCTATCGATACCTGGCATCTTTTTCACGATCAGCCGCAATTTGTCTTTCGTGTTTATCGCCCACGGCCAGCAACATTTCCTTGGTGTAATAAAGATCACCTCTTTTCTCGCCGTGATAGTCAAATACTCTTGTCTCAACAATCGAGTCCACCGGGCACGCCTCTTCACAGAATCCGCAAAAAATACATTTTGTCAGATCAATATCATAACGGGTTGTACGGCGCGTCCCGTCCTCACGTTGTTCTGACTCAATGGTAATTGCCAGTGCCGGACAAATTGCTTCGCAGAGCTTGCAGGCGATACATCTTTCTTCGCCATTTGGATATCGGCGTAACGCATGCAGGCCTCGAAAACGGTAAGACTGGGGAGTGCGCTCATCCGGGTAAAAAATAGTATTTTTGCGGGACCACATGATTTTCATAGTCACCCCGAGCCCCATGAGCAACTCCCAAAGTGTAAAACTTTTTACATAATGTTTGAGCGTATTCATATCAACATGCCCCGCTAGTGAAAAAAGTCGCCATAAGGTGTCAGGAACATGGCACTGCCCATGACAATAATCCAGACCAGGGTAACCGGTATCAGAATTTTCCAGCCCAGGCGCATGATTTGATCATAACGATAGCGAGGAAAAGTAGCCCGGAACCAGAGGAAAAAGAATGCAAAAAAAGCAATCTTGCCCAGTAACCAGACAATATTTGGAATCCAGTTAAACGGGGCAACATCCCATATGGGATGCCAGCCACCGAGAAACATGATGGCAGTTAAAGTAGATATCAAAATAATATTGGCATATTCTGCCAGGAAAAATACAGCGAAGGTCATGCCGGAGTACTCAACATGAAAACCCGCCACGATTTCTGATTCACCTTCGGCCACATCAAAGGGCGCCCGGTTGGTCTCGGCTACACCAGATATAAAATAAACAAGAAATAGCGGGAATAATGGCCAGATATACCAATCCGTAAAATTGCCTGACTGGGCCGTGACAATGTCGTGCAGATTCAAACTACCAGCGGCCATCAAGACGCCGACCAGGGCAAAACCCATGGCGATCTCATAGGAAACAATCTGGGCTGCGGAACGCATAGCACCAAGAAATGCATATTTCGAGTTGGATGCCCAGCCCGCGATAATGACACCGTAAACACCAACAGAAGTTAGGGCCAGGATATACAGCAAGCTGGCATCAACATTGGCCAGTACCAGCCCGTCATCAAATGGGATGACTGCCCAGGCAGCTAAAGCCGGGCCAATGGATAAAATTGGCGCAATAATAAATAAGAACTTGTTGGCATTGGTCGGCAGAATAATTTCTTTAAACATCAGCTTGACGGCATCGGCAATAGGCTGCAACCAGCCTCGGGGGCCAACCCGGTTAGGTCCAATACGTGCCTGCATGTAGCCAATGAGTTTGCGTTCGGCAAAAGTCAGGTAAGCGACAGCCAACATCAGGGGCACCGTGATAGTGACAATCAGGATAAGGGTAGACGACCCGGTATGCACCCAGGACTGCAACCACTCTGGCAATCCAATCCAGGCAGTCAAGCCATCAATGATGTCCATGATGGTGTTCACAATTTACTCACACTGGCTTGCCCACAAGCCCCAAGCGCAGAAGTCTCGTTATAACCGGCAGGCACCCAGATACAGGCGTCTGGTATAGACTCATCTATTTCAACGTTTATTTGCGCATCACCTTCCAGCATCCGGACACGAATCAAATCATCCTGTTTAATATTCAATTTTGCTGCCTGGTCACTATTCACCCGCGCCCTGGCGCCAGGGTTATCATGAGTCAACTGTAACGCGGACGCCCGACGGACAATAATATCGGTGCGATATATCGGTAACTCGGCCAGTCGATAAAGATTAAAAATTTTACCGCCCAGTTTTTTCGGCATTTTCACTTGCTTCAAAACGTTGTCAGATTGGCTGTTATTACTGATCACAATATTCATTTCTTTTCTAACGTCATCGATAGAATTGTAATCAAACCCTTCGAGCTCGAAATAATTTCCCAGTACCCTGAGAATTTTCCATGCAGGACGAGATTCACCCTGGGGGGTGACGGTGCTGCGATAGGTCTGCATTTTGCCTTCGCAATTTATATGGGTACCTGCCGTCTCAAAAAACGTTGCCATTGGCAGCATGACACTGGCGCAATCCAGCGCCAGTTCACCGGCACCAGGTTTGAACGGCGTCAACATGGTAATAAATTCTGCGCTTTCCATGGCCAGACGAGCCCGTCCGGCATCAATACAGTCCAGTGCTGGCTCCAGGCCAAGCATGATGTAGGCCTTCAATGGCTCTTTAATCATGTCGTGCGCAGTCGAGCCTGTTTTATCGGTGGCCGAATTATTGGTGCCACGATGTGGTACGCAACCAGCCAGCCAGGCACCAGCACTATTTGCCTGCGCCATGAATCCAATTTTTGCACCCGAGAAATTGGCAACCAGTTGTGCCAGTGCCCTGAACTGGGACGAATGACTATTTGAAAAAGCATAATTACCCAGCAAAATTGTTGCCGGAGATTGTTTTGACAATATTTTTGCCATTGCCTGTTCGGTATCACCGGGCGTGACCTTGGCCAGTAATTTAATAGCATCACCAGGAAGCGATTTTCCGGTTTCATCAGCAAGCGCTTTTACAAGGCCAGCCAATGATTCCAGCATTTGTTGCGGGGTACCGATAGTTTGTAATTCAGGCTGCCGGGTAAAGTCATAATTAACCGGGTTAATGACCATCAGGCTGGCACCATTCTGTTGTGCCTTGCGAAGCCGCAAGCCAATCAGTGGCTGATCTTTGCGTATGTTCGAGCCAATAAGCAATATCGATTTCGATTCTTCCAGTGACTGCAAGCTTTGGCCCAACCCGGGAAAATCGGGCATTAGTTCGTCATCAGAAAAATCCAATTGGCCCGTTCTGTGATCAACATTACCCGTACCAAGCGCCCTCAATAATTTTTGTAACAAATAAAATTCTTCAGTGGCGCAATGTGGTGCAGCCAGTGCACCAATATTGTCGATGCCATGCTGCTCAATAACTTTACTCAAGCCTCTTAAGGTAAACTCGAGCGCGCTATTCCAGTCGGTTTCCTGCCATTCATTATCTACCTTAATCATCGGCATCGTCAGGCGATCGCCATGATTGTTGGCTTCATAACTAAATCGATCTCGATCCGAAATCCAGGTTTCGTTTACCTCGTTATTTTCTCGAGCAATAACTCGCATAACCTTGTTGTCACGGGTATGCACTGTAATATTTGCACCGACATTATCATGAGGGCTGATAGAATCGCATTTTATTAACTCCCAGGGTCGTGCAGAGTAGCGAAAAGGTTTTGAAGTCAGGGCACCTACGGGACACAAATCGATAATGTTGCCAGACAATTCAGAATCAATACTTTTCTCAATGTAAGTGCCAATCTTGGTATGTTCGCCCCTGCCGGTGGCGCCCATTTCCATAATACCAGCCACTTCCTGGCCAAAACGTACACAACGGGTGCAATGAATGCAGCGCGTCATTTCGGTTGCAATTAAGGGTCCAATATCTTTATCAACAACAACACGCTTGGCTTCCTGGTAACGGGAATTATCACCACCGTAACCAACTGCCAGATCCTGCAATGTACACTCACCACCCTGATCACAAATTGGGCAATCGAGGGGATGGTTAATCAATAAAAATTCCATGACGCCTTTTTGAGCGCGCTTGGCAACTTCCGATTGGGTAAAAACTTTCATGCCCTCGGCAACTGGCGTGGCACAGGCAGGTAATGGCTTGGGCGCTTTTTCAACCTCTACCAGGCACATGCGGCAGTTTGCCGCGACCGTTAAATTCTTGTGATAACAAAATCGTGGAATAACAATACCTGCAGCATCCGCGGCCCTGATTAACATGGAGCCCTTTTCTGCTGTTACAGTCTGGCCGTCAATTTCAAAACTGACTATGTCATTTTTGATTTGGTCTTCGGCAGCTACCTTGTCAGTTGTTGTACTCATTTATTTGGTGCCCGGCAGGCAAGTGCCGTTTTCGATGTGATATTCAAATTCACTACGAAAATGTTTTAGAAAACCCTGCACCGGCATGGCCGCGGCATCACCCAGCGCACAGATAGTTCGACCGGCAATTTTTTCTGTGATGTCATCCAGCAATGCAAGATCCTCAATATGGCCATGGCCATGTTCAATACGATTGACAACGCGCGACATCCAGCCGGTGCCCTCACGACAAGGCGTACACTGTCCGCACGATTCTTCATAATAAAAGTGAGATATACGCGCCAGGGCCCGCACCATGCAAGTGGTTTCATCCATAACAATTACCGCTCCCGAACCCAGCATTGATCCGGCCTGGGCGATGGAGTCGTAGTCCATGGTCAGCTCCATCATTTGTAAGCCAGGGATTACCGGCGCGGAAGAACCGCCCGGGATCACTGCCTTCAAGCGGTTGCCATTTTTAACGCCGCCGGCCAGTTCCAGTAAGTCAGAAAATGGCATACCCATGGGCACTTCGTAATTACCAGGTTTATTAACATGCCCGGAAACTGAAAAAAGTTTGACGCCGCCATTATTGGGCTTACCCAGTTCCAGGAACCACTTGCCACTGTTTTGCAGAATCATCGGTACCGAGGCCAGTGTTTCTGTATTATTGATGGTGGTGGGTTTACCGTATAAACCATAATTCGCCGGAAACGGCGGTTTGTAGCGAGGTTGACCTTTTTTGCCTTCAAGCGATTCAAGCAGCGCCGTTTCTTCTCCGCAAATATAGGCGCCGGCACCAAGATGATTGTAAAGATCAAATTGAAATCCCGATCCTAAAATATCTTTACCCAGCAGACCGGCCTGGTAGGCCTCTTCCAGCGCACCTTCACAACGCTCATAAGGTTCCCAGAATTCACCGCGGATATAGTTATAGCCCGCACTGGCACCGATACAGTAGCCGGCAATAATCATCCCTTCTATTAGCGCATGGGGATTGTAACGAAGAATATCGCGATCCTTACAGGTACCAGGCTCACCTTCATCGGAATTACAAACAATATATTTTTGGCCGGGTGCGGTCCGTGGCATGAAACTCCATTTGAGACCGGTCGGAAAACCGGCACCACCACGTCCCCTTAATGCCGAAGCCTTAAGTTCTTCTATAATTTCTTCAGGTGGCGTTTTTTTCTTGAGAATACGTTTTAATACCTCATAACCACCCTGCTGCTGGTAAGACTCAAGTGTCCAGCAATTATCGGCATCAATGTTATTAAAACAGACTTGTACGCTCACAACTTACTCCAGACCAGCCAACAGCTGGTCAATGGTTTCCGGTGTCAGGTTTTCGATATATTCGTTACCAATTTGCATCATGGGCGCACCGACACAGGCGCCCAGGCACTCCACTTCTCTCAAGGTTATTTTTCCATCTGCCGTAGTTTCGCCCAGCTTGATGCCCAGGCGTTTTTCAAAATGGGCAACCACTTCTTCGGAGCCACACAACATGCAGGAAATATTTGTACAAATACTGATCTTATGTCGGCCAATCGGCTCGAGTTCGTACATTGAATAGAATGTAGCAACTTCATATACGGCAATGGGTGGCATTTCCAAATAGGCCGCAATGGCGTCCATCAACTGTGTATTCAACCAGCCGCCATTTTGATCCTGAACAATTCTCAAGGCGGCCATTACCGCGCTCTGCTTTTGATCGGCAGGATACTTGGCTATCCACTTGTCGATTTCCTCTCTCGTCGCAAGCGTCAACATTTCAATTTTTAAATTTAGTGCGGCCTGGGTATTAATCATCGATCAATCTCCCCGAAAACAATATCCTGGGTGCCGATGATTGCGACAACATCTGCCAGCATGTGGCCACGGCTCATCTCGTCAAGAGCAGACAGGTGGGCAAAACCAGGTGGGCGAATTTTCAGTCGGTAGGGTTTATTGGCGCCATCTGATACCAGGTAAACACCAAACTCACCCTTAGGATGTTCAATACAGGAATACACTTCACCTTTCGGCACACAAAAACCTTCAGTAAAAAATTTAAAGTGATGAATCAGGGACTCCATATCATCCTTCATGCTGACTCTATCTGGTGGCGCGACTTTATGATTGTCGGCAATAATTTCGCCATCATTTTTTTTCAGCCACTCAACACATTGCCTGATAATCCGGTTAGATTGGCGCATTTCTTCAATGCGCACCAGGTATCGATCATAACAGTCGCCATTAGTACCAATGGGAATATCAAAATCCATGCGATCGTAAATTTCGTAAGGTTGTTTCTTGCGCAGATCCCAGGCAATACCAGAACCACGCAACATAGGTCCTGTAAATCCCAGCTGCAGGGCCCGTTCTTGCGAAACCACACCAATGCCCACTGTTCTTTGTTTCCAGATTCTATTGTCAGTTAATAAAGTTTCGTACTCATCAACCCGACCCGGGAAGCGTTCGGTAAAATCCCAGATGAAATCGAGCAATGTGCCCTGCCTGTTCTCATTTAATTTGGCAACTTCTTTGGCATTATGCCATTTGGATTTTTCATACTTTGGCATACTGTCAGGCAAGTCGCGATTGACGCCGCCAACCCGGTAGTAGGTTGCATGGAGACGGGCGCCGGATACGGCTTCGTAACAATCCATTAATTCTTCACGTTCGCGAAAACAATAGAGGAAAATCGACATCGCACCCACGTCAAGGGCGTGCGTACCCAGCCAAAGTAAATGATTCAGGATACGGGTAATCTCATCGAACAATACCCGGATATACTGCGCCCTTAATGGCACATCAATCTCAAGTAATTTTTCGATGGCACTTACATAAGCATGCTCATTACACATCATGGACACATAATCCAGGCGATCCATGTAACCAATGCTCTGGGAATAAATCTTTGTCTCGACCAGTTTTTCCGTGGCACGGTGCAACAGTCCGATATGTGGATCTGCCCTTTCAATTACCTCGCCATCCATCTCAAGCACCAGGCGCAACACACCATGTGCCGCCGGGTGTTGCGGACCAAAATTCATTGTGTAATTACGAATCTCAGCCACCGAAACCATCCTCCCGAATAATACGTGGTGTCAGAATCCGCGGCTCAATTGATACGGGCTCGTATACAACCCGTTTTTTCTCAGGGTCGTATCGTGTCTCAACATGCCCCGAGATTGGAAAATCTTTTCTAAAGGGATAGCCCACGAAACCATAATCTGTGAGTATTCTGCGTAAGTCTGGATGCCCTTCAAAAATTATGCCGAATAAATCAAAGGCCTCGCGCTCGAACCAGTTAGCGACGCTCCAGATATCAACGACCGAGTCAACGACGGGTAAATCTGTATCCAGAAAAACACGCAACCGCAGGCGACGATTGTGTTTTATCGATAACAGATGATATATAACCGCGAATCGATTTGGGCTGGACTGTTCTGGTGCGACTGACGAGTCATCAAGACCATATAATAAGTAGTCAACACCACACACATCGATGAGTTGCTCACAAGCATAGTACTCGTGGTCACGCAAAACCTGGCAAATTTTTAACAGGTCTCCGGCAGCAACTTCGACAGTCAACTCACCATGATGTTCTACGCAGTTTACAATACTGTCGCCAAAATCTTCTTTCAGACGATCGGAAACATTTTGTAAGGAGAAGCTCATTGATGAATAGATAATAAATTGGTTATTTAATGTAGATTAACGTGCAATCGTATTTGTTCTTCTGATTTTATTTTGCAGTTGCAGAATGCCATACAACAATGCTTCTGGTGTTGGTGGACAGCCAGGCACATAAACATCTACGGGTACGATGCGATCACAACCACGAACAACAGAATAAGAGTAATGGTAATAACCGCCGCCATTGGCACAGGAGCCCATGGAAATAACCCAGCGTGGCTCGGCCATTTGGTCATAAACTTTTCGTAACGCTGGCGCCATTTTGTTTACCAGGGTGCCGGCAACAATCATCACATCTGATTGCCGTGGGCTGGGTCGAAATAACATGCCAAAACGATCGAGGTCATAACGAGAGGCCCCTGCCTGCATCATTTCAATTGCACAACAAGCCAGCCCAAAAGTCATTGGCCATTGCGAACCCGTACGCGCCCAGTTAATAAGCGAGTCCATAGAGGTGGTTACAAAACCTTTTTCGAGTACGCCTTCTATTCCCATTCAAGGGCTCCCTTTTTCCATTCGTAAACAAAACCAATGATCAGGATGCCCAGGAACAGCATCATTGCCAGGAATCCAAACATGCCAATTTCTTCAAGCGCAACGGCCCAGGGAAACAGGAAAGCAATTTCAAGATCGAAGATTATAAAAAGTATCGCAACCAGGTAGTAACGCACATCAAATTTCATGCGTGTATCTTCAAATGATTCAAAGCCACATTCGTAGGGCGAAAGCTTCTCACTGTCGGGTCGATTAGGTGCCATCATGGCGCCCATAGCCACCATTACGACGCCCACCAGGACACCGACAATAATAAAAATCAAAATAGGTAGGTAATTTTCCAGCATCTTTTAAATTCTATAATAATTGTTTTGCATGCCTGCTAAAAAACCCGGCCAGTCTAGGCTTTGAGGTCGATTAAAGTCAAGTTTGCTACAACCATATAATCACTGTCTATTCAACAAGTTGGATAGATTTCTAAGGGTATAAAAAACCCCTATCCCTGATTTAGGGGACTAAGGGACTAGGGGACTAGGGGCTAAGAGCCAGGAGCCAGGAGCTAGTAACGAGGGATGAGCCCCTAGCCACTAGCGACCAGGGGCTAGGATGTTGGTGCCGAAGGCGGGACTCGAACCCGCACGGCTCGCGCCACTGCCCCCTCAAGACAGCGTGTCTACCAGTTCCACCACTTCGGCAAATATATTAAGAAGTAACTACTTAGGGACATCCGGCACACCTTCTTGAGGTGCTATCTTGTTAGCTTTTTTAGGGCCAATATCATCTATTGGCGCTATTGGGTTTTTTTGCGTCGCAGGTGTCACTGGCGCTTCAATTTGATCGGTCACACTGCTGGTCCTGGCCTTTGGTGATAAAAAGTAGCCAAGTGACAGGCTGGTAATAAAAAATACGGTTGCCAGGCCTGCTGTCATACGCGACATAAAGTTGGCAGAGCCACCACTACCAAAGACTGATTGTGATCCGCCGCCGCCGCCGAAGGCCGCACCTGCATCCGCCCCTTTACCATGCTGTAACAAAACCAGGCCCACCAGGGCAATGGCTGCGAGCACATGAATGACCAAAACAATATCTTGCATAACTTGATTATCTTTGAAGTTTAAATTTAATAATATGTACTAATGTAAGTCTCAACCAGCGGCTTTTGCGATACCCAGAAAATCTTCCGCTTTCAACGAAGCGCCACCAATCAGGCCGCCATCTATATCTGGCTGGGCAATCAATTCGGCCGCGTTATCCGGCTTCATGCTACCGCCATATAATAGTCTGATACCAGCCGCCACACCTGCATCAAGGCCAACAAGTTTACCCCGAATATAGGCATGGACTTCCTGCGCCATTTCCGGTGTTGCGGTTTTACCGGTGCCGATCGCCCAAACCGGCTCATAGGCAATGACAGCATTGGCGAAAGAGGCAATGCCGTGGGCATCCAGCACTTCATCAAGCTGCCGGTTAATTACCGACTCGGTTGCATTTTCGGCTCTTTCTTCCAGTGATTCACCCACGCAAAGAATTGGGGTCAAGCCATTGTCCTGGGCAGCACCAAACTTCATGGCCACCACGTTATCGTCTTCGCCATAGTAACTACGGCGCTCTGAATGGCCAACAATGGCATAAGTACAGCCAAAATCCTTCAGCATCGGGCCCGACACCTCTCCCGTATAGGCCCCGGAATGATGGGTATCCAGGTTCTGACCGCCCCATTTAACCGGAGAACCAGCCAGTTTACTGGCCACAGCCGGGATCAGGATAAATGGCGGACAAACAGCCAATTCGGCACTTTTTACGTCTGCCAAACCAGCCAGAATTCCGTCCAGCAATTTACTGGCATCTGCCTGATCGCCATTCATTTTCCAGTTTCCTGCAACCAGTGGTTGACGCATACCTGTCTCCATTTGAACCTAATTTGTAAGCCTGAGCATATGACCCATTACTTAATCTATTAACTAAGGAATTCTTGTAGGAATTAATTGGGAAAAACGGCGGCGATGTTACCGATCGAGACCGGATAAAGCAATACTTGCGCCCTTTCCCGGCTATTTTAATGCCCGTTATTTATGCCTGGACCGCCTCGCCCGCCGCTTCCTTCACCGCACTGGCCAGGTTGTTGGTGAGTCGGTTGACCATTAATTCATCACAGCCTTCGACCATCACCCGAATTACAGGTTCAGTGCCAGAGGCGCGCAATAATACCCGGCCCTTGTCAGCCAGCTCTTTCTCGGCAGCGGCAATGGCATCCTTAATTTTTTCTGATGCATGAACATCAAAACTATTCTTTGCGTGTACCTCGCGGGGAATGCTGACATTGACCATATTCTGGGGGAACAGCTCCATACCGGCTTTGAGATCTGCCAATGGTTTGCCCGTCTGGACCATCACGGCCAGGGCTTCCAGGGCGCATATAATACCGTCTCCCGTGGTGCTTTTATCGAGGCAAATAATATGGCCAGAGGACTCACCGCCCAATTCCCAGCCTTCTTGTCTTAGCAAATTCATGACATATCGGTCACCAACTGATGCCCGCTTAAAGGGGATATGGCTTGCCTGAAAGGCCTGCTCCAGGCCCAGATTAGTCATTAATGTCCCGACAATGCCGCCATTCAGGCGCTGGTTTTGTTTTCTGGCCATGCCAATGACATACAATATTTGATCACCATCGGCCAGGTTACCCTTGTCATCCACCATGATAAGTCGGTCACCGTCCCCATCCAGGGCGATGCCCACATCGGCACGAAATTCCTGCACTTTACTCTGCAAGGCTTCCGGGCTGGTTGATCCGCAATCCTGGTTAATATTAAAACCGTCAGGCTCATTGGAGATGGCAATCACATCGGCGCCAAGCTCTGAAAACACGTGGGGCGCTACCTGGTAAGCGGCGCCATTAGCGCAATCAAGTACGATTCGGATGCCTTCCAGATCCATCCGACTGGGAAAGGTGCTTTTGCAAAATTCCACGTAGCGGCCGGCGGCATCGGGATAACGCTTGGCGTTACCCAATTCGGCAGAACTCACCGTTTCCAGGGGTTGCTCCATCATGGCTTCTATTTCGGCCTCGACCTCATCGGGTAATTTGGTGCCTTGCGAGGAAAAGAATTTAATCCCGTTATCTTCATATGGATTGTGTGACGCTGAAATTACAATACCGGCTCGCGCTCTTGCAGTGCGGGTTAAATAGGCAATGCCCGGGGTCGGCATGGGGCCTAATAAACGGACATCAACACCCGCGGCAGACAAGCCCGATTCCAGTGCTGACTCGAGTAAATAACCGGATATGCGCGTATCTTTACCAATTAATACCTTGCCACTACGACCTAATACGCGACCGGCAGCCCAGCCCAGCTTTAACATACGCTCGGGGGTAATGGGTTCTTCGCCCACGCGTCCACGGACACCGTCTGTGCCAAAATAACGTCTTTTCATTGCATGTTTCTCCTGTCCAGCCCCAATCGATTCAGTGCTTATGCCTTAAGTATAGGGCGCTTCTGTTATTAGTCATTACTATTCGCCGCTTGACCCTGTTATATCAGTCTCCCGCGATATCATTCACCTGGACAGGAATGAACCATAGTCACTGCCTCTGTCATCCTGATCGCATCACGGGTTTCAGCCACATCATGGACCCGCAATATTGCAGCACCGTTTTGCACTGCCATCACTGCCAGGGCCAGGCTGGCAGACAAGCGCTGGTTCGTTGATTTGCCCAGGACTTTTCCAATCAGTGATTTACGCGATAAGCCAGCCAATATTGGCAAACCAAGATCCTTGAATAACGATAGATTCCTTAATAGTTCCAGATTATGGGCTACTGACTTGCCAAATCCAAATCCGGGATCAATGACCAGTTTGTCCTGCTTCAGGCCTGCCTCAAGACAGGCCGAGATGCGATCCCCGAGAAAGGTTTTTACCTCGGCTGTTACATTTCTATAAACAGGATCTATTTGCATGGTTTCGGGTTGGCCCTGCATATGCATCAGGCAAACAGGCACGTCCAGTTGCAAGGCCATCTCCATGGCCCCGCTGGCCTGGAGCGCATTGATATCATTAATAAAGCCGGCGCCGGCATTGATGGCAGCCGACATTACCTCGGGTTTGCAGGTATCAATTGAAATCGGACAATCAACCACACGGGATAAACGTTCAATGACAGGTAAAACCCGGTCCAGCTCCTGTGCAATCGAAACCGGGTCGGCCCCGGGGCGTGACGATTCGCCGCCGATATCAATTATGTCAGCACCATTGGCGGCCATAAGCTCGCCATGTTTGACCGCTTCATCGACACCCAAAAAAAGACCCCCGTCAGAAAATGAATCGGGGGTGATATTCAGTACGCCCATAATCGCGACCTTGTTAAGGTTCAGCGAACGGCCGGCACAATCCATCAAGGGTTTTAACTAGTCAACAAGTGCCGGTTAATGCTCTCCGGCAGGTGTGTCCAGGTTAGGTTTCACATCCGGCTTTTTACCCTTGCCAGTAGAGCCTGTATCAGACCCCGGCTTGGTGCCATTAGCGCTCTCTGGCGGTTGCGGTTTTTTACCCGCCATTACGTCGTCGATCTGCGTTGCATCGAGTGTTTCCCACTCCAGCAATGATTTTGTCATTAATTCAATTTTGTCACGATTATCTTCAATGATTTTACGGGCAATCTTGTATTGCTCGTCAATGATACGACGAATTTCATCATCTACTTGTTGCGCCGTGGCATCACTGAGATTCTTGTGGGTAGTCACATCACGACCAAGGAATACTTCGCTTTCATTTTCACCATAAACCCGGGTGCCCATGACATCACTCATGCCCCAACGCACGACCATATTGCGGGCAAGATCGGTGGCGCGCTCAAAATCATTGGTCGCGCCAGTGGTCATTTGACCCATAAATACTTCCTCGGCAATACGACCACCCATTAATACGGAGATGGTAGATAACAGGGAATCGCGGTCATGACTATAACGATCCTCTTCCGGTAATTGCATGGTCACACCCAGGGAGCGGCCGCGGGGAATGATGGTCACTTTATGGACTGGATCGGTATTAGGCAAAACTTTGGCCACGACCGTATGGCCGGACTCATGGTATGCCGTATTCATGCGTTCTCTTTCAGGCATGACAATTGAGCGTCGCTCCGCACCCATGATGACCTTGTCCTTGGCCTTCTCAAAATCATCCATATCGACAAGTCGTTTACTGGCGCGAGCAGCAAACAGGGCCGCCTCATTAACCAGGTTAGACAAGTCGGCACCGGAAAAACCGGGTGTGCCGCGGGCCAGGATAGTAGAATCTACATTATCATCGATGGGTACTTTCCTCATATGTACTTTTAATATGAGTGAACGACCACGAATATCTGGTAATGGCACATAAACCTGGCGATCAAATCGACCGGGGCGAAGTAAGGCAGGATCCAGGACATCGGGACGGTTCGTGGCAGCAATCACAATCACGCCTTCATTGCCTTCAAATCCATCCATCTCTACCAAAAGCTGGTTGAGGGTTTGTTCGCGTTCGTCATGACCGCCGCCCAGACCGGCGCCACGTTGACGACCGACGGCATCAATTTCATCAATGAATATAATGCAGGGCGCATGTTTTTTGGCCTGCTCAAACATATCGCGCACTCTTGATGCGCCGACACCGACAAACATTTCGACAAAATCTGAACCAGAGATAGAAAAGAATGGCACTTTGGCTTCGCCGGCAATCGCCCTGGCAAGCAATGTTTTACCGGTTCCGGGATTACCCGTTAACATAACACCACTGGGAATACGGCCACCCAATTTCTGAAACTTGGCCGGCTCTCTTAAAAATTCAACCAGCTCGCTAACTTCTTCTTTTGCCTCTTCAATACCGGCAACATCATCAAACGTTACCTTGTTCTGGTCTTCGGATAACATGCGCGCTTTGCTCTTGCCAAAGCTCATTGCGCCCCGGCCGCCGGCACCGCCCTGCATCTGGCGCATAAAAAATATCCAGAATCCTATTAACAGAAGTACCGGTGCAAAATTCAAAAATATACTGAGCAATAAAGAGGGCTTTTCTTCCTCTTTGGCAATAATTGTTACCTTGTTATCAAGTAACTCGCCAATAAGCGATGTGTTGTTGGTCTCGGGACTGAAGGTCTTGAATTTAATACCATCTTTGGTTTCACCGAGAATATAACTGCCCTGCAAGGTAACTGTGCCAATTTCGCTAAGTTTTACCTTGGACATAAAATCAGAGTAATTTAAATTATTTGATTGCTCCTGGCGACTGCCAAAATTATTAAATACAGACATCAGAACAATGGCAATGACAAGCCAAAGCAGCATATTTTTCGTCAGGTTATTCAATTGACACCTCTTGTGATATTCCCGTATTTAGTCCCGTCTATCGCAAAATCTATTACTCTAAGTATATTAGCTTAATTGTTACCACCAATTACCGCTAGTTTAGTATTTTGCCAGTGTTATGTCTTGTCCTGGAATATTGCCTGGCCAAATTATAGCCTAACAAGCAATTCTTCCCTGTTTATTACCCTGTCTTCTTACCCAAACCTAGCAAGTAGACCTCACGGCTATTGCTGCGAGAGGCCTTCGGTTTGCTGGTCGCGATTCTGCCAAAACCCGATGTTATAACATGTCGTAATTCTGGAAAACCTGAACCTTGAAAGGTCTTTATCAGCAAATTACCGCCCGGTTTAAGTGTTTTTAGGGCAAAATCAACGGCCAACTCGGACAAATACATGGCCCGTGGCTGATCAACGCCCCCGATACCACTCATATTGGGGGCCATATCAGATATTACAAGGTCAATTTGTTGATCGCCCAACTCAGCCGTTAACAGGTCAATCGAGTTTTGTTCGGTAAAATCTCCCAGTATAAATGTCACATTGTTAATTGCTGCCATGTCGAGAATATCCAGGGCAAAAAGACTGCCATGGTGACCCACTTTTTTGACTGCATACTGGGACCAGCCACCTGGCGCCGCCCCCAGATCCACCACGTTAAAACCTGGGCGAATCAAGTGGTAACGTGCATCTATTTCCTTAAGCTTATAGACGGCACGGGAGCGATAACCCTCTTTTTGCGCCTGCTTAACATAAATGTCGGAAAGATGACGCTGCATCCATTTTTTACTTTTTTGTCGTCTACTTGTCATAAATGCTTGTTTCGTAGAGTAAGGAACGGCATGATTACTGTCTAAACATCAAGACGATCAACAAATACTTTCAATAAAGATTTGTATCTATAATTATAGAGCTATCAACTATAGAGATACCAATACGGGATACTAACGACATACAACATGCCGCTCACAGGAAAACAAAAAAACCAGCTACGGGGACTTGCCCATAAACTCAAACCCATTGTGGCCATCGGTTCAGGGGGTTACTCCGAATCTATAAAAGCTGAACTTGACTCGGCGCTGGCACACCACGAACTGTTAAAACTTAAATTGCCGGCACTGGTAAAAGCTGATCGCGATCAGCTACTAACTACCATTTGCAGCGAAACCAATTCAGAAGTTGTCCAGGTAATTGGTCATATTGTGGTGCTGTATCGCCCGGCAACCGATCCGACTATTAAACTGGCAAAATAACCTGGTTTTTTAATTTTTCTGTGAATTTTTCCGTTAGTTTTTCTGGTGACTGTTTTTTCCAGGAAATTTTATAGCCTGGTAAGTCAGCACCAAAATTAATCCCAGCAAACTGTTAACAAGAAAAAGTGCGCTGGAAAATCCATGCAGCCTGGCAAACTTTACGTAAACTTCGCTCCCCTGCTCAAGCGCTGGTTGCAGAATTTTTAAATTGCGCATTGCTTCAGCCAGGTAAAACTCACCAAATATCGTAATGAGCAATGCTGCCAGTAACGCCCAGACTTGCCATGACCGCATTACTTTTCTGCCCGGTAAAATAATTTTCAGCAGCAATAATATTAACAAACAGCTTATGCCAATATAACTTGTGACCTGGAATAGTCGGCCGGCAACTTCGCCGGCTACCTGGCGTTCCAGATTTGCGAACAGGATTGGTACGACCACGTACCCGCTCATCCACATCCCGCCAACCCATATGGTTAAGGCTAGACGCTCCAGCATGTTCCATCGACTTAACGGACTTAACATGAAATTAATATAGAATGATTTGTGATTAAAAACAAAATCCGGGCGAGGCAAAAAAATTATTTGTAGCGCACACCCAGAATTTCATAAGTATGAACACCGCCAGGGATTTGAATATCCACAATATCGCCATCTTCCTTGCCAATCAAAGCCCGCGCGATAGGTGAATTAATGGAAATTTTACCTGCTTCTACACTTGCTTCGTCATCACCCACAATCTGGTAGGTCACTTTTTCATCGGTACTCTCATTGAGCAAGTCCAGGGTTGCGCCGAATACGACGCGCCCTTCAGCATTTAATTTGGTGGGATCAATGACCTGGGCAGTAGATAATTTGGCTTCAATTTCCTTGATCCTGCCTTCCGCGAAACTTTGCTGCTCCCGTGCGGCATGGTATTCGGCATTTTCGGACAAATCACCATGGGCACGTGCTTCGGCAATGTCCTGGATAATTCTTGGACGGTCAACTTTCTTGAGTTTATCAAGCTCTGCCCGTAGCTTTTCTGCGCCGAGTACTGTCATAGGTACCTTGATCACGTTTCCATCTCCCTATTCATATTCTGGTGCAGATCCTGCAAACGATAAATAGAAATTTCGTCATCACGAAATTCACGTAGTGCCTCGGCGGCGGCTCGCGCCGCTGCCAAAGTCGTGTAATTTGTTACCTTGTGTTGTGTAGCAACACGACGAATTAAAGATGCATCTTCCAGGCTTTGTTTGTCAGATACCGTGTTCACAATTATATCAATTTCATCGTTGGTTAGCATGTCAACTATATGGGGCCTGCCTTCTGATACCTTGTTAACCGATGTCACCGGCACACCGGCCGCTTCCAGTACCGCCGCCGTCCCGCGCGTTGCCAGTAACTGGTATGAGTGTTCACTGAAAAAACGGGCGATATCCACGATCGCCGCCTGGTCTGCGTCTTTCACACTGACAAACATTTTACCCGTTTGTGGAATATTGGCGCCCGCTGCCACCTGCGACTTGTAAAATGCTTCGCCAAATGTCTCGCCAACACCCATCACTTCACCTGTTGATTTCATCTCAGGGCCCAACATCGTATCGACACCGGGAAATTTAATAAAGGGAAATACTGCTTCCTTGACATAAAAATGGGCAGGAATAATTTCTTTTCTGATTCCCTGCGCTTTCAGGCTTTTACCCGTCATACAACGGGCAGCAATCTTGGCCAGGGGACGGCCCGTAGCCTTGGAAACAAAGGGCACGGTACGTGATGCCCGGGGATTAACCTCCAGCACGTATATATCATCACCCTTGATGGCAAACTGGATATTCATTAACCCAACCACCTTCAAACCATGGGCCAGGGCAACGGTTTGTTTTCTGAGTCGATTTTGTATTTTGGCTGACAAACTAAATGGTGGCAGTGAGCAGGCAGAATCGCCGGAGTGTACGCCCGCCTCTTCAATATGCTCCATGATGCCGCCGATCACCACGTCTTTACCATCACAGATGGCATCAACATCTACTTCAATTGCATCGTTAAGGAACTTGTCCAGCAATACCGGGGAGTCGTCAGAAACATCCACGGCAAACCGCATGTATCGCTCCAGGTCCTCAAGGTTATGGACAATCTCCATGGCCCGGCCGCCAAGTACATAAGAAGGCCTGACAACCATTGGAAAGCCAATTTTTTTTGCCTTGCGCAATGCCGACTTAACATCAATTGCAGTCTGGTTTGGTGGCTGCAACAAGTCCAGGCGTTTGATTAATCTTTGAAAACGTTTTCGATCCTCGGCCAGATCAATAGAGTCCGGACTGGTGCCGATAATTGGCGTGCCTGCTGCTTCCAGGCCCCTGGATAATTTTAACGGGGTCTGGCCACCGTACTGGACAATCACACCTTTGGGATTTTCGATGTGGACTATCTCAAGCACGTCTTCCAGCGTAAGTGGTTCAAAATAAAGCCGGTCAGAGGTATCGTAATCCGTTGATACAGTTTCAGGATTACAATTGATCATAATTGTCTGGTAGCCATCATCGCGCATTGCAAATGCCGCGTGCACACAGCAATAGTCAAACTCGATCCCCTGGCCGATTCTATTGGGGCCACCACCAAGGACAATTATTTTGTCACGCGCTTCGGGTGCGGCTTCACACTCTTCTTCATAAGTGGAGTACATGTAGGCCGTAGCCGAGGCAAATTCTGCGGCACAGGAATCAACTCTTTTGTAAACTGGTCGGATATCCAGCTTATGTCGTATTTTACGAAATTTTTCTTCGCGGGTGTTTAATAGCTTTGCGATGCGCCGATCAGAAAACCCTTTTCGTTTCCAGCCATAAACTTTTTTACGGCTTAATTTTTTACCGGCTGAGCGTATTATTAGTTTCTCGGTTTTGATTAAATCTTCAATTTGCACCAGGAACCACGGGTCAATTTTGGTAATTTCAAATATTTGATCCAGTTTAAATCCATACCTGAAAGCATCGGCCACATGCCAGATTCGTTCGGCACAAGGTTTGGTTAAGTCATAACGCAGCTTGTCTTTAATCAGCGATTTTCTGGTCGCAGGGTTATGTTCGTTTTCAATCAGTGCTGTATCAACGAAAGAATCAAAACCATCAACACCCACTTCCAGACTCCGTAACGCCTTTTGCAGTGATTCCTGGAACGTCCGGCCAATGGCCATTGCTTCACCAACTGATTTCATTTGCGTGGTCAAAACCGGGTCGGCCTTGGGAAATTTTTCAAATGTAAATCTTGGAATCTTGGTTACTACGTAATCGATGGTGGGCTCAAATGAAGCAGGTGTCACGCCACCGGTAATATCATTTTTTAATTCATCCAGGGTGTAGCCCACTGCCAGTTTGGCGGCCACTTTAGCAATCGGGAAACCGGTTGCCTTTGAGGCCAGTGCCGAACTACGAGAGACCCGCGGGTTCATCTCGATTATTATCATGCGACCATCTTCAGGGTTGATGGCAAATTGAACATTGGAACCGCCAGTATCGACACCAATCTCGCGCAATACCGCAATACTGGCATTACGCATTATCTGGTATTCCTTGTCGGTCAGGGTTTGTGCCGGTGCAACGGTTATGGAGTCGCCAGTATGGACGCCCATGGGATCCAGATTTTCAATTGAACAAATGATAATGCAATTATCCTGGTGATCACGCACCACTTCCATTTCATATTCTTTCCAGCCGGCGATTGATTCTTCAATCAACAACTCGCTGGTGGGCGAGGCGTCCAGGCCGCGCTCACAAATTTCTGTGAACTCTTTGCGGTTGTAAGCAACACCGCCGCCACTACCGCCCATGGTAAACGAGGGCCGGATAATAACCGGGAATCCCAATGCCGCCTGCACCTGGTGGGCCTCTTCAAGACTGTGACCAATGGCGCCCCGTGGTGTATCCAGGCCAATCTTGTGCATGGCCTTGGCAAACTGCTCGCGATCTTCGGCTTTGTCGATGGCCTCTTTTGAGGCGCCGATTAACTCGACATTAAACTTTTTGAGTATGCCATGACGATCAAGATCAAGGGCGCAATTGAGGCCGGTCTGGCCACCCATGGTTGGCAATAACGCATCGGGCCGTTCTTTTTCAATAATCTTGCTAACACTACGCCAGTCAACGGGCTCGATGTAGGTAGCATCGGCCGTTTCAGGGTCAGTCATAATCGTCGCCGGGTTGGAGTTAACCAGTATCACCCGGTAACCTTCTTCTTTGAGCGCCTTGCACGCCTGGGCACCGGAATAGTCAAACTCACAGGCCTGGCCGATAACAATCGGGCCGGCACCAATAATAAGTATACTTTTTATGTCAGTACGTTTTGGCATAAGAATCTAAAATTCAAATATAAAAAATCAATGGACAGGATTAACAAGATTTACAGGATTAAAAAAATAAAATATTTTCATTATTTCATTCAAACCTTTTTGGGTTGTCTTCGCCCTGTTTACTGTCTGAAAAGTGTATTTGTAGAGTAATCATAATCCTGTTAATCCCGTAAATCCTGTCAAAATAATTTTTTGAGTTTGTAAATAATTATTTCTTCATCATATCAATAAATCTGTCGAACATGGGCGCGACGTCATGGGGTCCGGGACTGGCCTCGGGGTGACCCTGGAAAGAATAGGCCAGTACATCGGTCCGGGAAATCCCCTGAATCGTGCCATCAAATAAAGAACGATGCGTGACCTCGAGGTTAGCGGGTATCGAGTTTTCATCAACAGCAAACCCATGGTTCTGACTGGTGATCATTACTTTTTTACTGTCCAGATCTTGCACCGGATGGTTAGCGCCATGATGACCAAATTTCATTTTCACGGTTTTTGCACCGGAAGCCAATGACAACAACTGGTGCCCGAGGCAGATACCAAATATGGGAATGCCCGATGAAGTTAATTGTTTGATCGCCTCAATTGCGTAAGCACAAGGCTCCGGATCGCCCGGGCCATTGGAAAGAAAAATGCCATCGGGTTTTAAGGCCAGCACATCATTGGCACTGGTAGTTGCGGGCACGACTGTCAATTTACAGCCACGCTCGGCTAACATACGCAGGATATTTCGTTTAACGCCAAAATCATAAGCGACAACATGAAAATTATAATCTTCAGCTGATCTGTGTGGCTTGTTATAACCTTCGCCCAACTGCCAGACACCCTCATCCCATTCGTAAGTTTTATTGGTGGTCACGTCTTTTGCCAGATCAAGACCCGCCAGTCCTGTTGCTGCACCGGCCATTGTAATTGCCTCACCCTTGCGAATGCGTTCTCCCCTGGCGGCGGCAATAATGCAACCCCGTTGAGCGCCTTTTTCTCTGAGTAATCGCGTCAAGCGGCGGGTATCAATATCGGCAATGGCCACCACCTGGTGTTTTTGGAGAAATTCGGGCAAGGATTCCGTAGCCCGCCAGTTACTTTGCAACAATGGCAGGTCTCTTATAATAAGACCGGCAGCGTGAACTGTTTCCGCCTCCATATCTTCCGGGTTAGTGCCGGTATTGCCAATATGCGGGTAAGTCAGGGTGACGATCTGGCGGGCATAAGAGGGGTCAGTCAGGATTTCCTGGTAACCGGTCATGGCGGTATTAAACACCACCTCGCCCGTGGTTTCTCCGGCAACGCCAACCGCGGTCCCTGGAAACAGGGAACCATCTTCAAGGGCGAGCAATGCTGGCTGGGACAACCGGTAAACCCCCAATATTCAGACATACAAAAACGGAAGAGGCGTAGGCTTCTCCCGTTTATAATATATTATTCAATAACTTACGGGCTAGAACGACGGCCCTGCTGGGACAGCATCTTACGTCAGGCTTATGTTAAATGCAATTTGGAAAAACAAAAAAAACCGGGCCATGCAAACCCTGTCTCAACGAAACCCCAGCACATCCTGCATATCATAAAACCCGGCGGGTTTGTCCTGTAACCAGAGCGCGGCCCGGATTGCCCCGGAGGCAAAAGTCATGCGACTGGAGGCCTTGTGGGTAATTTCCACCCGTTCGCCCTGGCCGGCAAACATCACCGTATGGTCACCGACAATATCGCCAGCCCGGATGGTTGAAAAACCAATGGTATTTTTATCGCGTTCGCCAGTTATGCCTTCACGGCCATAAATCGCACAATCCTTTAGTTTTCGACCGAGGGCTTCTGCGACCACTTCACCCATGCGCAATGCCGTTCCAGAGGGGGCATCCAGCTTGTGGCGGTGATGGGCTTCCGTGATTTCGATATCGCTCGTCTCCCCCAATGCCTGGGCCGCTACTTCCAGCAACCGCAAACAGACATTGACACCAACACTCATATTGGGAGCAAACACAATCGGGATTTTTTTGGCCGCATCATGGATCAGCTGGATACCAGCGGCATCAAATCCCGTGGTACCAATAACCATGGATTTTCTGGCCTTGATACAAGTCTTGATATTGTCGAGGGTCACTTCGGGGCGGGTGAAGTCAATCAGTACGTCGTATGCTGAATTATCGAGTGACGCCTGGACCGGCACACCAAGGGCGTTTAATCCGGCAAGGGTGCCGGCATCGTCACCAATTGCCGGGCTGCCCGGGCGTTCAATTGCGGCTGTCACTTTCGTTTCATCGTTAAGCAGGCATGCCTCAATCAGGGTTCGCCCCATACGACCCGATGCGCCATTAATTGCTACATTCACCATAATGTTTTTTTACCTAAAACCTGCCGCTCGAAATCTATTGGTTAAGCCCAGTCCCTGGTTAAATACTGTTCGAAAAACAAAGAATATGAGGTCTGACCACAATAAACAAGCCGGAAACAGCACCGGGCAAGCAAACCCTTTATGCTGGTATCAAATCATGTAAAATAGAATTTTGTTCTAACGATAAGGCGTGATCGAGTAATGGATGTGCTGACTACTTATTTTGAATGGAAGCCCTATTACAATGAAATTCTCGTTCACTTACTGGTTGCTACCCTGGTAGGCGGCCTGATTGGTCTTGAGCGCACCATGCATGGCCGGCCCGCCGGTTTTCGCACCCATACCCTGGTTTGTCTTTCTTCCAGTTTACTAATGTTGCTGACCGTATATCAGGTGCAACTATTACCTCAAATACCCATTGAGACTATTCGCATTGATCCTACTCGCATGGGCCAGGGAATTATGACTGGTATTGGTTTTCTCGGTGCCGGCGTTATTATGAAAGAAGGCATCACCGTAAGGGGTTTGACCACTGCCGCCTCAATCTGGATTACCGCTGCAATTGGAATTTTAATTGGTGTTGGTTTTTATTTTGCTGCGTTTGCCTCAACCATACTGGCCCTGGGTGCGCTATCAGTATTCCGCGCGATTGAATCTGTCATACCCTCTACCTATTACGGACGGTTAAATGTCAGGAGTTTAAAGAAAGATCTAATTAACGAAATACAATTATGCGAGCTGGTAAAAGCACGTAACTTTGGCTATTCAACTGCCAGCTACAAAATGCTGGATGACGGGAAGTACCTGGAATACCGGGTAACGTTACGAACGCGCGACAAGAAAAATTTTGGCTTGCTGGCTGGTGACCTGGCGACTACTAACCAGATAACTGAATTCAGCTTATCGCCAATTGGTAATTAAGATAAAGTTAAGTCTTTATCAAAAAAAATCAGGTTACTTAAAAAATTGTTTTACCGCGCCCAGCCATGAATGCTCCCTGGGGTGATGACGGGAAGCGCCCTCACGTGTTAGCTCACTGAATTCCTTGAGCAGCTCTTTTTGTTTTCCTGTCAGCTTAACCGGTGTTTCGATACTTATTTTACAATAAAGATCGCCAACATGACCGTTGCGAACGTTACGTACGCCTTTGCTCTTTAGCCTGAATAATTTTTCACTTTGAGTGCCGGCAGGAATTTTTAACTTAGCCTTGCCATCAAGCGTCGGAATCTCCAGTTCTCCACCCAGGGCAGCCATTGAAAAATCAATTGGCATGTCAAAATGCAAATCATCGTTATCTCTCTGGAATATAGGATGGGGCTTCAGGCTGATCTGAACGTACAGGTCACCGGCAGGCCCGCCACGTTCGCCAGCCTCACCTTCACCTGATAATCGAATCTGGTCACCCTCATCAACGCCCCCAGGCACCTTGACCGATAAGGTTTTGCTATGACGCACCCGACCTTTGCCGAGACAGTCGCCACAGGGACTGGAAATAATCTTGCCCGAGCCCTGGCACTTGGGGCAACTTTGCTGGATCGAGAAAAAACCCTGTTGCATCCGCACCTGGCCATGGCCACCACAAGTCTGGCAAGTTGTCGGCGAAGTACCTTTTTTGGCGCCACTGCCATCACAAGTTTTACAGGTTGCCAGGGCTGGCACACGGATTTTTACTTCAGTGCCATGGACGGCATCTTCCAGGCTCAACTCAAGGTTGTAGCGAAGATCGGCGCCCCGATATACCTTTTTGCCACCTGCACGACCACCACCAAACACATCGCCAAACACATCGCCAAAAATGTCGGCAAACCCGGCGCCATGAACACCACCGGCACCGGCAGCACCGGCACCCATAGACGGGTCAGTGCCCGCATGACCAAACTGGTCGTATGCTGCACGTTTTTGTGGGTCGCTTAAAATTTCATAGGCCTCTTTGGCCTGCTTGAAATTACGATCTGCTTCCTTGTTATCAGGATTTCGATCTGGATGCCATTTCATGGCATGGCGCCGATAGGCCTTTTTAATCTCGGCCTCGGTCGCGTTGCGCTCGACATCCAGCGCTTCGTAATAATCCTGTTTAGACATAGTATCCATTTGAAATAATTTTTTTAATTAACGCAAAAGCACGGCAGGTAAAAATTTCCCCCGCCGTGCCCCGCTTAACAACTCGTGCTGAATTTTACTTCTTGTCCTTTTCGTCTTCGACTTCCTCAAATTCAGCATCGACGACATTGTCATCTTTTTTGCTTTCATCAGTGCCAGCTGATTCTGCCCCAGCACCAGCAGCAGCGCCATCAGCCTGGGCATTGGCATCGGCGTACATTTGCTCTGCCATCTTATGACTGGCTTCAGTCAACGCCTGGGTTTTTGCTTCAATTGCTTCTTTGTCATCATCCTTAAGCGCTTCTTCAAGCTCCTTGATCGCCGATTCAATTTTTTCTTTCTCGGCACTATCAAGTTTATCGCCCATTTCACCCATGGATTTATTGACGCTGTGAATCATGCCATCAGCCTGGTTCCTGACCTCTACCATCTCGCGGACTTTACGATCTTCTTCGGCATGACTTTCGGCATCAGCCACCATGTTATTAATTTCGTCATCAGATAGCCCTGAACTGGACTTAATGACAATCTTGTTTTCTTTGCCGGTTGCCTTGTCTTTTGCAGAGACATGCATAATACCATTGGCATCAATATCAAAACTGACCTCAATCTGGGGTATGCCCCGGGGTGCAGGCGGTATATCGGACAAATCAAAACGACCAAGAGACTTGTTGCCAGATGCCACTTCCCGCTCACCTTGCAATACATGTACGGTTACAGCGGACTGGTTATCATCGGCTGTTGAAAAAACCTGTGAAGCCTTGGTCGGGATAGTCGTATTTTTTTCAATAAGCTTGGTCATGATCCCGCCCATGGTTTCTATGCCCAGCGATAAAGGTGTTACGTCCAGTAACAGGACATCTTTGACATCACCGCCCAGAACACCGGCCTGGATCGAGGCACCAGCTGCAACCGCTTCATCTGGATTAACGTCCTTGCGTGACTCTTTGCCAAAGAAATCTTTAACGGCTTCCTGGACCTTGGGCATCCGGGTCTGACCGCCAACGAGAATGACATCATCAATTTCGGATGCCGATAAACCCGCATCCTTCAATGCAGTTTTGCAAGGGCCGATGGTGCGAACAATCAGGTCATCAACCAGTGATTCCATCTTGGCACGGGTTATCTTGAGATTTAAATGTTTTGGCCCGCTGGCATCTGCAGTGATGTACGGTAAATTGACATCAGTTTGCTGACTTGTAGATAGCTCAATTTTTGCTTTCTCGGCAGCCTCTTTTAAACGCTGCAATGCGATTGGGTCAGTATGCAAATCCATACTGTTATCTTTCTTGAATTCATCGGCCAGGTAATCGATCAGGCGCAAATCAAAATCTTCACCACCAAGAAAGGTATCACCATTGGTTGATAACACTTCAAACTGGTGCTCGCCATCTACTTCCGCGATTTCAATAATCGAAATATCAAAAGTACCACCGCCCAGGTCATAGACGGCGACTTTGCGATCGCCTTCTTTTTTGTCCATACCAAAGGCCAGTGCCGCTGCCGTCGGCTCATTGATAATTCTTTTAACGTCCAGGCCGGCAATCTTGCCCGCATCTTTGGTGGCCTGGCGCTGGGAATCGTTAAAATAGGCAGGCACTGTTATAACCGCCTCGGTTACTTCTTCGCCCAGGTATTCTTCAGCGGTTTTTTTCATTTTCTGCAGGACGCGCGCCGAAATCTCCGGTGGCGCCATTTGCTTGCCATTGATTTCTACCCAGGCATCACCATTTTTGGCTTTGACGATTTTATATGGCATCAACTTAACGTCTCGTTGCACCACTTTTTCATCAAACTTTCTGCCAATCAATCGTTTGGTGGCATAAACCGTATTATGAGGATTGGTGACGGCCTGTCTTTTGGCAGATTGACCAACTAACACCTCATCGTCTTCTGTGAAGGCAACAATAGAAGGCGTGGTTCGGTCACCCTCGCTATTTTCTATAACGCGGGTCTTGCCGCCTTCCATGACTGACACACAGGAGTTGGTGGTGCCCAGATCAATACCTATTATCTTTCCCATTATTCAAGTCCTCTAGAAATCTATAAATTTGTTTAAAATCTTACTTAAAAATCTTATAAGTTGCCTGATAGTTATGGTTACGAATGGGGCCCAAATGAATGTTTTCAAGGTCTTGGACACCAATTACCCTGCTCATCAGGACGAATTCGCCTCATTTTCGGCTGATTTTTGGTCGTTTTCCTCGTTCTTGCCATTACCGCCCCCTTTCGAGACAGTCACCATGGCGGGTCGTAACAATCGATCATTGAGGGTAAAACCTTTCTGGACCACAGAAATCACATGATTGGCGGCGACCTTGTCTGACTCAAGCATACTAATAGCCTGATGCAAGTCAGGGTTAAATTTCTCACCGTCCGGGCTCACCATATTTATTTGAAATTTCTCGAATACTGAATCAATTTGCTTGAGCGTCAAATCCAGGCCTTCATGCATTTTTTTCAGGGCTTCCTGGTTGTCTTCCTTGAAATCCACCGATCGCGCCAATTCCAGGCAATCCCTTATTGACAGGACTTCGGCGGCAAACTTTTCGACAGCAAATTTACGGGCATTCTGGACGTCATTTTCGGCTCGCCGCCGGACATTTTCTGTTTCGGCGGTCGCCCGCAGAAATTTATCTTTAATGTCGGCAAGCTCTGCATTCAATGTTTCCATCTCGGCCGGTAAATCGTAGCCATTTTCATCTGACTGCTCCGCGGTTTCCTGGTTGGTATCAGCTGATTCAGCGGCCTGTTTTTCATCTTGTGCAGCGTCTGGCTGTGTCTTGTTCTTCTTTTTGGTCATTTATCCTGTTGCTCCAATTAAATATTCACTTGGTAAAATCTTGCCCATATAGTGGGATTAAATTTGAAAGTTTCAAGCGTCTTTTGCAGTTATTCATTATCGCCACTAAGCGCACCACTGATTAATTTTGCCGTGATATCCACAATCGGGATGACCCGTTCATAGGACATGCGGGTCGGTCCAATCACGCCCAATGTGCCCACAATCCTGTTATCAACCTCGTAAGACGCTGTTACGACACTGCAATCCTCAAGGGCCTCGTAGCCAGATTCACGGCCAATGAAAATATTCACGCCTTCACAACGCATACTCTGATCCAGTAAATGCAGTAAATCCCGCTTGGTGCCAAACACATCAAATAACCGCCTTAATGTTTTGACGTCGCCCATGTCCGGGATATCCATAAGATTGGATTCACCACTAACCACCAGCCCTTCATCTTGAGATTCTGCAAATACCTGCTGTGCCATTTCGACAGCAACACGCATACTTTTTTGCATACTCTCACTGTCTCGCTCCATTTCTTTGAGCAACAAACGTTTGACTTCACCCAGGGTCCGTCCAGCGAATTCGGCATTAAAAAAATTAGCCGCTTCGACAAGCTCAGAATCACTGTATTTGCGACCAGTATCAAATACGCGATTTTGCACCTGTCCGTCCCGGGCAATTAAAATGACCAGGATGCGCTTTGCCGACAAACGCACAAATTCAATTTGTCTAAAAGCTGAGATCTCTTCTCTCCTCGGCACAGAAACAACTGCGGCCAGCTGGGTAAGTTGGGACAACATAGACGATGCATTGGCGATCACGTGTTGTTGATCAACGCCATCTGTCAGCTCGCCCTGGAGCTGGCTTACCGTAGAAAGATCCATACTCTCAACGCTCAATAAACTATCGACAAATAGTCGATATCCTGCCTGGGTGGGAACACGGCCAGACGAGGTATGGGGCGATCGAATCAGGCCCATGTCTTCAAGCTCAGCCATAACATTGCGAATGGTTGCCGGGCTTAATTCCAGGCCTGCCTGGGTCGCCAGTGTCCGGGAACCCACAGGTGCACCGCCTGATATGTATTGCTCGATCAGCGTTTTTAGCAGTATTTCTGCCCGTGAATTGAGTGGTGTTGCCATTGTTACCTCGATACTGGCACTCTATATATGGGAGTGCCAAGGAAAGCTAACAATCGGCTTACGGGCTGTCAACTGCAATACCCTATTGCGCCCAATGGTTGTTTAATAATGGCTTTAAATATTTAAATCACCCCATAAACACCATTTTATGGAAAGGTGGTGTCAGCGACGGACAAGCACGGCATAATCGCCCCATGAAAACAAAATTAAACACCATCGGCCTGATTGGTAAATATGGCCAGGAACAACTTGGCCAAGACATGCGTCGCCTGGCAGAATTTTTACTGGCCAGGAATTTGCGTGTTATCGCCGAAAATGACACCGCCAGGCTCATTAATCTTCCCGAGGTTAAAGGCGAAAAAATAGAAAGCATCGGTGAAAAAATCGACCTGGCAATCGTTATTGGTGGTGACGGTACCATGTTGTATGTGGCCAGGAACCTGGCGGATTTCGAAGTCCCCCTGGTAGGCATAAATCAGGGTCGACTTGGGTTTCTGACAGATATCGCACCCGGCATGATGCTGGAAGAAGTCGGTAAAATTCTTGACGGGGATTTCGCAAGTGAAATCCGTTTCATGCTCCACGCCGAAGTCATGCGTGCCGGGAAAATTGTCCATACCGCGGTTGCCTTTAATGACGTGGTCATAAACAAAGGCGAACTGGCGCGACTCATCGAATTCGAAGTTTACCTTGATGGAGAATTTGTCAATAATATTCGTGCCGACGGCATGATAGTCGCAACCCCGACGGGTTCTACCGCTTATGCCCTGTCGGCTGGTGGACCAATACTGCACCCGACCCTGGCCGCAATGGCGGTGGTACCTGTCTGCCCCCATACCCTTAGCGACCGGCCAATTGTCGTCAGCAGTGATAGTGTTATTGAGACAATTATTCTTGAGCTTGGCGATCAACGTTCATATTTAACGCTGGACGGTCAGGCCAGTGTTTCACTGCAGGATCATGATCACGTGTATGTACGAAAACTTACTCACCCACTGGAGCTTATTCATCCTTCCGGGCGCAGCCACTTTGATGTTTTAAGGGCTAAACTTCACTGGGGTGAAAAACTGTAGGCCATGCTTTCACATTTATTTATCAGAAATTTTGCCATCGTCGATCAGCTGGAACTGACACTCGAAAGTGGCCTGTCAGTATTAACCGGTGAAACCGGCGCAGGAAAATCGATATTGATTGACGCCCTGTCATTGGCCCTGGGTGATCGGGCAAATACCAGTGTTATTCGCCAAGGCGCCGAGAATGCAGAAGTAATCGCCAATTTTGAATTATCAGCCAGCCATGATGCCCAGCAGTGGTTACATGCCCAGGAACTTGAGAGTGATGGTGACTGTATAATTCGACGCGTTATTTACCTGGAAAAATCTTCCCGGGCCTATATCAATGGCAGGCCAGTACCGGTGCAACAACTGAAAGAACTGGGTAGTCTGCTGGTGGATATCCATGGTCAGCATGAACATCAATCGCTGCTCAAGCGAGACACGCAAAGACAAATTCTTGACGATTACGCCGGCATCCATGCACAAGTTATTTCGATATCAGGTATTTATGACGAAATCAGGAAACTGGAAACCAGAATTTCCTCCCTGAAAACACAATCCAGTGATCAACAGGCACGGGTAGAATTATTAAAGTACCAGGTCAATGAGCTGGAACTACTGGCACTGGCGACCGGTGAGATTCAAAAAATAGAGCAAGAACATAAACGCCTGGCGAATGGCGCCGAGATAATTGAAGGCACCCGGGCCGCAACATTTTTGCTTTACCAGGACGAAGAAAACTCTGTCGATCATTCCCTGAACCAGACCATCAATAAACTGGAACACCTGGCACAACATGATGCCAGGTTGGGGCCTGCCATCACCTTGCTCAATGATGCCGCTATACAAATCAGGGAAGCGGCTGATTTGCTAGGCAAGTACAGTGATGACCTCGATCTTGATCCGGAGCGACTGCAATGGCTGGATCAACGTCTCGGCACCGCCCATGACCTGGCACGCAAGCACCAGGTAAAACCAGATGAGCTGCCAGCAAAACTTGAAGCATTGACACTCGAATTATCTGATATTGAAAATGCCGATATTAATCTTGAGAAACTTGAAACAGAACTGACAGCGTTTAAAAAAGAATATTTAGCGCAAGCCGACGTTATTAGCAAAAAAAGAACTGGTGCGGCTGCAAGCCTTGGCAAAAAAATATCATCTTATATGGGCGAGCTTGGCATGGAAGGTGGCTTGTTTGAGATCCAGCTTGAACCTTTCGCCGATAATGATTTTGGCAGCAAAGGACTTGAGCGTATTAATTTTTATGTTAGCGCCAATCCGGGACAACCGGTACAACCAATCACAAAAGTTGCCTCTGGTGGCGAGCTTTCAAGAATCAGCCTGGCCCTCCAGGTCGTCATCGCATCTATCGGCCGAATACCAACCATGATATTTGATGAGGTAGATGTGGGCGTCGGCGGTCGAGTCGCTGAAATCGTCGGCAAATTATTGCGCGAGCTGGGAAATTCTCGCCAGGTTATTTGCGTAACACACCTGGCCCAGGTAGCGGCGCAAGGTAATCGGCATTTCCAGGTGAGCAAACGTACTGAATCAAATTCAACACAGACACGAATTGAATCGCTGCCCGAAAATGATCGCGTCAGGGAAATAGCGCGCATGATTGGTGGCATTGAGATCAGCAAACAAACCCTCGACCATGCCGAAGATATGCTCAATCGTGCTACCACATAAAATATCCAATGCCTGGAACTAAAACAGCGGTGCTGGTGCGGCCTGCCAACATCCATGATGTCATATACATTTATGACCTGGTGGATAGTTACGCCCATATGGGCAATTTACTGCCACGGCCAATGAGCGAACTATATCGCCACTTGCGTGATTTTTTTGTCGTAGTCGAGAACAATAAAGTCGTTGGCTGTGGCGCATTGGAGATATTTACAGAAACATTAGGTGAAGTCAGAAGCCTGGTTGTAGTAGCAAACAAAAAAGGACAGGGTATTGGTAAAAAACTGGTTCAGCATATTATCGAAGAAGCACGTATCATTGGTCTAAAGCAAATCATGGCGCTGACTTATGTACCCGATTTTTTTCATACACTTGGCTTTAAAACCGTTAAAAAAGATACCCTGCCTGAAAAAGTATGGGGAATTTGCGTCAAGTGCTACAAATTTAATAATTGCGACGAAATAGCGGTCGTGATTGATATATAAGAATTAAGGAAGCTCTGATCAATTGTCATCTCGACCGCAGTGGAGAGATCTCATGCCACGGAACTTCAGTAGCATCAGGAAGTGACAAGATTCCTCCGCTTCGGTCGGAATGATAAACATATATTGATCAGAGCTTCCTTAGTAGATAAAATATTAAACACCTGTAATTATTGCTACGATTATCAGAATTTATTCTTCAGAGCATTTACCATTTTTCTTCATACCAACACAGACGCCATAAAAATGCATGGTGTGCTCCTCGATGACAAACCCTTTTTCTTTGGCAATATCGCGCTGCCGTTGCTCAATCTGTTCATCGTAAAATTCAAACACCTTGCTGCACTTTACACACAGCATATGGTCATGATGGTGGCCATGATTCATTTCGTAAACTGACCGGCCACCTTCAAAATTATGCCGGATCAACAAGCCTGCTTCCTCAAATTGCGTTAACACCCTGTAAACAGTCGCAAGCCCAACGTCCTCCCCGGCCTCTACCAGGTTTTTAAAGACATCATCTGCACCGAGATGGCCGCCAGCCATTTCCAGGATTGATAATATTTTCAAGCGCGGCAAGGTTGCCTTGAGGCCTGCTTTTTTAAGATCATTCTTGTCAGTCATATCTGTATCCTATCTCTTTTTTAGTTTTCAACCTATTGTGATTGCCTGATTACCTGATTGCCTCAAAATAGCCCAATTGACAATACTGGTGTATTATCCGGGTCGCTGAGCTGCACCTGGCGGGCTCCCCCTAATAATAAATGATGAATAAATGCCAAATGAAACCGGTACCAAGCCAGGAAGGTACCAGTCTAGACAGGAATAATGCTGTGTACAAACTTACAATTATCGTGCTTTTACTGTTCACAAGCGCCTGCAAGATTCTATATGTTCCGGATATACAACAGGGGAATGTTATTACCAACAAAATGCTGGAACAGCTTAAGATTGGCATGAACCAGAAACAGGTAAAATTTATACTGGGTACGCCCCTCGTTAAAGATCCATTTCATAAAGATCGCTGGGACTATTTTTATTCATATAAAAATAATAAAAACAATACGTTCAAAAAAAGCCGGGTTACTGTGTTTTTCGAAAATGGAAAAATGGTAACACTCGATGTCGTGCCAAAAAGAACCAAGGAAAATGCAGCCGACTATGAGATTACAATCAATCCGGAAGTTTATGACGGAGGCAGAGGCGGTGGTGGTGGCGGTGGCGGTGGTCACGGTCATTAATCAAAAGTGAATGCGCTTGTATAATTAAGAGAGCTCTGATCAATATATGTTTGTCATTCCGACATATACTTGTCATTCCGACCGAAGCGGAGGAATCTTGTCACTTCCTGATACTACTGAAGTTCCGTGGGTTAAGATCTCTCCACTGGGGTCGAGATGACAGAGGAATCTTGCAACTTCCCGATATGTTTGTCATTCCGACCGAAGCGGAGGAATCTTGTCACTTCCTGATACTACTGAAGTTCCGTGGGTTGAGATCTCTCGGCAACTGCGCTATGCGCCGGGCATGGATGCCCAAGTGCCACGTAGTACAAGGAGGTGCGAGAGTGGCCGTTGCTCTAGCTCCTCCATCTGACCGCCAGGGATG
>QIGL01000013.1 GCA_003228915.1 Acidiferrobacteraceae bacterium
TCAGATGACCACTGCTCAATTGTTGGTTGGTATGCTGTAATTATAGCCAGATAATCTCTTTTAGGCGAGCAAACAACATGAATCGCCCGGCTATTTTCAGTATTCAGCACTAAGCAACTTTCACCTCTTGCATCTTCTGGATATTCTTCAATAATTTCGTCATTAAATATTGCTTTTTTTATTTCATCAGCGCTAATCATTCTTTCCGGGTGTAACATTTTCTTGATTGCATGGGAAAAAAAGTATTTTCTTTTTTGCCGAAGAAATAATTTTCTGTTTCATGCTTTTGTTTCCTTTTTTATTGTAGCGCTGCCCTGTTACCTTTTTAATTCTTCCTGAGTCAAACCAGCATTTTCTCTTGCCTGGCGCAGCATGGTACCGAGCTTGAAATCTAAGTATCCAGTCTCATAATTTTTTGCAAAAACTTTATCTTTGGTCTTTCTATTTTTTACGTATTTCTTTAAATCTCTCATAGCCTTTACCTATCAGGATGTAACCCTTTTTTTTGTTAAGCCATTTTCTTCATCTGGTGAAAATCTTGAATCGTCTTTAATTCAACACTTTCTGTATTCTGAGCCTTATAGAGATCACATCTCATTTGCAGGTTAAGCCAGAAATCTGCGGACACACCAAAGAATCTGGCAAGGCGCAACGCTGTACTCGGCGTCACGCCACGCTTTTGGTTCACAAGCTCATTCACCCGCTGGTAAGGAACATGAATTGCGGTGGCCAATTCACGCTGCGTGATTTGCATGGGGTTTAAAAATTCTTCCACAAGCATTTCACCGGGATGGGTTGGCGCTCTTTTAGTTGGTATGCGAATCATTATGCACCTCAGTGATAATCGGTTATCTCTACTTTCTCCGGGCCGGACTTAGCCCACTAAAAACAGAAATGAGCCTGCCTAGTTTATCGAGAGCTTTAATGTTTTGCCCAATGCCTCTGCCACTTTTTCAAGTGTAGACAATCGAATATCTTTGGCGTGGTTCTCTATTCTTGATATAGCCGATTTTTTGGTTTTTAATTTTTATTCTTCCTGGGTTAAGCCAGCATTTTCTCTTGCCTGGCGCAGCATGATACCCAGCTTGAAATCTTCGTACCCGGACTCATAATCTTTGGCAAAGACTTTATCTTTGGTCTTTCTATTTTTTACATATTTCTTCAAGTCACTCATGTCGGTTACCTCTTAGGATATAATCCCTCTTTCTGGCTTCAGCAATCGCAATTTCTTTCTTGGGAGTTTTCTGCGTTTTCTTTTGAAAAGCATGATTAAGAACCACCAAATTATTCTTTTCTATAAAACCAAATATGCGAAAAATATTACTGCCAGATTGAACTCGAATTTCCCAGAGATCATCTGTACCAGTCAGTTTTTTAAAAAATTTCACAGGGACAATTTCCAGGTCTTCGACAAGCCCCATCACCCACGTTACTTTCTGAGCTTGTTTCACAGATAGAGCGTCCAGAAATTCTTCAACTGGGCAGTCTCCCGAATCCGTTCGGTAAAATACTACTTCCCTCATTCATGAAGGTTAACATATATGTGAACATTGTCAAGATGGGCTCTTTGGCGAAAAAGCAGAAATGCCTGATAGCATTCAGGCTTTGGCCTTTTGAGAATGAGTATTATTTGTCACCGACCTCTTTCACTCTAGCTTTATGCTGGAGCAAACGTTCGCACCTAGCCCGATATTTTTTCTAATTTCTCAATACAATTACCTGCCATACTTCCGAATTCTGCACCCTTAATAACCCTATTAGACTTGAAGTAAGTCAGTACGCGAGGATCATTAAAACGGCACAAGGTTTGCGCCCAGAATATTTGGTGATAATTCTGTAGCCACAAATTACGCTCTGAAGACAGGTCCTTAACGACCTGTGCCTCAATTTCTTTAAGCAAGACAGGCACAAGCCTGTTCAAGGGTTCAGGGTATATAGAAGGGTCAATATAGCAGCACATATAAAAATTATAGAGGTCAAATGAAGGCCATAAATCCTGATTAATATCTTTAGCAACATTGTAAAATTCCATGCGATTATTGTCTGACAATTTTCGGGCAACAAGCGCAAATGGATTGGTCCTTACTGGTTTTTTGGATATATATATTGTTGGGCGACCTGTAACTTGATCAAAATCATGATAGAAGCGATAAGTTGATTTTTTATTACCATTAGCGTCAACCTCATGGATCACATATGATGCCGCAACCCATGCCATGCCAGTGTAGGGATCAAGTCTTATGGCACTGGTCCAGTCTTCCATTTCGAGATTCTTCACAAATTTTCCCACCTTCCGGCTCTGGATGACAACTCCCTGTCCTGGTCCATTTCCATGGTCACCCTGATATCCCGTCCCAATCCATAGGTTGCTGTTGACATGTTCAAGCACGGTGATCGTATTGCATGCATCCACAGACGTTTTAATAATCTTTTCATTTAAGCTGATAGCTTGTTTGGTCAAGCCCTTTGAATGCACTAACTTATAGCCGACAAGCTCGGACTCTTTTCTTACTTCAACCCAACTACAATCCATTGGATTTTTTCTAATGGTTTCATATGCTGAACCATCAGAAGTTGATCTTGAAGTAGAATGATAGTAGTCAGGTAACTTGTCTTCACCTTTTTTACCAAAAATCTTAATGAACTCTTTCTTGCTTACTGCTTTTCCAGTTTCCTTATTCCTGTTGAGTAAAAAGTAAATGTTATCTTCCTCATCTGATCTTATTTGGGGTATTACCCTGCTGATTAAACCAATATCAGATTTTGTAAAGAGTATTTGAACAATTATTGGATCTATATCTTCTTTTGAGTATTCAGAACCAAATATAGAAATGGTGGTTATAGATAGATAAGCAGCAGCTACGGAAAGAACACAGTTCCGCACTACTGTTAATAATTTATTTGAGAAAGCCATTGTCAACATTATGTGTCTACGGATTCCGTTATTCTGAAAGATCTGTTTCATTCTCAGTTGTCACCGACTCCATCAATTTCCTTTGCGAATGATCGTAGGTGATTTTAACTGGGGAACCTGTGGTCTGTTCCCTGTTGTTTTTTCGTGTTGTTTTTGCCACCACACCATTTTAGTTGCTCTTGTTATGACGAATATTGCTCCGCAAGTATTGGTGGCACAAACCCTAAAACATCTTGCGCTCCATCTGGCACCGTGATCCCCATAACTATCTGTAAATTCTCGAGCGATTCCTCAGCATATGGAAAACCTCTACGCAACTCAGACCACATTTCTTGGCCTATGTAAGTAATCTCAGGGATAAATATCGCCCGCAATGAATGAAGCCAAACCATCATCGCTGCAGCAATTTGTTGTTGCCCGTCCTTTTGGAAGCCTGCTATGAGTTTTCGAAGATGCATTGCAGCCTTCGGAGCTTTCCCCGTTCGATGGTATGTCTCGGACTCCAATATCCCAAGCGGCAAGGCACCTTGTTGTGTGAGATTAATCTTCATCACTGCAGCAAAGGCGACTAGGCTACCAATCGCATCGTTCGGCAACCCCTTTAGGGAAGATACAAATCGTTCTATGTCCGTTCGCGCTTCGGCAATTGCTTTGTTTTGAACTTTTCTTTCTAGCCATTTAAGCATATGCACTCTCCAGGAAAGTTATAACGACTAAGCTCACTTGCCGCTGTGCTTTTTGCGGCGGTAAAGTGGAGCGCATTGTTAGGCTTTTTCATCATCAACCGCAATGCCACCAGTAGCAAGATGTAAATAATCTGACTCATGGAGGTTGTGTAATGAACTCAAATATTGCATTGTAATTCTAAATTTTTCTTTAGCTGATAAAGCCCATTCTCTATCTAATTTTTTGTACCAATCAGGTTGTTCTTGATGAGTTGGATCTACATCTTCAACTTTTGATCGTGTTTGATATGCCTTACTCATTATTTTTTCAGGTTTCCCATGGGCCAACCTATCTCGAATTTTAAATAAATCATTAATAAATTGTAGAGGTTCCGTTCCCCAGCTAGCTTCTTTTTTAGCAATAGAATGAAGGATTTCAATTTTATCTTTCCAGTTATTTCTTTCGATATTATCCCAATAATCCACTACTCTGAAGCCTATACTATTAAGATATGCTTCTACAGAAAATGCCATAAATACTACAAAAGGTGTGATTTCTATTTTTGTGTCTTTTGGTGTTTTCTCAAGTAATGCGTACATACCCATTAAGGCGCTTACTAATTTGCTTTGAGCAGTAAACTCAGTGTATCGGTAATATTTCATTTTCTATTTCAAGCCTAACAGTATGTTATACAGAATTCTGTAAAATACCCTTAACTGGAGTATTAGGCAGAATTCTACCTAATTCGAAATACATAGCCATTACCAATATTTTTACATACGGTTATTATAAGGGCCGGGTTAATACGGCCGGACGTTCTCGCTACCAAGCAGTCAATCGGCCTTTAAGCAATTTTACTACTCAGCACCTAAACAGTTTATTTCCCCAAAAACTCAACCAACCCAACAATCGCAGCTTCCACTGTTTGCTGTCGCACCTCAAAACGATCACCGGTGAATTGATGCTTGGTATAAACAGTTTCTTTGCCCGAACCTGCCCAGGCGATCCAAACCGTGCCCACCGGTTTTTCGTTGGAACCACCACCGGGGCCGGCGATGCCGGTGACGGCCAGGCTGACTTGGGTAATGGCGCCTTCCGCCATTTGCCGTGCTACTTGCATACTGACGGCGCCATAACGCGCCAGGGCATCGGTGCTGACGCCGAGCATTTCATTTTTTGATTGGTTGCTGTAAGTAACGAAGCCCCGCTCAAACCAGGTCGAGCTGCCGGGTAATTCTGTCAACGCCTGGGCAATGCCACCACCGGTGCAGGATTCAGCAGTGGCTAACTTAAGTTTTTTTTCGATCAGGACTGCGGCGAGTCGCGCAACATGGTCAGGCAAATTTTGACCATGACTCGCCATAAATTATTGGCTGGTGCCCTGGCGACTGATGCTCGGTTGTAAATGGGGTTTTAAAGCAAACTCGCTCTGACCAATAGCCCGACCATTATCATAACTCGTCCAGACTGCGTCAAAACCCGAGAAGCGCAACACCTCTGTGCCGCCTACATTAACGATACGTACCGTTTCACCCATGCCCCGCCCGAGACCAAGAATAATAGCTTCAGTATCGGAGATCGGTCGTATAGGCAAGCTGGCCCTTGTTTCAGGTAATACCGGCATTTTTAATCGGTACTGCATCACCAGGATGCCATCGTCATTTACCAGGCGGTTACCAGAAAACCGCATGTTGTTGTCCGTGCCCTGGACTTCCAGTGTGCCCAGTTTTGCCAGCCAGGATTCTGGTATTGCTTCTGGTATTACTCTTTCACCAAAAATTTGGTCACGCCCTTTAAAGCGCATCACGACAATACTCCTGCCATCCACGACAACCGGGTTAAGCGTGACATTGTCCAGATCAATGCCATAAAGATTCCGAATCGGGAACATGCCAAATAATTTAAAGACAATACTAAACTTGCCATCGGTCAGGGGCACCAGATCAAAATCCCAGCCACTGATTTTGGCCTTAAGACGGTCATCATCACGAGCAACATTTATCAGGCCTAACCAGGTTGCATAACGACCCACAAATTTATCCAGCTGTTCATCAGATGGGTGTTCTGCCACGGGTGCTTTGGTTATTTTTGTCTTCAAGGGCTGGCGATAACCTGTTTTTGCTTCCAGTGCCAGCTTTAAAGCCGCTACGCCGACATCGGCCACGGTTGAACCACCACTACAGGAATTAGACAGCACGACTACGCCCAGTTTGTGTTCTGGCAAGCCAATAATCTGGCTAAAGAAACAAGGTGTACCACCACCGTGGGAAATAACCTTGTCTGTGCCATCAATGCCCTGCCTGACTAAAAACCAGCCAAGGCCAATATCAAATTTGAAATCAAGGGGTACATTTACATTTTGCCGGCGAATCATTTCCTGTACAGTTTCTGCTTTCAGTACTTGCTGCCCATCTCGTGATTTACCATTAGCAAACACCATGGATAACAAACGACTCAGGTCTGTTACGTTACTGTACAACCCCCCTGCCGGGCGATCACGGAGTTGTCCGGGTTTGATTTCATCACTACCCGCATAACCACTGGCCAGGTAGGGCCGAAATACATTTTCTTCTATAAATCCTGTGTCAGTCATTCCTAAAGGTTTAATCATTACCTGGTCGACATAGTCTTCGTAACTTTGACCGCTGGCCTTCTCGATTGCATGGCCAAGCAGAGAAAGGGCTACGTTTGAATAGGAATAAATATAATTTGGCGGGTAGGCCATGTAGTCATCTTTCAGGAGATCGACCACTTTGGTGAAACGCTCATCCGAGTTCTCTGTCCACATACCCCGGAGAATATCCACAGGCAACCCTGAATGATGGGTCATAATATTTCTGGGAGTGACGGCACCGACATTTTTAAATCGGTTGCGAATACTAAATTCGGGTAATACCTTGACCAAGGGTTGATCAATATTTATTTTGCCTTCTTCTGCCAACTTCATGGCGGCCGAATCTGTAAACAGTTTTGCGATAGAACCCACACGATAAACAGTATTTGCGGTAGCCGGAGTTTCTGATTTGACATTAGCCAGACCAAAACCCTGTTGCCAGACAATTTTCTGGTCGTCGACCAGGGCAATACTCACTGCCGGAATATCATTGTCATCCATTAACTTTTTTGTCAGCCAGGAGACGTATGTTTTGGTAAATTCGTAATCACCAGGTGTGGCTGTTTTTGGTCTATCCGGGGCCGTGGCACAGCCTGTCAAAACAAAAGCCAGGATGACTGACAACCAAAGTAATTTTTTATTTGTTGAAATAATTTTCATAAATACTCATTAACAATACATATAAAATTTAAAAATCTTGCGCTTGCAACTGCCAGGCATTTCTCTCATTTTACAATCCCCTCTCCCTCAGGGAGAGGGTTAGGGTGAGGGAGTTAAGTAATAATTTGATTTTATATCCCCTCATCCCGGCCTTCTCCCGGAGGGAGAAGGAGATTAATGCATCGGCAGTAATTTACTCTAATAACTTTTTCAGGCCATCTTCAATCGTTGTTGTTGGTGTTTTGCCAAAACAGGCTTCCAGTCGTGTAACAGCGGCACAGGAAAACTTTATGTCACCGGCGCGAGGTTTATCAAAAGATACTTCTAATTTTTTTCCACTAACGGATTCTAATGCTGATTTCAGGTCAAGCAATGATGTTTGTTTGCCTGTGCCGACGTTCATAACAGAACCGGACATATCTGTGCGTGCCAGTGATTCAATTAATAAATCTGCCAGGTCACCCACGTAAACAAAATCCCGCGTTTGCTTGCCATCGCCGAATATTGTCATCTCACGTTCGGACAATAAGCGGTCTGCCATAATACTGATCACACCTGAATACGGTGACGAGGGATCCTGGCGTGGCCCGTAAATATTAAAAAAGCGAAATGAACTGGTGTTGAGTCCATACTGACGACTGTAATAACCGAGATAATACTCCCCGCTTAACTTGTCAACGGCATAAGGTGTCAGTGGATTTAAGGCCGTCTCTTCTGTCACTGGCAGCACCTCGGTATCGCCATAAATTGCTGCTGAGCAGGCATAAAGAAACCGTTTTACGCTCGAATTTCTACAGGCTTCGAGCAGGTTCAGGGTGCCATCAAAATTAGACTGGTGGGTACCGGCAGGATCATCAACACTGGCCTGGACAGATGCCACCGCGGCCAGATGAATCACCGCGTCAGCCTGCTCACAACATTTTGCCACCAGACCCTGGTCCCGGATGTCACCTTCCTGGAAGCGAAGCAGCTCACTAGTGGGTAAATTTTCTATTTTGCCTGTCGACAGGTTATCAAGTACCTGGACCTGGTGGCCTTGCGCGATCAGCCGTTCGGCTACATGCGAGCCAATAAAGCCCGCGCCGCCTGTAATTAACACATGCATTTTATTTCCTTGCAGATAACTAGCTGAAGCACCCGAATATTATTTTGTAACCCTGAAGTCCATTATAAACCAGATTGTGACGTGGTTCGTAGAAAAATTGCTCGAGACAGCTATAATCAATGAAATATAGCTAAATTGCATGAAACCGAGTTCAACATACGCTCGGTTTCTTCTATTCTGGCTGTCATCAGTTAGAATTAGTACAAACTGGATTCGGAACAGGTTTATAGAAGATATTCACCTAACTCATTGTATAATAAGAAACTATTGAGTTATAATCCCGTCTCATATATTAATCACACTTACATTACACTGGAGACAAATGTGACAACAGTTGCTGTTATTGGCCTCGGCTATGTTGGTTTGCCCCTTGCCGTTGAATTTGGCAAGAAAATGAAAACCATTGGTTTTGATTTGAGTGAATCTAAAATTGAAAATTATAAGAAGTTTATTGACCCAACAGGCGAGTGCAGCACTGAAGACCTGAAGGCGGCGAAACAACTGACTGTTTCTACAGACCCCACCGCCATCAGCGAGGCCGATATGATTGTCATTGCCGTACCCACCCCTATCGATGCAGCCCACCAGCCAGATTTCAAGCCACTCATTGGCTCCAGCACCACGGTCGGTAAATATATGAAAAAGGGTTCAACCGTGATTTATGAGTCTACGGTTTACCCGGGAGCTACCGAAGAAGTTTGCATTCCAGTACTGGAAAAAAATTCCGGCCTGAAGTGGAAAAAAGATTTTAACGTTGGGTACTCGCCAGAACGCATTAACCCGGGTGACAAAAAACATACCCTGACCACTATTGTAAAAGTCGTGTCTGGCGATAGCCCTGAAATACTTGATCAAGTGTCCGATCTTTATGAAAGCATCATCACTGCCGGCGTTTACCGTGCCTCCAGCATCAAGACTGCAGAAGCTGCCAAGGTCATTGAGAATACTCAGCGTGATTTAAACATCGCGTTAATGAATGAGCTGTCACTCATTTTTAATAAAATCGGCATTGATACTGTTGAGGTACTGGAAGCCGCTGGATCAAAATGGAATTTTCTTCCGTTCCGTCCAGGCCTTGTCGGTGGCCATTGTATTGGCGTTGACCCCTACTACCTGACACATAAGGCAGAAATGCTTGGCTACCACCCTGATGTTATTATTGCCGGCAGGCGCATTAATGATGGCATGGGGAAATTTATTGCTGAGCAAACTATTAAACAAATGATTGAAACCGGTACCGCGATTAAAGAGTCAAAGGTAATCGTTCTGGGTCTTACCTTTAAAGAGGATTGCCCCGATTTAAGAAATTCCCGGGTTATTGATGTCATTAATGAACTGCAGGATTATGGTTCTGAAGTATATGTCCATGACCCGGTGCCCGAAGCTAAAGAGGCGCTGGAAGAATATGGAATAAAATTAATAGAATGGGATGATTTGCCGCAAGCCGATGCAATTGTTGCCGCCGTTTCTCACAAAGTATTCCTTGGGCAGCCTGCCAGTGTCTTTGCATCAAAAATTAAAAAGCATGGTTGCTTTATTGATGTGAAATCAGCTTTTGATGCCAACGAAATAAAAGCGAATGGGTTAAGTGTCTGGCGGTTGTAAAAACCAGGTAATTATTGTTGCGGGAAAAAGGCTTTAGTTTTTCTTTCGGGGTATAAGCAGGTTCTTAGCTCATTAGGACTGGGGCGGGGGCGGGGTCGCGAACACAAAGTAAAGGGTATTTCCGCCTATCATTTCTTTTCCCTGCCATCGTCTGAAGACAATATTTCCACCAAGTTGGCTTACCATTCTGTCAAGATTATGAATATAAGATCCATCCCTGGCACGCACCATTGATTTACCCAGATCGCTGTTATCTTTTTCCGGAGAGGCGATGCCGGTAATTACCAGCATTGAAGCAGTATGTTGTAATAAATTTTTAACCAGTTCTTCCGCTTTGTCTTCTTCAAGGTAGATCACAGTACCTGCACATAAGATAACATCGTACATTTTATCGCTGAGAAAATTGGTAAGGTTTTCCATGTCGAGACATGTTAATTGTATCTTTGACCCATTGGCCTGCAAGTATGATGCGCCCTTCTCTATCGCCTGTGCATCAATATCGATACCATCCAGTTTTTTCGCACTGACAAATACATTATCTTCCAAATGCTTGAGCAAGTAACCCAGGGAAGACCCAACATCAAGCACAGATTTTATATCATTTTCATAATTTATTTTTAATTCTGTCAAAGCTGTTGTCATGTCAGAAAATAACAGCTTTCTGGATTCGTTAATATTATTTTCACCAAAGCGTTGCGAAATTTCGTAGGTATCTGCGTACCCGATGTGATTGGACCATAAAAATTTATGGTACGCGTTAGCATCCTTTTCGGCCATATCACGGACAAGTTCCATTGACCAACCCGCCCGGTGATCGCCAGACAACCAGGATTGACGACTAATAATTTTAGCTAACGATTTTCTTACGGCGAGCGGAATTACTTTTCTTATTAATTTTTTTGAAGACCGTACTATATTGTTTCGTAATGACATGATTTTACCGGAATATTTTTAGGCAACATTATTTTTCACTTGGCAGTTTTCTCAGGCCCAGTTTTTTTAATACCCAGTATAATATTTTCTTCTGGAAACTTAGCACTATCATAAGAAAAGGAACCGGGTCACGCCAGCTAAACCACGCACCTTCCTCGAGCCTGTTAAATGAAGAAAACCACTCTCCGAACTTAAGCGAACCTTCAGAGAAATAATGCAGGCTGGCAATGACATCGTAATCTTCAATTATCCAGCGTCGTCCTTCAATTGGCACGACAGGTCCATTATCACGCTGATTAGTTAGATCCATGTATTGACTGCGAATCACGTCAATGCCATTTTCCGCAACAAATATTCTGAATGCCTGGCCAACCCGGGGATTAATATCGAGAACTTTATATTTGCCATCCCTGGGGTCCAGCCGGTAACCAATATCGAGTATGCCGCTATAGTTTATATCTTTCATAAACTTTATTGTCAGGTCTGCGACATCCTGGTTCCATTTATTTTCGCCCAGTGAAGCTGCACCCACATGGATCGGATATTGCCTTACCTTGTAACCCGTGAACGCACATAAACATTCTGAGTTAGCATCAAAGTATCCATTAAAAATAAAAACCTGGTCGTCGTCACCAGGAATATATTCTTGCAACATTAAATTAGGTTGCTTTGGATCTTCAAGTAACTTGTAATTTTCCAGTAATTCTTCTTTATTGTTAACAATGACCATTTTCTTGCCGGTCCTGGCCTGTAACTTGTCTCCGTAGATGCCTTTCAGCATTAAAGGGAATTTGCCATCCTTGCAGTACTCCAGGACATCATCAAGATTACTGGGGAACAATGTGATTGCAGTGGGTACCTTATTCTCCTGGGCAATGGCATACATCCCTTCTTTGCTAATGATGCGCTTTATGAGGTCGGCGTCATTTTCCGGGAATATAAAATACTCCCTGAGTTGTTCTGCATACTCGGCAATAAAAACGGCCATATTATCGGAAGTTTGAATTAATAATGCTTTTTTACCCAGTTCCTTGCCGATATTAAGTACAAATTCCAGGTACTCTAATGGTTTGGATTCATCAAATTTTTTAATGTGTTTTTTATTGCAGTATTTGGACGTAAATCCCGGCGAGTAAGTATCTGCATCTACTGCAGAAATCGGCACACCGTAATAACCAAGGCTACGCATAATCGTAACCGCACCAATTTTGCATGTGAGTATGACTACTGGCGTATCAGCATTATTTATTTTCATTAAATTTACTCTAGAATGTTTATACTTTTTTATATTACCCAGGCTTGCTTTACTCAGGACACGACATTTCCGGCAACAATTTCCAGCTTGCCATCAATTAGTTGCGGAACCACATCAAGATCATCGAAGTGGTGTAACACAAACTCAAGGTCGTGCACCTGTCCGGATCGTTTTAGATAATCCGCACTTCTTCCTTCCCTGGCAGAATCAAGATTGGCGCCAGTCCAGCGTGCAATTAAGTCCCGCGTCCTGTTTGTCTCCACTTCATATCCTGCTTCAACCAGTTTCTCGGCAACCCAGGCACAGCCCATTTGATCCTCGCGTCGAAATTCTCCACGAGTACCAGCACCAAGTACGGCAACTTTGTCATGACGACCGGCAATATATTTAGCCACTGCTGAAAAATTTCTGGCACAAGAAATATAAACTGCTTCCTTGCCAGTACCCACTGAATTCATGAGCAGGCGTGTACCTGAAGATGAAAGCAGGATAATGGGTCGGGAAATATCGGTGAAATAGCCGGAGGGTACGGCTGTCAGCGCCATTGCCTGAACTGGACTATTTGTTAAATCAAACCCATAAGGGACGTTGCCACCCTGCTCGCCCATTAATAGCGGATCCTTGAGCGTTGCAGCCAGCACAAACGCACCGTCAGTTGTTTGCGCCGGGTACACATCACGACCAAGACTAAGTGCGGTCGTAGCTGTGGTTGTTGCTCGTATTACATCTATTACGACAATGGCATACTCATCACGATAATGCTCGGCGCACGCCGGCAAATAATCTATTACAACGCTGGGCATTTATTTTTCCTCAAGGAAATCTATTTTTATTTTATCAGCTGAAAAATTTTGAGATTATCCGCGCGGCCGCAAGCTTTCGTGCCTGAACGCATCTGAATGCAATCCCCGCCGGTAAATTTCTACACGTAACAATTCTTCCATTCTGACATTACACAAATGAACTTCCTGGCCGAAATGATTTAGCATGGCAAACTGGCTGGGTTTGGTGGGTGCCTCAAAAATGAGCGCGTCGAAACCCAGCGCCTTCACAAACTGGTCAGCACCCTTGGTATCGAATGTTCCATCGATAGAAAAAAGACCAACATCCTGGGCGCTTTCTCTTGCCTCTACAACGATCTGTTTGGCGCCCAAATCGAGCCATTCCTTACCCTGGTCAATTAATTCGGCAACCACTTCATCGGTAAATGCGCCGCTATGTTTCTCGCCAATCTCAAACTGAACCTCCAAACCGCGCTCATTGGCCATGCGCATCACTTCTTTTGGCTTTTCCTTGAGCGGAATAAAACCTTCACCCGCTTCGAATCGTGTGATGCCCAGATCAGCAACCAAATCCAGAAATTCTGGTAATTTTCCGAAGTTACAAGCCACCTCAAAAGTCCCGCCGCCCGTGACAGTTGGAATATTTAGCCTGTTTGCTGCATCAATTTTTTGCCTGGTAGCGTTCTCATTCGCCACTTGCCAGCAAGCCATTGATATTTTCAAAATCGAAATCAGGTGCGCGCTCTGCTCAAGATGACTGATAAGTGTTGCCGGATCATAACCCGGGTCAAATGGCGAGGTTCTGCCTGGCATATCAGGTACACCGATTGACCTGAGGTAATCCCAGGTATGATGTTTATAGGTATTTATATTATTATTTTTCATTTAATTTTCTCAAAATTATCAGTATTTTCTGCTGATCCAGACAGAATCCGCAGCGTCAGAACTGCCAAAATCTTGTATGCCCGGGAACCACTGGCCAGCCCTGCAGTTTAGTCTCTACACTTGTTATTCTCTTTTCTGGCCCGATAACGCCAAAGACTAACGAAAATAAGCCATTCTCGCCAGTACCGGCGCCAGATTCAGAATCTGATCTAGCGCCTGATTCTTTACATGCAAAGATATTATCAGCATACACTGATTATCACCCATTCTGACTTACGTGGGACTTACATATAGAGGGCTCATATATCATTGGCCACAATTATGCCGAATAGCGCACTAATTGCCCGCCAATTGGAGATACGTTGCCTCGAGTTGTTTAATAATATGGTTAATTTCAAACTTTTCCTGGGCAGTTTTTCTTGCCTGGACCTGTATTTCCAGTCGTTTTTCCTGATTCTGATACAGATCCAGAACCGCTGCCGCAATCTCATCAGGCCTGCCAGGTGCGACCAGTATTCCATTGATGTTATTTTCCAATACCTCAATATTGCCACCCACCGCCGTTGCGACCACAACCTTGCCCATGGCAATAGATTCAAGCATGGTATTGGACATGCCTTCTGAGTCCGAACACAGTACTGAAATATCAAACGCTGAAAGTGCCGGAATAACATTTTTTAATTTTCCGGTGAGCACGAACTTGTCTTTTAATTTATATTTTTCGAGCAGGTGATCAATATTTTTTTTTGTTTCATCGTAACCTTCACCGACTACCATAAATCTGGCGCCTGGAATTTTAACCGAGATAATCTTCGCCGCCTCAATAAAAACATCATGGCGTTTTTCCGGTCTTAATGCCGCCAATATCCCGATTACAAATTCATCTTCTTTGATATTATATTTTTTACGGAGCGATGCCCCCTGTCTTTCCTGCCCTGTGTATTTCCTGTTGCTTATTCCATTATGTATGGTAATTATTTTATCTGGATTAAGGCCTTCTTTTTTAATTGATTTTTTTCTTACCTGTTCGCTTACTGCGATAACCTTTTTTGTAACGACATTCATAAATCTATACAGCCACCAGTGATGTTCTTGATGCCAGTAACCCATGTCTCTTCTGGTCGTGACCAGCATATGTTTCTTAAATGGAATCCATGATACGAGACTCGCCATCAGGTTCGGATTAAACATGTAAGACTGCAAGATATCGGTATTATTTTCCCTGATTAGCCGACGTATTTGTAACATTGTCTTGATTGTCATTTTTAAATTCATAAGATTTTCAAGTTCAAATACTTTTGTTTGAACAGGCAATGATTCAATCTCCGGAAATTTCGTACCTGCGAACCTGAGACATATAACGCAGACATTAAATCGTTGATAATCAATATTATTCAAGATACTGATTAGATGTGTTTGTGCCCCCGCCCAGCCTATGAAGTCAATAAGATAAGTAATTGTTATTTTTTTATCTGCCATGGCTGCTGGTCCAAGATCTATATTTTTCCTTTAACCCAGTACCAGGCATATCCCATAACCTCATGCATTGACTCAGTGGTTTTTGTTAAGGCGCTTATTTGCGGTAATAGTGCTTCCGGTAAGTATGTTTCTACATATCTACTGTTTACCGGGTAAGGACAAGGGTTAACCCCAGCCTTCTTAAAAGAAGCTCTGGCCCTGCGCATATGTATTGCTGAAGTGACCAACAAAGAAGTGGTAATTTCATTTTCCTTTATAATTACAGATACAGCTTCCGAGCTTTCGTATGTATTTTTTGATCTGGTATCGAGATAAATTCGATTTTTATTGATCCCGTTCTGGATTGCGAGATAGTTCATTAAATCTGCTTCCCGGATTTCTCCCCCATAGCCGCCAGAAAAAATAATTTTTGTTTTCGGGTGTTCTTTTGCCAGCTTAATCCCTAATAGCGCCCGCCTGTAACTATCTTCCTTGAGACGCCACACCTCATCTTCAGCATCCGGATCTCCATAAATCCCGCCGGCCAAAACTATGATTGCTCCCTGATTTTCAGTTTTACAGTTATTTTCATCCATTCTGATTTCAATAATATCAACCAGTATGTTTGCGCCCAGTGGTGTGGCTAGTATCAGATAAACAGCCAGGACACTGGCAACGGATATCAACTGGTTGACACTTTTGTAATTCTTCCAAAGCACGATTGCAGCAACGATAATTCCCCATGCAAACAACGCAGGTGGCTCTAGTGCAATACTTATCCAGCCCATTGTAAAATAACAGTAGTCAGTCTGACTTCGCAGTGAGGTCTACTAAATAATCACTTACCGGACCACTTCCCCAATTGCTAGCGAATATGATTTTGGTTCCTGCACGGTTTGTAACGGCTTGTTGTTCAGCAAAATACCCGCCTGTTTTACGAGTACTTCTATGATGGGCTACACGCCTTACTTCATTAGAACCATCAAGCTTTACCCAGAAAACTTCGTAGTCGTGATTGGGGTATTTGCGATCTCCGCCCTGGGTTGAAATTAATGCCCAACCAGGGTTATCAAGATTCCTGCATGACACATGGGGAGTTGATCTCCAGCCAATCCTTACGAGTATTTTTATTTCACCAGTCTTGAGATTAGCAATATTAATATTTCTATTACTGTCTATCTCATAGTCAGCACCATCAAAAACGAGGTATTCCGAACCATCTTTGCCCAGGCACAAGTCCCCGTGTCCGAATGACCCTTTCGGAAGATCACGCAAATATTTCATATTGATATCATAAATACGCGAACGGTATTTACCCATTGCTACCACATAATTTCCGCCGGGCGATACACTTACCCAGTCTGCGACCACTTTACCCGGTACGTCATCCATATCGCTGATTTTATTGTTTAGTATATCGTATACAAATAGTTTATTCCTGCTGTCAATGGTACCAACGAGCGCATAATACCGGCCCGCCTTATCTATGTTTCCTTCAAGCTTGCCTCTAACTCTTTTGTAATTACTGAAATCTCTAAGTAATTTTCTTGAATTAGACTTCACGTCGTAAACAAACATACCTCTTCCCTTGGCTCTCTTGCTTATACGACCCAGGTAATAAAATTTGTTCGGGTCTGTCGGGTGCCATTGTATTTCTGGTTCCCTGCTCCATAAAATAAGCTGCTGAATAGGCTCCCATTTGACTGCATCATAGAGCCATTTACTGCCATTACTGGCGAACATAACGGCTAATGTCTCATTAGCATTAAACGGGTTGGCCTTGGAATAATAATGACGAACTCGGCTGGCTTTGGGAACCTGTGATGGTGCAGTAATTCGTGTGATGTTAGTCTTAAAAACCGGGTCCACATACGACTCGTGCAGTGCCGGGCGTGGTATTTTTGGCACCGAAAGTAATGCATGACCTTTTTTTAAATTGGAATAATTTTCAGCCGCGTTAATCGCCGAAACTTGCAAAATAGGAATAATAAAAATAATAACGTATTTTAATTTCATGATTGCAGATACTCCAAATAGAAATATTTATTGTAGGTAATCCAGGTATACCTTTGCATCACCTTCTACCCATTGTTTTCTTGAAAATAGTGTCTCCACTCTTTCCCTGGCATTTTTACCGAAATCCCTGAATTTTTCATTCTCCAGAATATCTCGCATGCGTTGCGTTAAATCTTCAACATTCGCTGCCTCAAATAAATAACCGGTTTTTCCTTCATCAACAACTTCCGGGCAACCACCAATTCTTGGCGCTATCACCGCTTTGCCTGCGGCCATAGCCTCCCTGGCAGCAAGCGGAAATGATTCACGTGTCGATGAAAGTACAAACGCGTCAAATAATGCCAGGTGCTCGGAAACATTTCGCTGCAGGCCCGTAAATATAACCGTATCCGAAAGCTTTAGCTCTTCTGAAAGCGCTTGCACTTCGGACATTAACGGCCCATCTCCCACAATTAATAACCTGGCATTTGGTTCTGTCTTGATTAACCTGGAAAATGCCCTGAGTAAATATTGATGACCTTTTTCCTCTGATAACCTGGCCACTATGCCCAGTATTTTATGCGTTTTCTTATCCAGGCCATACTTTTGCAGTAGCTCATCACTGGCTTCCATAGGCAAAAATTTGTCGGTATCTATGCCGCTGTGTATGACGCAACTCTTTTGTTCGCCAAGACCGCTGGCCATGAGCCTATTTCGCTCATAATGTGACTCAAAAATTACGTAATCGGTACACTTGTTCAGGATGTATCCACCATATTTAAAATGTGCCGGATTATGGATATTATGGATGGTGGTAATTATTGGTAGCCGCTTGCCGGTTGCTTTTACCTTGTAAAAAAATGGGAGCATACGCAGGCTAAAATAGCTGGCAATTGTAGAACGAACAGATTGTGGGGCCAGTATTTCAATGCCCTCCTGTTTGATAAATTTTCTTAGGGCCAAACCTACCCGGATCATTCCCGGTAATCCTTTAAAATGAAAATCCAGGTCTACAAATATCCCGCCTTTTGATTTTAGCTCATCAAGCAATACACCCTGGGTAGATGCTACGTAAACTTTGTGGCCCTGTTTGGTCAAATCCTCCGATAGTGCCAGCATGTCGGATTGCACACCGCCAACACCAAATGGTTCTGTCAATAAATATAGAAGCTTCATTCTAATTATACTCTAAACTACTTGTTATTATGTCTGGCGGCCCTGGCAAAATTTCGTTGGCGACGCCAATGCAATAGCTGATGGATTATATCAAATGCGCCTGATAATTTGGCTTTTATATCAGCGGGCCCATCTTTCTGGGTAATTTCAACACGTTTTAATAATAAATAATCAATGCCTGGTCTGTTTTTTCCTGGTGCCACAGTGACCGCGGCCTGGTAACCCGCCTCTTTGACAAAGTTCATCTCCCTTACGCCAAAATCACCGGATGGATAGCAAAAATATTTTACCGGGTAGACTATTTTTTCTTCAATAATCTTTTTGCTCTCGGTTATTTCATCTTTCGATTTGGTTGAGTCTAATAATGACAAGTACGGATGGCTCAAGGTATGAGATCCTATTGTTATGTTTGGCATGGCGTGCAGTTCTTTTACTTCATCCCATGTCAGGTGTAGCCTGCCTTTTTCGTCTTTATATCTTGGATGCTGTTTCACCTGGTCACAAAACTGGCTCGTGATAAATATGGTTGCAGGCACATTATATTTCTTGAGTATTGGCGCTGCATAAATCAGGTTATCCAGATAACCGTCGTCAAAAGTCACGATTACAGTTCTCTTTTTAATTACACCTGATTTTAACTCTGTTATTGCATTGTCAAGGCTGATTATACGGTAATGCCCTGACAAATATTTTATTTGTTCTGTAAATCTTTCTGGTTCGACGGTGAGCTGATCATATTTATCATTTGTGCATACCCGGTGATACATCAATATGCGTATACCGGGTCTCAGGATCTCCATTATTCTGGCAAACGGTAACATAGATCTTGTGATACTCGACCTGAGTATCTTTTTCAGGTTAATCAATTAACGCACCTTTACTCATCAACGTTTGCTTGTAAATCTGCTCATACTTTCTGGATACAGTTTCTGCACTATAATGCTGGCGGACCATTTCTTTGGCAGCTGCACCAAGGCGCTGCCTCAGTGAATTATCGGTTATGGCATTAACCAGGTTTTCTGCTAGTGCTGAGCCATCACCCACATCAACCAATAAACCGTTTTCATTGTGCGTGATGACATCCGGGATGCCACCAACCCGCGTGGCAATAACGGTTTTTCCCATGGCCATTGCTTCCAGGAGCGCCATTGGCAAGCCTTCCCATTTTGAGGGCATGACAAATATATCTATTGCCGCAAGGATTGCTGGTATATCCTGGCGTTGACCCATTAATGTAATTGCATCAAGGAGGCCTTGTTTTTTAATATTTTTTTCAATGTCCGCTCTCAATTCTCCTTCGCCAACAAAATAGAAATGAAAATCTGAACACTTGTCTTTGATGGCCTTAATTACCGGGATCAGATCCTGGTGCCCCTTTGCTGGATGCAATCTGCCAATAACAACCAGGTTAACAGTATCAGGTTCTGTTGCCAGGTTAATTGGTGAGACATCCTCAAACCGTCGCAAATCGATACCATTTGCAACAACCTTGATATGTTTAGCGGATATGCCGTCATCCTGGATCAAAACCTTGGCGACTTCATCAGAACAGGCAATGATATTCGTGGATATTTTTGCCAACACCCTGTCTATGAGCCTGTGAATTTTTGTTTTCCAGGTATTCGTACTGTGAACGGTATTTACTATGCACGGTACTCTCGCAAGAAAAGCGGCAAGACGCCCCCAACTATCTGCGGTAAAAAGATGTGTATGCACGACGTCTGCATTATTCCGGCGCAGCCATTTTCGCAGACGAAATATCAGGCCAATATCCAGTTTATGCTTGCGCTTAAAAATAATAACAGGCACATCCATATTTTCTAATTCAGCAACAAGTTCGCCACCCGCTACCAGACAAACAACTGTAAATTTGAATTCATGTGACCTGTTTTTCAGCACGTCAACAAGCAGGCGTTCGGCGCCATCGGGAGGCAAACGATCAATAATGTGGACCACATGGGGTCGCGTCATTGCGAGAGTTCCTTTTCAAGCGTTAATTTTTCCAGTTCCATCATTAAGTGTGTAATGACGGCAAAATAAATCCATATATAACCACTAACGTCGATGCCAATCATTCTTGATCCAAACATGTTAATGACCGTCATACCCCCCGCTGTCGCCGCACCACCCAGGCCCACTGCCCGGGCAAATTTCTCCGGGTGTTTGCGATAAATTTTTGCACTTTGTAAATAGAGTTTCAGGATAATTATCAGAAAAGCAATGAGCGCAGGAATACCCATTTGCGAACTAATCCAGAAATACATGTTATGAGTATCGCCTTCCCTGACATACTCATCTGTATAATCATTTTTCAGTCTTCTGAAATTTTTAAACCCTTTACCAAATACCGGGCTTTCCAGGGTCATTACGTAAGCTGCTTTCCATAAAATTAGACGAGCTTCTGAGCTCGCATCCAGTTTTTCTTCTTCTACCCGCCCTTCCTGCGTTTGCCCCATGCGATCAAGTAATGACGACGGTATTAATTGTGGTAATGTAATAACTACTGCGAGGCCCATGGCGATACCAATGACAAGAAACCATTTGCCACGCACATAACCAGTTACAAAAGCCGCCAGGCCAAATCCCAAATAAGCACCGCGAGAAAACGTTGACAGCAATACCTTAACTGTTACAGCAAAATACGGGATAAGCACCCAGGTTGGCCACCTTCTATAATAAAGTAAAAAGATAGCAAGGAATGGGCCTATGTTGTATACAATAAAGGCGCCGAAATCGTTTGGCTGCAATTGCGGACCCAGCACTCTTGATTTTTCTATTGAGGCATAACCCATTTTCTCTATCATTTCTTCGGCACCTAACAGAATGCTAATTGTTGTTCCCAGCATTAAATAAACAACAACCCGCCTGGCCATTTGCCCATCGCGAATTAAATTTAAAAATAAAAAGAATACAAAGAATTGATCAAGCCAACCTTTATACTGGGGCAAAACATCGTCAAGCAAATATCCCAGACCACCCGGGCTCATTATCAATGTCACAACTGAAAAGGAACTTAATATTGCCCAAATAAACACAAGTTTCGTATTTGGCATTTTAGCAAACATCGGACGCTCCTCTTTGCGTGAAATGACAAACAAGGAAATGATGAGCATCATAATGAGCATATTTGTTCCATTAATGCCTGGTATAATTGGAACGACTATTTGCTTGCTCAGCGGCATATATAAAATGAAAGCTGCCAACAAGCGCTCTGGATCAGTTAGACTTTTTTTGAATATTAGCAAGCCATATGTCCCGGCCACTCCATACAAGACAAATTTTGGTAAATGAATACCCATGCCAAGTATCAAGCCCAATAAAATTCCTGGAACAGCCAGAAACAAAATCGTTGACTTCAGTTGCTTCCCTGTCCAGTAAAATTCTGGACGGGATGTTTCTTTCTTGTCTTTTTGATTACCTGGTTGCGATTCGTCTATAGAGTTCATGATATATTCTATTTCCAACCATTAGTTTTAATAACGTCTTCAGCTTATTTATTATTTTTTGTTTATAAATTTCAATTGAGTTTCCTTGTGCCAATAAAAGAAATTTATTTCTGCTAGTTAATCCTTTCAGTGCCAGCCTCGGGATAATTTTTCTATTATCTCCTTTAATTCCTGTTCCAATATCTGAAGTAAAGAACATTTTGTAACCAACTTTCACTCCATTGGTAATATCTCTCGCTTGATAACGACCACCAGGGAAGGAAATCGAGGTGACATTGTTACCAACATTTTTCTCAATAATGTTTTTCGATAATTGTAATTCTGTAAATGCTGATTCTGCATTCAGATCCGATATAAATTTATGGGTCTGCCCATGGGACTGGATGCTCATACCTGTTTCATGCATTTCTTTAAGCTGTGACCAGTTACAAAATTCCTTTTTTTTATCTATTAAATCACTAGTAATAAAAAATATTGCGCTCATGTTTCTTTTTTTTAGTTCTGGATATGCATGATAATAAAAGCTGTTATGGCCATCATCAAATGTGAGTAATACGCTGTTATTTTTAAATTTATCACTGGTAGCTTTGTAAACTTCATCTGGCGATAATACTTTAATATTATTATCATTTAGTATATCCAGTTGGGCGCAGAATTCTGACGTTGATATTGCATACGGACGATCCTCCTGATCGATTAACGACAGTTCTTCCTCGTCAGCATAAAGTGCATGGTACATAAGCGTGGAGAAGCGTTTCATGCTTTCTCCCATTTTACTTGTACCTTGTTAAACAAAAACTGTTTTAATGCGATAACAGCAGAACTGTTTAACTGCATAAAAACAACTATGAAGCTTACAATTTTATTATTTCTGATTGCAGTTGAATACATGCCCGCCAGGCCCAGAAAATAAAATATACTTTGTAATATTACAAGCCACAGGTAAAACGAGCCCGATGACATGAGTGAACCGTAAAATGCTGTCACCATTGTATAAGGCACAATTAACCTGAAGACTTTATGTGATATGAATTGGAAAAATATCGGGTTTTTCCAGGGCGAGAAAAGCCATGGGTTCCACGAAAATGATTGGTAATTTCCTGTTAATGTCCTGATTTTTCTAATTTTTTCACCAGCAATATCTTCTTGTGAAATATCATATAACTTTGCATTAGTTTCCAGCACGATTCGTTTGCCAGTCGCAAGTATCTGCATTGGTACTTCAAAATCGTCTAACAAGGTTTCTTTTCTTAATGGGATATAATCTTGTTTTCGAATTGCATACAGTGCACCCGTCACGCCTGAAGTGGCGTAAACCTTACTTTCAGATTTCCTGATCCATTTTTCGTATCGCCAATACAGGCCTACATTCTTACCAATGCCTGAATCCGATACCTTATGATTAAGTTCGCCACTGACTGCACCTATCCCCGGCTGCATTAAGCGAGCAACAAGATATTTTACGGCCAGTACGTCAACCTCTTGCCGAACATCGGTGAACACAATTACTTCAGAACTTACATTTTCAACAGCCACATTCAATGCAGTAGGTTTTCCTTGTCGCTCGGGATAAGTAATACATTTCACTTGTGGGATTTTAGCAAGAAATTCATTTGTATCGTCAGTCGAACCATCAGATACAAACATCATGCTTAACTTGTCCTTGGGGTAATCAAGCGCATTAATATTATTAATCTTTTTTTCAGCGTGGCCTCTTTCATTATAGACGGGGATAACAATGGTAACGGCAGGCCATTCCTGTTGTATATGGATGTCCAGGTGTAATTCATTTCTGGTTTTTGCCAACAACCATATAATTAGCGGGTAACCAGCATAGGTATAGACAATGAAACTGGCCGATATCCAAAATATTGATTCTGTCATTATATTATCCAGTGGCTCTTGACAAGAGCCAGACAAAGTCTTCTATGTTGTCAGCGCCTGTGGGTATTCTTTTTATTTCCATCAGGTTTGTCTGCCGGTAATTAATACCTTCATTGGTTGTGAAGGCGAGCTCAAAACCATACTTGTCCAGCACACGAATGCTATTGTCATTATAATCTTCTGTAGAACCATTGGGGTAAGCAAAATATTTAGGCATTATGCCTGTTTCTTCTGCTATCCGATCCCGACAATATTTTATTTCATGTTCTAATTGTTGAGTATCAATACTCGACATGATCGGGTGTGTATGCGTATGTCCGCCGTAGGTGATCAGGTTTGATGAATCACGCACTTCCTGCCAGCTTAACATTTGCCGTTCCAATTCTGGCTGGTCAGTTACGCCAAGGTTTTCATAAAAAAGCTTTAATAATTCCAGTCTATGTTTATTTGATTGTTTTTTTAAGTGGTTTTTTGCCCTGGTCACTATGTTTTTTTTATCTTCTTTTGTGGTTAACTTTAATTTTTCATCTTTTTCCCATGGTAAATATACCTCGGTTTTACTGGATTGATAAACTGCCCAAAAAACCTGTTCTGTCCATATGAGTCCGCCTTCGTCTGGTGGCTGGGTCGCCAGGAAAACAATCGCAGGTATCGATAACGCTTCCAGGACTGGGTATGCCTGCTCGTAACAACACCTGTAACCATCATCAAAGGTGACTAGTACATAAGGTTTACTGCTACGCGGTTGATTAACTGCCCATTGGAATTTACCAGGCGCTATCGCATTACAATTATTTTTTATCCAAAGCATTTGTGCTCTGAAATTTTCCATATCCTGGCTCGGGAAAAGCGAATCCTTGTCACCCACGCGATGGTACATGAGCACAACCACGCCAGGCCTCCTGAAATAGCAGCCAACAATATTCCAGAAAAACCTGTTGGCCCAAATCTTTTTTACCAGTTTTTTGAGAATTCCCATTAACTAGCGATTCCTGATTTTGTAGAAGTAATCTTTTGTTATATTCCTGATCTGTGCATCAATAGCAAATACAGAAATTGCGTATATTATCCCACCCAGGACCATCTGTAATAAAAGTGTAAGCAATGGACTGCTGGTAACAATTTGCGTTATTGCTGCATACATCAAGAACGCTGAAAACCCAAATTTAAAAATCGGGATCCATGGTATTTCGATGTTCAATATTTTTGAAGAAACCATTTTATTAGCCGTTGCCAATAGCACATAACTAATGAGGGTTGCGATGGCAGCACCAGTGATCCCATATTCTGGAATCAGTACGACATTAAGAGCCACGTTGACTGCTGCAGTTACCATGGTAATCAGCATTAATATTTTCCCTTTTTTATGGATATAGAGGCCAGCACTAAAAAAAGCCACACTGCCATTGATTACCATTCCTGTTATTACATAAGGGATAATGACCGCACCACTGCTGTACTTTTCTGAAGCAAGTAGTGTTAAAAGGCCGGGGCCTACAACCGATAGACCGGCTATAACCGGAAAGCCTACCAATATATAAAAAAATAATGATTTTTCTACAAACGCCCGTGTTGCTGCCTCGCCTTTTTCATTCCACATACGAATATAGATGGGTGGCAACGCCTGATATAAGGACATAATTACGATAATCCTGACGTAATCACATAAACTGTAAGCTGCCGCGTATACACCTAGCTGTGATGCGCCCAGATAGACCTGTATTAAATAGCGGTCGCCAATATTTAGTAGCGTCCATGCCAGTTCATAACCCACAAGCGGAATGCCAAAAATTAGCATTTTCTTTAGCAGTGCCGGGCTGAATTCCTTTATTGATAATTTAACATTTTTTAAAACCAAAACCGAAAGCGTAATTACTGCAGCCAATTCAACAACAATAGTTGCTGAATAAAGGCCAATTAAATCTCTTGAGATAAAATACAGGGTAATTACTACCCCGGTAAGTATTGAGTACTTTCTAATGACACGATATGTGACAAGTTTCTTGCTTAGCTGGCGCGCTCTGAAAATATTGGCAAATGCGCTTTCCATTATTCTTATAATTACCAGAATTGCAGTTATGGTGAAAAGTGCCTTTAGCCTTGGATCATTCCACCAGGAATCTGGTGAGACATAAACAATGAACAACCATATCAGGGTTGCAATTGTACCTATTCCTAACATGCCATAAACTACGGTCGCGTAGAACTTTTTCAGGTCTATGCCATCTTTTCCTGATTCCGCATCAGAATAAAAACGAACAATTGGGTTTTGTAATCCGAGTTTTCCCACAGCAACCAGGAAAGTTAAAGTGACTGCAACCAGGCTTAATAGTCCATACTCATCAGTTGATAATAAGCGGGTAAAAATCGGGAATGAAATAAATCCGGCGCCTGTAACAAGAATACTCCCTAAAGAGTAATTCTTTATATGCATAAATAATTTGTTAAGCCCGCTTCCTTCTTTCATAAAAGGTCGCTCCTGATTAATTTACTATGCATATTTTGGAATAATGATGGCGCTGATATTTTATTGTTATCTAAGAATTATAACTAATTATTTTTCTTGAATGCGTGGTAGAAGTCCTTCGTGCTACTAAATTCTATACCCTCTCCTTTGCACCAATTAAGGACATTTTGCATATCGTCAATAAAGCCTGACACTTCGTTCAGTGTTTGCGGATACGGCGAAGCCTTTGGGATAACTTCCATTGAATGGAACATCATATTGATGACAATAACATGATTATCCCTATATTTATTGAGATGATAACGGACGACTTTTTTCATTTTTCCTATGGAGGAAAACCAGGGCCGGAACCATTGCGGCCCACGCAGAAATCTTTTTTTTACCGTCACCGGTATTTCAAGCAGGCCCTTGCTGGTCTGAGAGTCCGCTTCGATCAGCTTCCCGCTGGCAGGAAAATAGGGTTGTTCCGGTGCCCTGCGGTAGTCTACCTGTCCGTTAGGCTCCTCCCATAATATGTGGGGCGTTACACTTGTGTCGACCAGGTATCCCAGTTTTTGCAATGATTCAATAGTGTTAGCGCAAGCTCCAAACCTGCCTGCCCGAAAACTGGCGGGTTGATACCCAAAGTTATCAACAAATAACTTTGTTAAATTTTCCAGTTTTTTATATTCTACCTCAGGCGCATAACTGCATTGAAAATCCGGGCTATCAATCCCGGCATAATCATGAAATTTTTTTTCTGGCTCAATAAAGGCTGCATGCAAATGCGTTCCAAATTCATGGTTACCATTTAAATTCCTCAGGGATTGAACGCTTTCCTGATCCTCCATTACTTCAACAGTCAATAAATAGGTTGGTATCACGCCAATACTTTCAAAGGCAGGCTGCAGACGTTCAGGGAGACCTTTATTGATTGAGTCGAACGTGAGTGGTAAGGACCTGGCCCAGTCCGGGCCATGATCACATTCCGTGTCTATTGTAACTATTAGATAAACCTTGCTGCATTTAGATTTATAATTCATGGGGTTGACATCTAATATTCAAATAAATTCTTTCGTTTGGTTATCGCTTACCGCCAAACACATCAATATTCAACTGAAGTCTTTCGTTTTAGTGCACGAATTATAATTTATTGTTGTGCTATTATCTGCCGACTGATTTGGCTTTCTTCGGGGCCATTGATTGTTTTTCCAACCCGAGCTTCCTTGATATCTCGTCAAGCGCCCTGCTGATTATTGCCAATTCTTTTGCGGCATTATTTGTTGCAGGTAAATACTTCTCCAGTTTAATCAGCCTTTCATTGAGTGCGTTTAATGCTTTTGTATTTTTTTCTATCGTGAGTTGCATTCCTGCGCTTAAAACTGGTGATTGCGATACGTCTTCGACATTAACTTTATTCTTGTCTGCAACCTTCCTGCTTTTTTCCTTGCGCTCTGAGTAAGGAACCCACTGCAGCTCCTCAACAGCTATTTTGATCGTATCTACATTAACCTTTTCAAGATCATCGGCATATGCACATGTAAGGGCTGTATCACACAGGCTATTAACCAGACGAGGAACGCCCCCGGTAAACCTGTGAATCGCAGAATAAACATCGCTGGAAAATATTTTTTTGTTCTTTGCGCCCGCCACTTTCATACGGTGATCGATATAGTGCTCTGTTTCAGACTCTGTCAGCGAACTAATATGGAATCGTAACCTCACACGCTGCAACAGCTGCTCAAGCTCAGGCGATTCGATTACATGATTTAATTCTGGCTGACCAAGTAATATGATATGCAATATCTTTTCTTTATTGGTCTCCAGGCAGGACAACATCCTGACTTCTTCCAGAACTCTCGGGCTCAAATTTTGAGCATCGTCAATCAACAAAACAATTTGTTTACCGGCGGCATAATTTTCGATTAAAAAAGTATTAAGCATATCCATAAGCTCAACTTTTTTAGCGCGAAAAGGATTTAAGCCGAATTCAACAAGTACTGCCTGCAGGAATTCAACTTCATCCAGCTGAGTTTGAAATATTTTAGCAACAACGACATTGCTTGTTAGCTCAGTCAAAAACTTTTTAAGTAAAATTGTTTTGCCAGCACCAACGCCGCCAGTAATGACAACAAAACCCTCGCTGTTCCAGGTGCTATAATCCATATATGCCATGGCGCGGGTATGGGCATGGCTCATGTACAGATAATCCGAATCAGGTGTTAGCTGAAATGGCTGTTCCTTCAATTTGAAAAATTCAAGATACATTACTGTGCAAACCCGTTGGCAGCAAAACCGTTGTTGATAATTCCTTTGTTGTACTCAATTGTAATCATATAAACATTTTCAGTAAAACTATTTCTATCTACTGTACTCTGGCGAACGTTTCTGGTGTATTGAAATCTCAAACTAGTATTTAATGATACAAAATTCTGTAGCCATACCCGGGGAGAGGCATCATTATCAATTCGGTCTGTACCCACATACTCAGTTTGAGCAAATCTCAAGTCCATTGCTCCAATTAGAGCTGGTGAGAAATTATGACTCATACGGAACGTCCCTCGATTGATCGTCCTGTCGTTAAAGACCAGACCTGGGGTCACTTCTTTGTATTTATATTCTGATCTTGCCAAGGTAAGTATCTGGCTACCAAATACATTGTTTCTGTTATATCCAAAGCGCAGTGTCTGCAGGTATAGTATTGCGCCAGGCGCGACGTCCCCGACTTGATTGCCCCGGCCTAACTGAGCATTTCCCAAAAAATACTGACCCGCATCCGAAAACTGACTTATGAATGATAAATCTACAGCATTTGAGCTATTGATTTGTCTAGTCATTGTAATTCTGCCCAGTGGACCACTCGTATCCTTAAAACCCTCTCTTTTTAAAACCGAATATCCGAGACCAATAGAGAGGTTCCCCGTAGGATTTGCCCTGTCAATTTGTAGAATATAATTAAAAACCCGCGAATCTATTAATCGCTTATTATCATAATTAATATCCCATACCTCTAAGTTAGCCGAATAAGCCCTGTTAGGCGAGCTTTTATGGATAAATCTTATTGTGGAGAGATACTGCGTACTGTTTGTTGGCAGTACTTCATAGGTATTCCTGATATACCTGGTGCCTACTTCAATGCTATTTGTCGCAGGTGTACCTAAAATTATATCCGGCCCTGTAGCAAAGACATTGGTATTTTGGGTATTGTTTGGCGTATCATTTTGACTTGAGATAATCAGGGTCTGTCGGAAAACATTCTGAACTGTATAATTAAGCCTGCCAGGCAGTACGCGCCATAATAGATTTCCCGCTCCCTGAAAATACCCACGATCCTGAAAGACTGCATTCTCAACGTAATCATCATATTGGCCCCTCAAAGAGACATTGGCATCAAAATTCGGATTAAATTCAACCAGGTCATATTGACCCCGAAGCCGAAAAATCGTGTCAGACTGTGTATTACTAGGCCTGCGACCAATATTATCGCTCTGTATGATGTCGCCACCGACCAGGTATCCGTACTCAACGGCATTAGCTACTTGTGGGGTCTGCAACAGGCTAAACACTACGGCAGTAGCAACCGCTGAGCGCCGGGGACTTATCGACATTTTTTTCTTTACATTATTGTAGGTTGATTGACCTTCTTTTTGAAGAAATCCGACAACCTTGGGATAAGTGTTTTCCAGTTAAGCTTTGGAATAACCGGCTCATTATTAAAAACAACACCAATTAATTTTGCTGCATCCAAAGACTTAATTGCTTCCCTGACCTGGCTCTGCGAGTACTTGCCATAAGGCACAACCAGCAATATATAATCACATAACTCCGAGAGAATGTGGGTATCGGCGGATTCCAGTATTGGTGGCGAATCAAGTACAATGTAACGATCGGGATAACGTTCAGCCATGCCGTTAAGCATTCTTTTTGTCTTGACCGACGTAAAATACTCGGTAGACGTTTCACGTTTTTCACCAGCGGGTACGATGCGCAAGCGTTTGATACCGGTAGAGTGAATAATATCACCCACATCTACCTCAACTGATTCCAGGTAATCAGTTAACCCAAGTTGACTACCATTTGGTAAAAGTTTACTTAACCCGGGTGATTTTAAATTACAGTCAATGAGTAATGAAGTTTTGCTCTCATCAAAAGAAAAAGCTGCTGCCAGATTTACTGACACGAAACTACTTCCGCTCCGGGAAGTAGGTGAAGTCACCATAATTGTTCGATTGGCACCCTTGCTTTTGTGAAGAATTTTAGTTCTAAGCTCTCTGAAGCTATTGGCGATTTTGCCATTATCCATATCCGAATGAATAATTCTTCGTAACGCCAGCTCGTTATCGCCCAGAAAGTCAGCGTCATCCATCAAAGCAATTTCTCGGGTTTTGCTCTCGCGCAACTCGAGATCGGAACTGCGTCTGGTATTGGAAATTTCTGAAGATGCTGCTGTTACAGGCACGACTTCTTCATCAACAACATTGTTGACAACAGTTAATTGATTTTTCCTGTCAGTACGGGCTTTTTCCAGCGCTTTTTCAAGTTTGCTCATATCAAATCACCGCGGCCAACTTGAGCGCAGAGATTGCGATATAAATAACACCTGTCACTGAAATAGTCAGCACTATATACCTCAGGTTAACCAGTACGGTGGCAGTCTCAGCTGGTGTTGACATATGCGGTATATGGGCAATAACCGGAATATTATTTTTTTCAGTAATGGAACTGCTAATACGAATCCTGGGATCGATTTGTTGAAATCCATAAAGAACGCCAAGCGGTAACGCAAAGCCAAATATTATGCCGCCAATCACGAAATGAATAAATCGCAACCCATTGGGGCGCAATGGGATCACTGCAGGTTCCTGGGTTTTAATCACAGTTTCCTGTCTGTCACGATTAAGATTCATGGATACCCGGGCATTTTCCCGGCGACGTAACAAGTCCTGGTAGATATCCCGGTTGACCTGGTAGTCCCGTGTTAACTCAGCCATGGTGGCTTCGCCACCCTGTATTCGTTTTGAACGGTCAAGTTCATTTGCCATGCGAGCCTTTCTCTCGTTAAGCCTTGTTCTTAGTGTTTCTACTTCAGTTTTAGTCTCGGAAATGCCGGCTCTCAGTTTTTCGTAAAGGGGGCTGGAGCTGATACCCTCGTCAACATAGGTTTCTCCGCCTGCTTTCGCCTGGGCCTTTGCTTTAAGACGCCTGCCTTTTTCAGACACAATGGTACTCCTGAGTTGTGATATTTGCTCTTTAACACGAACAATATCGGGGTAAGTCTCGTGGTAATTTAATCGTAATGTATCGAGCTTGCTATTAAGGTCGGCCATCCTGGATCGTATTTGTCCTTCGCGCGAAAGGCTTATCGTGATATCCGCCTCACCAGAAAGTTGTTTTTCCAGTGAGATCAGTTTTATTTTTGCTTCCTGGTAGTCGAGGCTTGTTTTCTGAATAGATTCTCTTAGTTCGGTTATTCTGGCGCCTACCTGGGCTTCATCACCGGGACGAGCATCAGGATTTTCACTTCGATATATTTTTATTTTCGTTTCAACATCAATTAACTTTGCGTGATACTCGCCCACCTGCTTGTTAATGAACTCAAATGCTGCGCGACTTTCTTCTTCTTTTGATATGACGCTATCATTAATAAAGAGCTCGCCGTATTTTTTAGTTACTTTGTAAGCCCTTACCGCATCAATATCGGTGTACTCAATTCTTACCAGGTTACGGCCAGCGCCCACGATCCGGGTTCTTTTCATGACGCGTTCACTCATTTTTTCAATATCGAGATCAGAGGGGTTGCTCTCTAACCAGCCACCTGTATCAAGAATTTTGAGAAGTGTTCTTCGGCTAAACAAAATTTGGGAGGCCAGTTTTTTATAAGCAGTCACATCAGTTGCGACGGCACGACCCGCCAATAACGGGTCAATAATATTCTTTTCATCGACAATAATGGTGGTCTTGGCAGTATAATTTTTTGGCCATACCGTACCGATTACCAGCAAGGAAAGACTCACTATCACGAAAGTAGCCACAATGGCTTTTCTGTAGATGAATGCCTCGCTTAGAAACAATCGTATAACTTGTTCAAAAGGTATACTAACCACGATTAAATTTATTCCTATATTGTCTTATTAGTTAATTATTAAAATTAATTAAACTAAAAAATTTATTAAAACAGTCGTTCCGGTACAGTCAATACATCTCCAGGCACCAATACTATATTAGTCTCCAGTGCACCCTCATTAAGAATGTCATCCAGATCCACTTTGATGGCCAGAACTTTGCCATTTACTTTTCTGTATACCTTTGACCTGCCGGCAGCAGCAAAATCATTTACACCCCCTGCCTGTAGCAAGGCATCAAGCACCGTCATTCCTTGCCGGTAAGGCATCGAGGACGGCGTCCGAACTGCACCTGTAACCCTGATCCTTGTCAGATATTCATGGCTCTTTAACTGGGTAAGAATCACTGCCACTTTTGGACTACGGATATAATTCTTTAATTTTTTTTCTATATTTGCTGCAACTACCATGGGCGGCAACCCGCCAGCCCGAACATCACCAATGAGCGGCAATGACACTTTGCCATCAGGTCGCACGGGTACGGTTACAGTCAACTCTGGATTCCGCCAGACACTCACCTGGATAACGTCATCAACGCCAATCAGGTACTGTTTCTGACTAAAAGTAATATTCGGCTGATTTTGCTGCTTTTGTGCCACTGACTTTCCACCAGCCGTTGCTTCTGCAAGGCCTTCTTCAGGCGTAGACGCACAAGCGCCGAGGGTGGCCGTTAACAGAAGTATCGCTACCTTAAGGGTTATTCTACTATAAATATTCTGGTTAATATTCATTATACTTGTCTTTTTTTACAATTTAATTACAAATTTACAATTCAGGAAGCAGTAACCCAGGCGTGTTAGCCTGTAATTTACGTGCACCCCTCCCAAGCTTTAAATCAATTATTACCATTTAAGCCAATTTTGCGGTTCTAGCACCCATTTTGGTCATCTTCTATCAATATTTAAGCCACAACCACGTAATATGCACAAATTGTACCTGATTTATACTTACATACAGCTTACATGACCCCTCCCCAGAGGAAATAGTGGCACGCAAAACCCATGGAGCAGATTGAATGCATCCAATAACGTGCCGGGCATGATTATCCTCCTTTTTTCGATAAAAATATCTGTTTTTTTTGCAGTAATTTACTGCAAAATAACACTGTTCATAGTTACAGATCATCAAGAAGCATACATTTTCCGGGTCATATTCAAGTTGGCCCCTGAATTTAAGCCATTTAAGCACGGGATTTACCAAGAAAAACGGCCCATATTGTTGCGTAACATCATGGGACTGGAGTTTGTTCATAAAAACGCCTATAAACTATCTACATATTATTTCTTTGAAAACATATCCATGAGCAGCCCTGGCACATCATCCCGTCACTATCGGACATTGAATATTGACGCCCCTTGCACGTGGGATCAGTTAAAGCAGCAATACAGGAAACTGGCTAATACCTGGCACCCCGATCGTCTCCAGGATAACCCGGGGAAACTCTCGATTGCTGAAAATAAACTTAAAGAAATCAACCTGGCCTATGCATTTTTTTCTACCTACTACAAGAAACATGGTTCTTTACCAACCCTGGAAAAAAGAGTTCCGGAACCAATAGAAGTCATTATCGAATCTGAGACAAGCAAAGATACTGTCACTGACAATTTTTCTAACAATTTTGAAGCGCCATTAGATCCTGCGGGTAGTGAAAAAAGTAATAGTACTGGTCGTCGAGTTATCACACTCTTCTTATTGGTTGTGACTGCTGTTATTGGCTGGAATTATATTAATCAAACAGATACTTTGCAGGAAGCTGACCCTTTATGGGAAAAATTGCCGCCCGAGCAGTACAGTGAACTCACTGGCGACATTAATAAGTCAGGTAATAATGTAGAAAAAAATATAACTATTCCTCAGTCTACAAAAGATCAAAAATATTTTTCTTACGGTTCTACGCTAGGTCAAGTCCACGACGCCCAGGGTACGCCAACCCGCACAGAGGGAGAGACCTGGTATTACGGGAAGTCAAAAGTACGCTTTACTGACGGCAGGGTTGTCAGCTGGGAAATTTCACTTGACGACCCACTATTTGTACTTGCAGATACGCTCAACATAAATCGTTCCAGTTTTTTTGTAATCGGATCAACCAAGGAACTGGTGCTGCGTATCCAGGGTAAGCCCACCCAAAAATCAAATGATACCTGGGATTACGGCTTATCAAGAATTTATTTTTTCGATGGCCAGGTTGTGAACTGGTATAATTCACCAATGGATCCGCTGAAAGCACGAAAATAAGAAGTTAAGATAACAGTATGAGTATCTAGCGCGCGCCCTGCCCAAATAGCACAACCTGTGCAGTGTTGAACATAATAATAATATCAAGAAACAAGGTATGGTTTTTTACATAATAAAGATCATATTGTAGTTTCTCTTTGGCATCTTCAACAGAAGCACCGTATGGATACCTTACTTGCGCCCACCCGGTAATTCCTGGTTTAACGCTATGCCTCGTGGAGTAATAGGGAATTTCTTTTGCCAGTTGTTTTACGAAAAAAGGGCGCTCTGGTCTGGGCCCGACAAAACTCATATCACCAACCAGCACGTTAAAAATTTGTGGTAACTCGTCAACGCGTATGAGCCTGATAATTTTACCCACTCTTGTAACACGATCATCATTTTTCTTTGCCCATTGCGGCTTGCCTTCTTTCTCGGCATCGACCCGCATGCTCCTGAATTTCAAAACATCAAAAGGTTTGCCACACTCACCGACCCTGGCTTGTTTGTAAAAAAGCGGGCCCCGACTTTCAAGCTTTATCATCACCACAGCAAGCAGTATTATCGGCAAGGTAAGAAACAGGATCAACAAGCTTGCAGTAATGTCAAATGTCCGTTTGACCGTATTTCTTATATTGCCGCGATCAAATCCTTCAGAAAAAATTATCCAGCTCGGGTTAAGTGATTCAAGCTGCAACCTGCCTGTTTCCCGCTCGAAAAAAGTTGATAAATCGATTACCTTGATTCCTTCCATCCGGCACTCGAGCAATTCTCCCATGGGCAAGGTTCCGCCTCGTCGCTGCCTGACACCAACAACAATTTCATCGACGCGATTTTTTTGTGCAATAGAAAGCAAAGGCAAACGTTTGTCCAGGAGTAAATTAGCCTTTATGCTCGTGTGGGCACCATCCAGGGGCACATATCCAACCAAATGAAATCTGTGCTCGGCAGTTTTTTCTCCCAGCAACATCCCGAGTTTGGCCGGTCGACTCCCTGCTCCCAGGACCAGCACGCGCCTTTTTATTGCCTCTGAATCAATCAGGGATAAAAAAATGAACCTGACAATGGCAGTGGCCACGAAGGCAATCATGAAAGACAACGCTAATGCACCACGACCCAGTAATAAACTTGGAAAGGCATAAAAAATAAAGGTCATGGAGATAAAACCAATGACAAAACTCGCCATAAAACGCGAGTAATATCCCCAGTCTCCCTCTCTTATCTCGCGGGCATACATACCCAACGTTGCCATAATGACAACCAGTACAAATGAAATTGTTATTGCCCGTGGTAACAATGGGCCAATGTGTGCTTTTACAGCCTGTTCGCTACTACCGGCAGCGTCCAGGAAACGAACGTATGAACCAGCATAAACGGACGAGAAAAATATGATGATTTCAATACCTGCCAGTATCAGCAAGGGGGTCGGGACATAGTGTTTGAAAATTCGAACCATCATGATGACGTTGCTCTACTCTTATTTTTTTAATTAATTCTCAGGCTTAAGTATACACCTGCTCGCAGCAAGTACGCCCAACATCAACAAACCCGACCTCCACATGTAAGCACCGAAGCACAGTGTGCGAACAAGTGTGGCCACTTAAACTATATCAAAAACTGCCGGTCTTCTTAATAATTGTGTCGAATTCTGGCATGGCTTTTGCAACTTCCATGTGTAATTCGTAACAAAACATTGCCAGGTGTCGTTATGAGAAATCTTAAGTTTAAAGCTAACACAAATCAGTGTACCCAGGCGCAGTCTCCGGTCTTACCGCGGTATACCATGCTATATTTTCTATTTATAACAGTGGCTTATGTGATTATATGGCCAATTAGTGCCTTTGCTCAAGCCCAAAATACAAATGAAATTCTGATCCAGAAATCCAGCTTTGCCACCGTTAATAAAGATATTACAAAACTGGGTGCCTTAGAGAAATTCTACCTGGATGGGCGATCAGCCTACAACAAGGGAGACACGGAAACAGCCTCTATTATTTGGCGCAATATAGCTGAACTAGGCCATGCCAATGCCCAGTATGAACTGGCATCGCTAATGCTTAATGACAGTATTGTAGAAAAAGATATCAAAGCTGCGCTACAGTTTTTCAGAAAAGCGGCCAACCAGGGCCACAGCAAGGCCCAGTACAATATGGGTGTCGCCTTTGCCAAAGGAATCGGCGTCAAACAAGACACCGGGGAAGCGGTGGTATGGTGGCGCACCTCAGCACTGAATGGGAATACTGATGCCCAGTTTAATCTTGGCCTCATGTATTCTAATGGTTACGGGGTTTCCAAAGACATGGTGGTCGCTGCACGCTGGTGGCGACAGGCAGCCACACAAGGTGATGCGGCGGCACAATTTAATTTAGGCATGCTCTATGCCAGTGGCGAGGGCGTCGGCCAAAGCTGGAAAACGGCCATCAATTTATGGAAGCGATCTGCCGAACAGGGTTTTACCCATGCAGTGCGGGCGCTGGAAGTGTTGGCGAAAAATAAAAACTAGCCAGTTTTATGTGCAATCCTGATTAAACTATATAGTTGTAAACTCCGCTCGCAATTTTCAAAAAAAAGCCTATCATGATAACCAGGTAATGTCCTGATATCGAAGGAGTGCCAAGAAGTTGCTGCCAGGTCTTTTTATTTATTTTAAAGGTTGTATGACCGAAGCTGGCTGGCTGCAGGTTGATGAAAATTTGCGGCTGGTTCCGGGTATTGTTGCGCCCTGGCAAAGCCCGGTAACCCGTCAAATTGTACTAATTTACTACAACCCCGCCCGGATCCAGGCCTCAGAGGTGATCAAAAGCGTTCGGAATTTTGGTTATGATGCTTGTGTAATTGATTTGTAGAGGCCTTCTTAACAATTATAAGAAAGCTCTGATCAATTGTCATCTCGACCGCAGTGGACGACTCTATGGCAAGGATTGTTCCAGACAATCCTATTGCATTCCCGCCCACTGTAGAACCCCTTCGGGTTTCATTCAGCATTTCCTCGCTTCGCTCAG